>JAKISY010000037.1 GCA_021648365.1 Verrucomicrobiales bacterium
TTCAAAGAGGCGGTGTCGTTTTTAGAGGAATGGACAGCCATCGTAACAAGACAATTCTAGGGACGGCCGTCCCTAGAATTGTCTTGTTACGATGGCCTCAGAGGCTGCATCTTTGATAAATCAAGGGCCGTTAGCCTGACGCGTATGCGCGTTCGCGGGAGGGCGTGGGTCCGTGTGCAACGTCATGGTATGCTCGTCGCGGTTAGTATTCGTGAAAATCACAAAAAGGGATCACCGTCAGCCTGAACCGACCAATCAACCTCAAGTCGTTTAAAGCATACCTGCTAAGTTCACCTGCCCACGGTGGGGGCGGAACCGTTCGACTTCAGCGAAAGCCTTTGGTGTTCGAATTTGCCATAAATGCTGAAAATGGAGCGTCGAAAAATTAAGGTAACTCGCTATCAAGAAACAAGTTATGCTATTTGTCAAGATATGCTGACTGACCCCTTTTCTGACCCCTTTTCTGACCCCTTTTCTTACATTTGGCTCAGGTCATACCCGTTAACCACTTTATTTTTTAGCGCGCCCTAAGCTTGAAGCTATTTATAATGGTTAAAAGTTTTTTCTCAATTGTGCTAAGCTCTAATACTTTCCCATTTTGAGAAATCATAAAAGTAACAAGATTCCCATTTATGACTAGATAGTAAATAGTAGTTGTGATTTTTTCAACAGAATCAGTTGATTTGATTAAAAACGTAGTTTTATAAGCTTTGGTTCCATCAATCATCAAAACTTCAGGCTTTTTCATCAAAGAGTATACAATATTGCTGTTTGAAGGTTCATGTAGAAATTTTGTTGTTTTTTCTATAACTTCCTCCTTTAATTTTTCCTCAGAATACTCGCCTGGAATTACTTGAATTGATCCCTGAATTCCAAGGTTTTTAATTATGTAATAACCGTCATTTATACCATATTTTTGAATTTTAGTACCATAAGTGTATTTAAATGTTACCAAATCATCTGTGTAAACACCGTCAGAAAAACCCTTCGTCACAAAAATAAACAATAATGCAAGGACTATTAATATATTAACTTTCATTTGCATAACGCACTAAAATTCCCACCATTCTCTCTTTTGTTATCAGTATAGCACGCCTTCCAAAGTATGCCTTTTTTTACAATCTTCGTTCTGAGACTTACAGTCTTTTTTGTCTGTGATAAAATTTGTCAGGCATAAGCCTTCCTGACCAAGAACCCAGGCTTTAACTGTCGCTTGAGCACCTAATGTAGCACTAGAATATATTGAGGTAATTAAGCCCGTTGCGATGGCATTGGCTTCATCAGTAGCTGTATCACAATTTACTTGTGCCGCATATTCAGTATATGTTGCAGAAGCCATACTGGCGCATCTTTTCTGTGCCCATGCATATCCTTTCGCTGCAATTTTCAGACCAATGTCTCTGATTTTTTTTAGCCTTTTAATTTCTTTATCGAGACGTATTCTAGCTGCAGGGTTGATAGCTGCTCTACATGTAGTGTAATCACTCTTTGCAGCTTCCTTGCAAGCACTAAATACACTAGCACAATCACCACCTTCACATAACCCCAAATAATCCACCCGATTCACCCCGTCATTTCCAACGAACCCATAAAGGTTCAACCCACCCCGCTCCCCAATCGGATCCCGACTCGGCCAGCGTCCAGTTTTAGGGTTATAATACCTAAAGGCGTAATGTGAATCTCGATCGTTGTCGTAGATTGCTTTTGTTTTCCTCTGAGGGTGCCTAGCACTGATGCTGGCAACGACGGAGGTGCTTCTTGTGCGTTCGTCGTAGTTGTAGGTAAAACTAAGGTGCTGTTTGTTGTTACGCGAGGGTGTGGGGCGGCGGTCTTGATTTTCGCTCAAGCTGGCACGGTCGTCATACGCATAGTGGCAGAAGCAAGTTTGCGTGGGGTGTTGAGAGTGCAACATCGTCCATAATAAATTTTCATACGCATGAGCCGCATGATGTGCTGTGATTTGGCTGGGGGGTGATGAGGTGTTCACAACGGTCGCTTGACAATTTTTGTCTGAGCTTGTTTGAATTTGTAATGAAACTTTGAAGCTTTGACAAGAGAAATGATGCAAAAGTATGATCATCACATGAGTTGGAACGGCGTGTAAGAGGCTGTAGATATCGATTTGCTTTTTTGTTGCAGGAGAAAGTTACAGCGAAGGCTAGTTTTTTGGCGTAGTCTGTAGCATGAAACTTCATCAAAATCAGCTTTGGAGGCAAGGCGACCAACTTTATCGAATCGTTACTTTGGAGCGCTTGTCGGTGGCTTACAAAAAAAGCAAACAAGGTGAGTCTGAATCCGAGACCGAATCTGAAGCTGGCACGCACCATGTGGTGACCAAAAAGGAGTTTTGTCGTTTGATCAAAGGGGCGGTGGAAGTGCCAGATCAAGCAGCCGAGAGCAAATGAGGGCGGCGTGGTTAGTTTAGCCACGGCAGACTATTTTTTTAGTTTCAATAGCGTGGCGAGTGCGGGGAAGGTTTGCTGCTTCACCGCGACTTCTTGCAGGCGTTCGACGGCGGGGGGGATGTGTTGCAAAAAGGTGGTCTTTTGTTTGGCGATGCCGAGAAAGCCGTAGGCTCCGAGGGCTTGCATCAGGCGTTGGCAAGCGCAGAGGTAGAAGCGCTGGGTGAAGTCCGCCAGGGTGTCGCTATGTCCGGCTTGTTGTTTGAGGGAGAAATAATACTCGAGTAGTTCGTCCCGTTGAGTCGCGGTGATGGTGACGTAGGGATCAAAGAGCAGCGAGGCTAGGTCGTATTCGGCTAGGCCGAGTCGCATGCCTTGGTAATCGATCAGCCACGCTTGTTGTCCGCGCATCATGATGTTTTGTGATTGGAAATCACGATGGATCAGTTGGCGTGGTAGTCGTGAGAGTTGATCTACCAGTGCTCCTGCTGCGGGTGATTTGCGGATGGTCTCGATATCTTCTGCACTGCAGTCACTGAAGCGTGAGGCGAACTCATCGAAAAAATAATCTTGTTCCCATTGATACAGTGCGGCATCGAAGGGAGGTTCTAATGCGGGAGCTTGTGAGTCGGGGGTGACTTGGATGTTGTGAATTTTGAACACCTCTTGCAGGGCGCTGCGGTAGTGTGCTGCTTGTGAGTTCTGCCAGTCCTGCTCGCGGGTTTCCCATAGGTCTTGAGTGCCAAGGTCGGTGAGCCAGAGCAGGTGGGCTTTGGGATTGCGCGCTAGAATCTGCGGCACATGCACACTATGGTTGTCGAGGAATACGCTGGCTTTGGCAAAGCGAGCATTTTCGGGACGTTCGAGGGTGAAGTGCATGGCGATGACGCTCCAGCTGGGTTGTTGACTGTCGGTTTTTGAGATGCGGAAAAAACGACGTCCAGAGCCACCTTTGATTATCTCTTCGGTGCTGAGCGATTGCTCTGTGGGTAGAGAAAAAGCTTCGCGGGTGAGGGCTTCGATGTTGGCAAGATCGGGTGTCATGATGGCGCTAAGTTGGGATCACACATCGGCGTCTAACAAGATACCTGTTGCGGTCTGTCCGCTACGCACGATCACATTGCGTAGAGATGCTTGCTTTGCGACTTGGGAGTCAGCCCAGAGGATGGAGTTGTCGATGCGGGCATCGGCGGCGACTACGCAATCCTGAGCGATGGAGGACAGGGGGCAGACATGGGCGCTGGGATGGATTTGAGCGCTGGGGTGGATGCGTTGTTGATCGTCTTGTCTGCCGTATTGAGGGAAGCCATTGGTTGAAAGCGCGGCGCTGGCTCGCAAATAAGTGCCTCGGGTGCCGAGATCGGACCAGGTGCCATCATCGATGACGACGCCGCCGAGGGCGTTTTTCTCGATCAATGCCATAAAAGCTGGGATGACGGATTCCTTTTTGCCTGGAGTGAGAAAGTTGAGAAAATCGGGTCGCACTAGGTAGATTCCGGTGAACTGGTAGAGTTGATGGGCGGCGGTCTGCAGGCTGTTGCGAATGTCGGTGATTTTTCCTGACTCTGGATGCCAGCCGATTTGTAGCGCCTCGCCTTGGCTGCGCAATACGAGAGTGACGATGTTGTCGGAGTTTTGGTGTGCTTCGATGACGGGTGCCAAGTTCATGTCGGAGAGGATGTCGCCGTTGTAAACCATGAAGGACTCATTTTGGGGTAGCCAATCGGCGATGTTGGCTATGCCGCCACCTGTTTCTAGCAGCTGTTGCTCAAAACGAAAGGAGAGCGGGCAGTTGCGATAGCGAGCGTCTGGAAATGCTGGGGCGTAGTGCTCTGGCAAGTGGTGGGTGTTGACCATGAATTGGTCAAAACCCACGCTGATCAGATGATCGAAGGCGTAGGTGATCAGTGGCTTCTGGTGCAGTGGAATGAGTGGCTTGGGAAGCGCGGCGGTTAAAGATTTTAATCGCGTGCCTTTTCCTGCGCCAAGGACAAATGCTTGTTTCATGCTGGGCACTCTAGCAGACTGTGAGAAGATGCCAAATAAGGAATGTGGCCTTTACACTTCAATTTGAGCTCAAGCTTTGATTGGAAGATAGCTGGAGGGAATAGAAGATAGGCGACCTGGAAGGTCGAGCAAAGCGTCCAAAGGCGCATAGACACAGAGAGGGGAGATTGAAATACCTAGCGCGGGTGCTTGCTTGTGAGGTTACGGTGTTTTGCGGACAGGAAGTCAAGGTGGAACTTGCCCCTCCAAATGGAAGGGAATGGGATGGCGATAAAAACTGTAATTTAAGCTTGGTTAGTTTGTGAGAATGTTGATAATGCGTTTATGTTGTTCGATTCACATATGCACACAACTTTGTGCAAACATGCAGTAGGTTACCTTTGGGAGTATGTTGACCGAGGGTGGAAGGCGGGTTTGGATGGGGTGATTTTCACTTGTCACAGTCCGATGCCTGATCAATTTTCGCATCAGGTGCGGATGGAGCCTGATCAAATTTGGGATTACATCGCATTGGTGGGAGAGGCGCAGGATTCTGCACCAGAGGGTTTTGAAGTGCGTTTGGGTTTAGAGAGCGATTACTTTCCCGGGATGGAGGAGTGGTTGCAGCAGTTGCATGGTTCGGCTGATTTTCACTATATACTAGGGGCTGTGCATTGGCATATACCTGAGTATAACGCGGCATTTTATAATGGTGATATGTGGCAGTTTCAGTGTCAATATTTCGAACATCTAGCGGAGTCGGCAGAGTGTGGGTTGTTCGATTGTCTGGCGCATCCTGATTTGGTGAAAAACGCTTCGGTGGAGGAGTGGCAATTGGACCGCTTGATGCCCGTCTTAGAAAAAACGCTGGATCGCATCGCGGCGACGGGGGTGGCAATGGAGTTGAACACTTCGGGCTACCATAAGATTTTTCCGGAAATGAACCCGGGACCAGAAATCTTAGCGATGATGAAAGCCCGCGAGATCCCTGTGGTGCTTGGTTCAGATTCGCATCAACCCGAGCGGGTGGCAGCGTCCTTTGAAGCAGCTTTGGGAATGTTGGAAACGGCGGGTTATGATGTGGTCAGCTCTTTTGAGGGGCGGCAACGACAAGAGTTAGACATTGGCGAAGCCAAAGCTCGTTTGGCTGAAGCGGTGGTGTGAGTGGAGGGGGGCTAGGTTTGATTTTCTAGATGGTGCGGGGTGATCGTTACACTTCCGCAGGCTTGAGGTTTTTCCGTGATTACGCTGGCTTGTTACAGGGAAAGGGCTTGAAGGAATGGTGGTTTGAATCGAGGGTGGTGGTCTATGAATTTTTTCTACCGATGTTTAGGGCTTTTGTTGTGTTACGGCTTGCTGGTTAGCGGTCATTTTATGGCGCAGGCAGGTGATTGGCCGATGTGGCGCTATGATGCGGGGCGGGGGGCATGGACTGCAGATGCTTTGCCAGAGGGCTTGCAGTTGCAGTGGGTGCGTGACTTGCCTAAGGCTGCGCCTGCGTGGCCGGAGACTCAGCCGAAGTTGCAGTTTGATGCGGTAGCGCAACCGGTGGTGATGGGGCAGCGGATTTTTGTGCCATCGAGTCGCTATGATTCGGTGACGGCCTACAGCACTCGCACGGGTAAAGAGCTGTGGCGATTTTATAGCAATGGTCCGGTTCGTTTTGCTCCTATCGCTGACAAAGGTAAGGTGTATTTTGTTTCAGACGACGGCTTCCTCTACGCGCTTGAGGCTGCCAGTGGGAAGATGTTGTGGAAGGTGAAAGGTGGACCTGAACAGCGTCGTTTGTTGTTGGGAAATCGACGTTTGATCTCATCGTGGCCAGCTCGAGGTGGGGTAGTATTGCATCAAGACAAACTTTATTTTGGGGCGAGTATCTGGCCTTTCATGGGGATTTTTATTCGTGCGGTCGATCCCGAAACGGGGGAAGTGCTATGGACCAATAGTGGGGATGGCACTAACTACATCAATCAACCTCATGGTGGTGCGGTCGCCTTTTCCGGCTTGGTTCCTCAAGGGCATTTGGCTGCCAGCGGAAATGAGTTGGTAGTTCCTGGTGGGCGCTCGGTTCCTGGGGTGTATGACGCTAAAACGGGCAAGCAACTGAACTTTGCTTTTTCTGAAGGTAAAAAAGAAGGTGGGCATCAGGTGGGGGCGGTGGGTGAATTGTTGTTCGCTCAGGATCGCGCTTTCACTTTGCAAGATGGGCTAGCGATAGGTGGAGGCGCTCCTGCTGTGTTTAATCACCAGCAGATGTTAGCTGCTGGTCCTAAGAGCATCCTGATTCGTTCGGCTCAGGTGGAGATGAAGGAAATAGAGCAAACGGATCGTCGCGGAAAAAAAATCAAAAAGACGACGGTTAGCTATAAAACGTTATCTCAAGAGGAATTGTCAGAACCGATCAAGGGTCGATGGATGATGGCAGCGGGTGATACTTTTTATGCCGGGGGCAAAGACCTGGTCTCAGCTTATCAATCGGGTAAAAAATCTCCTATCTGGTCCGCTAAGATCAAAGGGGAGGTTGTTAGCATGCTGGCTGCGGATGACCGGCTTTTTGTGCTAAA
The DNA here is from genome assembly GCA_021648365.1 of Verrucomicrobiales bacterium. Classification (GTDB taxonomy): domain Bacteria; phylum Verrucomicrobiota; class Verrucomicrobiia; order Verrucomicrobiales; family DEV007; genus JAADHD01. Next base: position 6,953 of record JAKISY010000037.1, read on the forward strand.
CAATGAGGGAGCGCTCTATTGTTTTGCGTCTCATGCTCCCAAGGATGGTGTCAGTAAATTATCCCTGCCTACGGATAAGCTGACAGCCACGACTAAAGATGCGTGGACTTCTAAGGTGAAAGATATGCTCGCTACCAAAGGCTCGGGTGAGGGCTATGCTATGGTCTTCGGAGTCGCTTCGGGACGTTTGTTGGATGAACTGCTGTTGCAATCCAAGTTGAATATCATCGTGCTGGAGCAAGATGCTAAAAAGGCAGACGGCTTTCGCCGCCGCATGCAAGCGCTTGGATCCTACGGCTCACGTATCGCTTTGATCGAAGGCGAGTTGGAACTAGGCGGCTTACCTACCTACTTGTGTAATTTGATCACTGCTGAGAACGCTGATTTCTTGCAACTGTTGGTAAAAAAGAACAGCCAAGTTAAGCGGGTCTTTAATGCGCTACGTCCCTACGGCGGTTTATTGTCTGTGCCGATGTCGGATGAGCAGCATCAATCGCTGCTACGTCGAGTGAGCAGTGATCAGGCATTAGCTCAAGCGCAGATCAAGCGTGCTGGGCAGATGACCTCGCTCGTTCGTGCCGGTGCTTTGCCTGACAGTGATATGTGGACGCATCAGTATGGCAATGTGGAGCAGACTTTGGTGTCTCGAGACAAAAGAGTGAAGGCTCCTTTCGGAGTATTATGGTTTGGGGGTGCTTCTCATGCGGGTATTTTGCCAAGGCATGGGCATGGACCTTCTCCACAAGTGGCAGGAGGGCGTTTGTTTATTGAGGGCCCCGATATGCTGCGTGCGAGCGATGTCTATACGGGTCGGGTGATGTGGGAGCACAAGATTCCAGGTTTTGGAGAGTATTTTAATCGCACCGATCACTTTGCTGGAGCAGGTGAAACGGGCAGCAATTATGTTTCGATGGCTGACCATGTCTATGCGATGATGGAGCATGAGATCCTCGAACTGAATGCCGAGAATGGTAAGTTGGAGAAGAAGTTTTTGCTGCCTACAACGGACAAGAAGAAACCGTATGCAGTGAAAGATCGATGGGGGTCGATTCGAGTATCTGGTGATTATTTGATTGCCACGGCGATGCCTTTAGCGCTGGAGGGGGACGATAAAAAGAAAGGCGGTAAGCTAAACACGGGGCAGGGTTCGGGCAGTCGTTTGTTAGTGGTTTACGATCGCCATAGTGGCAAACTTTTATGGCAAAAGTCGGCGCAGTTTAATTTTCGTCACAATAACATTGCAGTCGCAGATGATAGGATTTTTTGCATCGACCGCTTGACGGAGCAGAAAGAGAAGTCCTTGGCGCGGCGTGGTTTAAAGTTTTCTGGCAAACCGACCCTGTATTGTTTGGATTTGGGGAGTGGGGATGTGTTGTGGCAACGTGACAAAGATATATTTGGCACCTTTCTGAACTACTCTAGGCAATACGATATTTTGCTGCAAGCTGGCAGTGCCTATCGTGATCGGGCAAAAGACGAGAGCGGTAAGGGCATGATGGCATTGCGTGGTGAAAGCGGAAAGGTGATCTGGTTCGATGAGAAGATCGAATACAACGGGCCTTGTTTGTTGTGGAAGGATAAAATACTCACTAATGGCGCTGGAGGCTTTGCCGTGGAATTGCTTAATGGACGTAAGACGGGATGGAACTATGCTCGCACCTATGGTTGTAATACGGCTATCGGCAGTGAACATCTGTTGACCTTCCGTTCTGGAGCAGCGGGCTTTTTTGATCTGGAGGGTGATTCGGGAACGGGTAACTTTGGCGGATTCAAATCCAGTTGCACCGCCAATTTGATCGTCGCCGATGGCATCTTGAATGCTCCCGATTACACTCGGACCTGTGTGTGTTCTTATCAAAATCAAACGTCGCTAGCTTTGATCCACATGCCCGAAGCGGAAGTCTGGACCAACGGCGGAACGGTGGCTGAGACTCGTTGGGGGATCAACTTTGGTGCACCTGGAGATCGTCGCTCGTCTGCAGGTACCCTGTTTTTTGATTACCCAGTGGTCGGAGGGAAATCGCCAGAACTGGATGTCGATGTGATAGGCAAGGAGGTGAGCTATCAGCGTCAGCATGCTTCGCTGTTGCAAGGTGAAAGCAATCAGCATGCTTGGTTAGGTGCATCACTGTTAGTGGGTGCGGAAAAAATCGTGATGGGGACTAAGGGGAAAGGTAAGGGGGCAAGGGTGAGGCTTTATTTTGCCAGCAGTGACACTAGCTCAGCTGCCGGAGCGCAGGTGTTTGATGTGAGCTTGCAAGGGAAAAAAGTGTTACAATCTTTTGATTTGGGTAAAGAAATACTAGGGAAACAAGTGCTTGAGAAAACCTTTGAAGTGGATTTGAAGAAGAATGGGGTGTTGGAGATAGAGTTGAAAGCTAAAAAGGGTAAAACAGCTTTGGCTGCGGTGGAAGTGCTTTGGGAGTGAACCGTAGATCGTTGCAGTATCGTGGGGAGCGACCCATCATGATGCTTACGATATGCAACAAGTTGCCAAATTAGTCGATGGCTTGGTGGATGCAGAATCCATTATTGAGCAGGGCACTCCTTTCGAAGCTGAACCGGTTAAGGGCAAAGCTTTTGTGAAAGGGGTTACTGCACCTGATGGGCTTTGTTATTAGTTTCTGAATATTCGGGTAAGGACTCAAGTATCACCGTGCTTGCTCCTGTCAGTGGTGTGGTGACGGATTGTTATACTGGAGAATTGATAGGGGGCTCAAGAAAGGGGAGGGATTCATCGTGAAACTCGCGGCGAAGACTCCGGCGAGGATTTTTCGCATCATTTCGTCTGGGAAATCTGAAGTAAAATAATAGCACATTGAGAAAATGTGAGCTTCTTCATAATTCTAGTTGTGAAGATCGCTTTTACATGATTAGGTGCAGCCCTGTTTGAAGCAGTTCGCTGTTTCAATTAACTGCTCACGTGGCGGAACTGGTAGACGCGCATGATTCAGGTTCATGTGGGGCGACCCGTGGAGGTTCGAGTCCTCTCGTGAGCACTTTTTTAGCCGTTGCTTTTTCTCATTCAATAGAGCGAGAGTTTCACCTTCTTAGAGCAAGCTTAAATGTCTCAAGATCCTGTATTTGTCAGACAAGCATTCAGCTCGATTGCCAAACGTTATGTGTTGACCAATCATGTCTTGAGCATGGGGGTCGATATACTTTGGCGTAGAAAAGTGGCAAATATCGTGCGTGACTTCGGTGCTCAGCACATTTTAGATCTTGCTTGTGGTAGCGGGGATTTAGCTGCGGAAATCATCAAGAAAATGCCTCACGCAGAAGTGGTGGCGGCTGATTTCTGTGCGCCGATGTTGCAACAAGCACGAAATAGAGGGTTGCCAATGCTGTTGGTGGCAGATGGAATGAAGCTGCCTTTTGCAGAGCGAGCTTTTGATGCGCTGACGGTCGGTTATGGCTTGAGGAATATGGAGACTTGGCATGGAGCGTTGTCCGAGATGAGTCGCGTATTGACGGATCAAGGGCATTTGGTGATCCTAGATTTCTCGATTCCCGAGGGATGGATGAAAGCTCCGTATCGTTTTTACTTACACCGTATTCTTCCTACTGTGGGTGGCTGGTTGACGGGCAATAAGCAAGCTTACGATTACCTCTCGGAGTCGATCGAGCGGTTTCCCAGTGGGGAGATGATGTGCGATTTGATGAAAGAGAATGGTTTTGTCGAAGCTCGGTGTTATCCTTTGTGGGGAGGTATTTCTTCTATTTACGTGGGAAAGAAGGGTTGAGTGATGGCCCAACAAGATGAAAACTCGGGCGCGTGACAATGCTTTTTCCAGCGAGCGTGTGGATGAGTTATTGCCTTTTGAGCCGGAGTGGTTGGGGCAGACTTGGCAGGGGCTGATGCAGCGATTAGTGCAGCTGGATTATCGTGCGGCGGTGGTTGGACCTCATGGTTCGGGCAAGTCTACTTTACTGCAGGGCTTGAAGTTACGTTTGCAGGAGGATGGGGTGGAGGTTGTGAGTTTTTTTCTTAATGAGGATAGTCGAAGTTTGAGTGAGGTCGATTGGCAGCGCCTGCGTGAAGCAGGAGGGAAGGTGGTATTTCTCGATGGTGCAGAACAGTTGGATTGGTTGCGAAGGCGACGGTTTTACGCTTTAGCTTCGCATTGTCGAGGGGTAGTGGTCACTCAGCATCAGGCTAGTGATTTGCCTTTATTGATCGAAACTCAAACTAGCCTGAAGATGTTGCAGGATTTTGTGAATCGCCTAGATCCGACCTTTGCCCAGCGAGGAATCTGTCTTGATACCTTGTTTCAGGAAAACGGAGGGAATTTGAGGGAGGCTTTGTGGAGCTGTTATGATCTTGTAGCTAGTTAGAAAAATGTGATTATTTCGCAATAAATATGAGGGAATTCATGATGATTTACGTTATTGTGTTGAGCTTCTGATTCCCTGCCTGTTGGAATCAAAACTCTGTGTTATCTATCTATGAAACTCATTTCTACTTTTTTTAGCCTTGTCCTTGCTGGCTCGGCATGTATTTTTTCATTGAACTCGGCTGTGGCTGCGGAGAAGGAGACCTTGCCGAAGAGCCCTTCGTTAACGGATTACATCCGAGTGGGCATTGCTAACAATCCAGGTTTGCGAGCGCAGTATGAGAAGTATCAATCCGCTTTGCAGCAGATTCCTCAGGCTAAAAGTCTGCCGGATCCTAAATTTTCAGCGACTAGTTTTGTTCGTGACGTGCAAACGCGCACGGGTCCACAACGCAATCAACTGGCGGTGGGGCAGACCTTCCCGTGGTTTGGAAAATTGCGACTGAAAGGTGAGGTAGCATCCAAAGAGGCGCAGGCGATTTACCACTTGTATGAAAATAGTCTGCTTGTGCTACATCGGGATATCAGTGTAGCCTATTATGATTATGCTTATTTGTCGGAAGCGACCAAAATCACCAAGGAGATCATTGCTCTCTTGGAGCGCTTGGAACCTAGTGTGCAGGAAAAAGTCCGAGTGGGCGGAGACTTAGCTCCGTTGTTGCGCTTGCAGGTTGAGATTGGAAAAAATCACGATGTTTTGCAGGCTTTGGAAAAAGACCGCCGGCGCCAGAATGCCTCCATCAGTGCGTTGTTGGGGCGTCGCAAGGAAAACGTGTTGCCTTGGCCACATCTGAAGGTTGGCAAAGTTTCGGTGGAGAGTCGAACAAAATTTGTGGAAGCCATGTTTGCGGGTAACCCTGAATTGAAGGCTATTGAGAAGCGTATCGAAAGGTCGCAGCAGGCGGTGAAGTTATCCAAGTTGAGCCCGATTCCTGATCCCACGATTGGGCTTAATTATTTCGATACCGGATCGGCGATTAATCCGGGAACCCCCGGTAGCGGGGATGACCCTTGGGGGGTGCAGATTAGTTTTAAGATCCCTATATGGTTCGGTAAATACACAGCTGAGAAAAAACAAGCTTTGGCAAATCAGCGGGTGTTTGAAAAACTGCTGACCGATCGGCAGAACGGTCTGTTGTCAGAATTGGAGCGAGCCTTGGAAGACTTTCGTGAAGCGGAAGATCGCACTGCTCTTTATACTAAAACCTTGCTGCCGGCAGCGCGTCAAGCGGTTGAGGTTTCAGAGGAAAGTTACAAGGCCAATCGATCTACTATCCTTGATGTGATTGACAGTGAGCGGACTTTGCTTGAATTGGAAAAAACGTTTTGGAGGGCGGTGGCTAACGGGTATTCTAGCAGGATCCGATTGGAGGCTTTGGTGGGAAGGCGAACTGAGTAGGGGATCAATATTTGCGATTTTATTATGAAAAACATTGTCATTTATATAGTTGTCCTGGCTCTCGGCCTGGCAGCGGGAGCATTCTTTTTTGGTGGAGGAAAAGGTGAGGACGGAGCTGGGAAATCGGGTCATGATCATGGTGCGGAGGGAGAGAGCACCAAGTGGACTTGCTCGATGCATCCTCAGATTCAACAGCCTAAACCAGGCAAGTGTCCGATTTGTGGCATGGACTTGATCCCTTTGAAAAAAAGCAGCAAAAAATCTTTGCGACCGCGTGAGTTGGTGATGTCTCCAGAAGCCCGGGAGTTAGCACGAATCAATACAGTGGAAGTGAAACGTCAACTGGTCGATGCCAAGATCGATATGGTGGGCAAGGTGGACTATGACGAAACACGAACTAAGACCATTGCCGCTTGGTTTCCCGCTCGGATTGATAAACTGTATGTGGACTACACTGGAATCGATGTGCGTAAGGGAGATCATTTGGCTTATGTTTACAGTCCGGAGTTATTGACCGCTCAGCGAGAGCTGATTTCAGCGATTAAATTCAAGTCGGCTGACATCGATACGGTTAAAGATAAATTACGACTGTGGGGTTTGTCCGAGGAGAAAATCCGCACGATTGAGGTGAAGGGGGAGACCGATGACCACCTGGATATTGATGCGCCTTTTGGTGGTATCGTGATTCATAAAGCGATCGATGAAGGAGACTATGTGAAAACCGGCGGGGAGTTGTTTAAAATTGCTGATTTGAGCCAGGTGTGGGTGCAATTGGATGCTTACGAATCGGATTTGCCTTGGTTGCGTTATGGCCAAAAGGTGGAGTTTGAAGTGGAAGCGGTTCCTGGGCGTATTTTTGAAGGAGTGGTGACTTTTATTTCACCGATTCTCGATCCCAAAACGCGGACGGTGAAAGTCAGGGTGAATGCCGACAACAAGGACCTGGTATTGAAGCCTGATATGTTCGTGCATGCCTCGGCTTTTGCCACCTTGGCTGGGGGCGGCAAGGTTGTTTCCCAAGATTTGGCGGGCAAATGGATCGGCCCGATGCATCCAGAAATTTTGCGAGACAAACCGGGTAAGTGTCCGATTTGCGGTATGGCTTTGGCCAAGGCTGGTGAGCTGGGTTATTCCGTAATGAAAAAAGCTGAAAAACCCCCATTGGTGGTGCCCACCTCGGCGGTGTTGAAAACTGGCAAACGTTCGGTGGTCTATGTGGAGGTTCCAGGTAAAGATGAGCCTACTTACGAAGGCCGGGAAATCCTGGTCGGTCCGAGGGCTGGTGGGTTTTACATCGTAGAAGAAGGTTTGATGGAAGGCGAACGAGTGGTGACAGAGGGCGCGTTTAAGATCGACTCGGCACTGCAGATATTAGCCAAACCCAGCATGATGAGTCCCGATGGAGGAGGCGGTGGAGGAGGTCATGATCACGGTGGTAAGAAAAAGGCGAGTGGTGGGAAAAGCGGTATGAAGATGACGGTTTATGAAGTGTCGGATACGTTTAAAAAACAATTGGCAGCGGTGTTTGCAGAGTTTTTTAAAATGCAGAGTGCGTTAGCTGATGATAATGCCAAGCAGGCGCAGGGAGGCGGAGCAGGAATGGTCAAGGCTCTGGCGGCAGTGGATATGAAACTGCTTGAGAATGACGCCCACATGGCTTGGATGAATGACCTGACTTCGATCAAAGATGGTGCGGGGAAAATCGCGGCGGAACCGAGTTTGGTTGCCCAGCGTAAGATTTTTGTCGGTTTGTCCAAAGCGATGGCTAATGCGGGCATGTCGTATGCAATTAGTTTTGATGACCCGGCGGTGGTATTGAACTGCAGTATGGCTTTTGACGGCAAGGGGGCGGATTGGTTGCAGTTGGGCGACCAGGTACGCAATCCTTATTATGGCAAGGCGATGTTAGGCTGTGGGGAAGTGAAAATGAAAATGGTGGCACCCAAAAAGGATGCCGGACACGAAGATCACGGTAAGATGAAGGTTTTTGAGGCGGACGAAGCTTTCAAAAAACAATTGAGTAGTGTTTATGCTGATTATTTTGGGATTCAGAAATCATTGGCATCCGATGATTTTGCAGCGGTGCGAAAACAAGCAAAAGCATTGCTGTCTTCACTGGAAAAAGTGGATATGAAATTGGTCAAGGGAGATGCACATGTGGCTTGGATGAGCCAGATGGGAGAAGTTCAGAAAACTGCTGATGCGCTTCGTAAGTCCGACAAAATCGACACAGCACGGGCGGCGTTTCTGCCTTTATCAGAGACTCTGATTCATGTGGCCGACAATTTTGCGATTAAGTTCGAGCAGGTGGTGGTGCATGTGCATTGTTCGATGGCTTTTGACGGCAAGGGGGGGCATTGGCTGCAGCAGGGAAGAGAGGTTCGAAATCCGTATTACGGTCAAGCCATGGTCACTTGTGGTGATGTGATGAAAGATCTCTCGCAGAAGTGAGCTGGGGGAGTTGAGATTTGAAATTTGAAATTCTTAGTAATTTTTAAACACCGTGAAAGAAGAAAATACAGATCATTCCCCGATAGAGGAAGATGTGAGCCGTCCGGAAAAGGATGTGACGGCGCCGTCTTTGTTGAACAACATTGTTCGCTTTTGTCTGGAGAATAAACTGATTGTTTTTCTCTTGCTGACGATGTTTATCGGTGGCGGGATCATGGTGGCTCCTTTTGATTGGAACACTGGTAGTCTGCCACGTAATCCAGTGCCGGTGGATGCGATTCCCGATATTGGTGAGAATCAGCAGATTGTGTTCACCAACTGGACGGGGCGCTCTCCCCAGGATGTGGAGGATCAGATCACTTATCCGCTGACGGTGGCTCTGTTGGGGCTTCCTGAAGTCAAAACGATACGGTCGTATTCGTTTTTTGGATTTTCTTCGATTTATGTGATTTTTAAGGAAAAGCCTGAGTTCTATTGGACGCGGACCCGGATTTTAGAAAAGCTCAATAGCTTACCGGCGGGGACTTTGCCTGAGGGAGTGGCACCAGCATTGGGGCCGGATGCGACCGCTTTGGGACAGGTGTATTGGTACACTTTGGAGGGACGTGATGAGGAAGGTAAGCCTGCCCCAGGCTGGGATCCGCAGGAGTTGCGTAGTATCCAGGATTGGTATGTGCGTTATGGCCTGATGGCGGTGGATGGAGTGGCGGAGGTGGCTTCGATCGGTGGCTATGTGAAGGAATATCAGATCGATGTCGACCCTGATGCGATGCGAGCCTATGGGGTGACTTTGGAGATGGTATTCGCTGCGGTACGTAATTCTAACCTCGATGTTGGCGCGAGAACGATTGAGGTCAACAAAGTGGAGTACATTATTCGAGGTTTGGGTTTTATTGAAAACCTAGATGATTTGCGTCAAACCGTGGTCAAAGCGGAGGGCAATGTGCCAGTGACTTTAGATCAAATAGCCTCGGTGGAACTGGGTCCTGCTTTGCGTCGTGGGGCACTCGACAAAGAGGGGGCTGAAGCGGTGGGCGGCGTGGTGACCGTGCGTTACGGTTCCAATCCTTTGGCTGCGATTAAGGAGCTTAAAAAGAAAATCGAGGCGATGAAAGACGGCATGCCGAAAAAGGTTTTGGCCGACGGACGTACCAGCAAGGTGACGATTGTGCCCTTTTATGACCGCACCGGACTGATTCATGAGACTTTAGGAACTTTGAACACGGCATTGAGCGAAGAAATTTTGGTGACCTGTATTGTGGTGATCATCATTGTGATGCATCTACGTAGCTCTTTGTTGATTGCTATGATGCTGCCGATGGCAGTGCTGGTGACTTTTATCGCGATGAAGTTGTTCAAGGTGGACGCCAACATTGTGGCTTTGTCAGGTATTGCGATTGCGATCGGGACGATTGTCGATATGGGGATTGTTGTCTGCGAAAATATTCTCAAGCACTTGGACAAAGCGAAGCCAGGAGAGAACCGTCTTGAATTAATTTATCGGGCTACCTGCGAAGTTGGCAGCGCGGTACTTACGGCGGTCACAACGACGGTATTGAGCTTTTTGCCGGTATTTTTCATGATTGGGGCAGAAGGTAAGATGTTTCGTCCGCTAGCATTCACCAAAACTTTTGCGTTGATCGCATCGATCATTGTGGCTTTGACTTTAATTCCGCCGATAGCGCACATGCTTTTTGCAGAGAAGAAAAAACAGACAGGAGTATTGGGTAAGATTTGGCCAGTGATCATGTTATTAGCTGCGTTGGCGCTGCCATTCCTTGTTGAAGGTGTGCAGTGGTGGATGAGCGGGATTGTAGCTGTGTTGGCTATTTATCAGATGGTGCAACGTAAGTTGGCTGATGAGATTAGAAAGAAAATTGTCTATGCTTTCAACTTTGTAGTGGCCTTCATGATCGCGGTGGTGCTGGCAAACAGTTGGATGCCTCTGGGGCCAGAGAAAGGATTTTTTAACATCTTTTTTGTGGTGGCGGTGATTGGTGGCTTACTGCTTTTTTTCATCGGGTTCATGAAAATCTACGGTTCGCTACTGCGAGTATGCCTGCGTCATAAAGCGACTTTTTTAACTTTAATCATCACTATTTTAGTGACGGCTCTGGTTATGGGCATGGGTATGAGCACGATATTTGGTTTTGTGCCGGAATCCTTACGCAAAAACAAAGTATGGATTAGCATGGTGGAAACCTTTCCAGGCTTGGGCAAGGAGTTCATGCCATCTTTAGATGAAGGCTCCTTTCTGTTTATGCCGACCACCATGCCGCATGCTTCGATCGGGGAGGCGATGGATGTGATGCAGTTGCAAAATAAAGCGATCAATACCATTCCTGAAGTGAAAAGTGTGGTGGGCAAACTTGGTCGTGTTGAAAGCCCTTTGGATCCTGCTCCGATTTCGATGTATGAGACGGTCATTTTGTATAAATCGGAATACGTTACTGATCAAAATGGCGAACGTATTCGTTACCGTTTTGATAAAAAGAGCGGTGATTACATGAGAGACAAAAAGGGGGAATTGATAGAGGATAAAAAGGGGCGTCCCTTTCGTCAATGGCGAGATGAGATCAAGACACCAAAAGATATCTGGCAACAAATCGTCGATGTGGCGGAACTGCCTGGCACGACTTCAGCTCCTCGCTTGCAACCGATCGAAACCCGATTGATCATGCTGCAAACTGGGATGCGGGCTCCGATGGGGCTCAAAGTTTACGGACCTGATTTGGAAACGATTGAGAAAGTAGGTCTCGATATTGAGCGCCTGTTGCGGGAGGTGCCTTCGGTCGAAGGAGCGACGGTTTTTGCCGACAGGATTGTGGGTAAACCTTATATTGAGATCGATATTGATCGCAAGTCCATTGCCAGATATGGGATCAGCATCAAGCAGGTAATGGATGTGATTGAAGTGGCGATTGGCGGGAAACAGGTAACTACGACAGTGGAAGGTCGTGAGCGTTATCCGGTGCGGGTTCGTTATCAGAGGGAATTGCGGGACAGCATTGAAAGCCTCGGAGGTATTTTGATCGCTGGGCAGGACGGTGTGCAGATTCCGATCCGTCAATTGGCTGAGATCAAATACTTGCGCGGGCCACAGGTGATCAAGAGTGAGGACACACTTTTGGTGGGCTACGTGGTTTTTGACATGAAGCCAGGTTTTGCCGAAGTGGACGTGGTCGAGGCTGCTGCGCGTTACCTGGATAAAAAGAAAGCCTCGGGTGAGTTTGTGATTCCCAAAGGCGTGACGTATAAGTTCACCGGAAATTATGAAAACCTGCTGCGAGCCAATAAAACTTTGCTTATGGTGGTGCCTGTAGCTCTGTTGTTGATTTTCATCGTGATTTATATGCAGTTCAATCGGCTATCGACGACCCTGTTGGTATTTTCCGGGATTTTCATAGCATGGTCGGGAGGGTTCATCATGATCTGGTTCTACAATCAGCCTTGGTTTTTAAATTTTGAACTTTTTGATACCAATATGAGAGAGCTGTTTCAGATTCGAGTGATCAATCTGTCGGTAGCCGTGTGGGTAGGGTTTCTTGCTCTTTTTGGCATCGCTACGGATGACGGAGTATTGATGGGGACTTATCTCAAGCAGCTGTTTGGCGAGAGGAACCCACGCACGATAGATGAAATTCGTGAAACCACCATTGAGGCTGCTGTGCGCCGCAATCGACCAGCGATGATGACGACTGCGACGACTATTTTGGCATTATTGCCCGTATTGACCTCAAAAGGCAGGGGCTCTGATGTGATGGTGCCAATGGCGATCCCGAGTTTTGGAGGGATGACATTAGCCGTTGTGACGGTGCTGGTGGTGCCAGTGCTCTATTGCTGGATCGAAGAAGCACGGGTGAATCGCGAGATGCGTAAAGCCAGACGACTGGCGAAGTAGCGGAGGCAGTTGTCCAATTGTGGTAAGGGGGAAGACTCCTAGAACTAGGAGTGAGCGTTGTCGAGGTCGTTATTGCTGCTGCTGTGGCGGCTGAAATGTTATTGTTGTACAGCTGGAACGATTCTTTGGATTTATTCTGTAAGGAATACTTTTGAAGGGGGCGGAGAAAATCAATTTGTATGTTTTATCATTATTATCAGTGGCTTGTGAATAAACCGTCATGTCTTGCGTCTTAGTAGATGTAAGTAAAAACCACTAAGAAAATGAAAACATCAAAAAATAGCCTATTCATGATAGCCCTTATAGCTCTTGCTAGCTTCGGCTTCACTCAAAACTCGCAAGCGGGAAATCCAAATGGAAATCGGCGCAGGGTGAATGTTGGGGTTCATGTCAAGGTGAATTCAGGATATCGTTCAGAGGGACACGGTTCCTATTCCAGTTATGGTCACGGTTCAGCGCGGCATAGCAATTATTCGAGTTATGGACATAGAGCTAGATATACTTCTTATCGCCATGGCAGTGGTCGTCATGGGTATTCATTCTATCGCGGGGGACATGGCGCTTATGGTTATAGGCCTTCACATGGAAATGGGCATGGAGCTGGTCATGGTGTTCGCCGTTCTTATAGGCACTCTTATAGAGGGCATTAAATCTTTTGATCTGCGTTTTTCTTAATACTTAAGAAAAGCGCAGGTTTGTATATTTCTTAAGGGGCGCAGGACACCTCGCAAAAGCTTGACAAAAATAAAATTTCGAACAAATATAATTACAATTATGAAAATACTCTCCTACTCCTTATTCAGTATCGTTCTGGCAGCTCTGTTTTCCCAGGCATCTTTCGCCGATGATAATACTTATACCATCGATGTGACTCTTCATGCTTACTATGGTGAGGCAGGTCATGATGGCCACGGTGGCCACTTGTATAAAGTGAAAGTGTCTCATGGGCATCACCAATACTACGTGTATTTACACCAAACGATAGAAGGCTTGGGTCACGGAGCTCATGATCATGCAGGAGCGCATGTGGTGGTTAGCCGAGGGAGCGAGCGTTGGTTGTCGCTTTCCTATAATGGGCATTTTGCTCGAGTTCACAAAGTGACAAGAATTCACCACGATTGAAATATTGGAATCATTTTTGCACTAAAAAAGGCCACCGCAAGGTGGCCTTTTTTGTTCATTCGCTAAGTCGGAGAAAAGGGGTGCTTAATTGCTGCTCTTCAAAAAGTCGCGAATAGCACGGTAGTCAGGACCGGTGAGGTTGGCGCGGATTCGCATGTGCATGCTGGCGACATCCCATTGGGCATCTGTGTAGGCTCCAGGGTCACGGTAGTTGTGACAACTGGAGCAATTGTTTGCCCAGAGTTCTGCGCCACTTTGGGTTGCCACTGCCTCTTCATCTGAAGATAGAGTGGAGCAAGCGTTTAATACCACCGCTATTAAAGCTAAGCTGAAGGCGGTGATGACGTATCGCGGGGTATGATTAGATTGAGTATTCATGTTGATAATAAATAGAATTGATTGATATCGTGTATTTGTAAGCCGATTAAAATCCGATAGCTGCCTGGACGCGAACGCCAGTGAAGTCGTCGCTGCCATGGGCATCTGTTTCGGTACCGAATTCATAAGATGCTTTGAGCACAGTGCTGGCATTGAGCCAGTAGTTGAGTCCGAAGCTCATTCGCGTAGTTTCTTCTCCGCCGGGTGTATTGATCCAGTCATAACGAGCGACGGGTTCGAAGCTTTTGACCAAATCGTTACCGATCTCTGTCGGGCGGTAGGCTAACTGCCCATAACCACCTCGGCTTCCATTGCCATAATTGAGTGGGGCAATGCCGGGATTGTCAATGTCTAGCCAAACAAGTTGCGCACGGGCGTCAATGACTCCGAGAAGCAGTGATGAGTTTTTCACGTAGTTGGCATCGACGGAATGAGTGATGGCATCCACATTGCCAAAGTCACCCCCGGATGGCGCTACACTAGCGAATTCAAAACCGTATCCAATATCTAGCGACGGAATAGGTTTGTATCCGATACGACCTCCGACGGCTTTATTGTTGTTGAGATCGCCGAAGTTATTGAAGTCGAGTGACCCAGGTTCCGCTGCGTCATGACCAGCATCGCCGTCGTCGCCACCTACATTGAGTGAGGGGCCATTCGATAGATAAAAGGCGTAGCTGGCACGAGTGGTGCCAATGGGAATGCCTCCACGGGCTTGGATCCCGAGTTGGCTTCCTGCCATCAATCCACCATGCCCAAAAGGCAGTGGCGATGAGGCAAATTTATTGATCCACGCTGGATGAATGCGTTCACCAAAATAGTTGCTGGGATTAAGGAACTTACCAGCTCCGAGGCTTTGGTTCGGCGGATGATAGGAGATGGAAAGTCGTTACATTCACAAACAGCATAATGTATCGGTTCTGATGTATCATATAGTGTGTTCGGCAAAATACCGACGGGTAGTAATGGACGAGCAAGTGGAACAGGTAATGAAAGAGGTGTGTTTGGGGATTGAGAAGAGGTGGGAAATTACATTTTTGGAAATAGGTTTAGATCGTGATCATGTGCACTTTTTAGTTCAATCAGTGCCAACATATAGCGTGACAAAAATTGTAAGGACTGTCAAAAGCTTGGTAGCGCGAGAAGTATTTACACGAGTGCCTGAGGTTAAAAAGAAATTATGGGGAGGAGAGTTTTGGGGAAAAGGGTATTTTGTGAACACGGTTGGACAGCATGGTGGAGAAAAGGTGATAGCGGCTTATGTTGCAAATCAAGGAAATGAAAATAATTACGAGCAGTTACACAAAGGCCAATTAAGCTTGAAATTGTTCTGAAATGCCCCGGGGCTTGCCCCGAGGATGTTTACGTATTTCATGTTTGTTGTTTGTTGTTTGATTTCAGGGGTTGAAAAAGGTTACTGGCAGTCAGTTGTTAAGAGTGTTGATGGCTTGAGTGATTGTGATTTGAGCTGTCTGGGGTGGTTGCGCATGAGCTTAAGCTAGTGATAGCGATGAGGGATAGCAGGGCGAAAACGCTGAGGATAATTTTATTGGTTTTCATAGGATTTTGTATTTTCGCTTTAATAGGCTTTCTCAAGGTGTGTAACGACGGAAATAGGGCTTTCCCTCAGGAAATTGATTTTTTTTGAGGGATTTCTAAAAAATCTCCGTTATATTAGAAAGTATGATGCAAGATGATGAACTAGAAGAATCGCTGATGCACTTGCGACAGCAGCCTTTGCCAGATTTACCCAGCAACATGTCATCTCGGGTTTGGCGCTCGATTCAACGTCGGGAGCAAAACTCTGCGCCATTGTTTTTGGCTTGGCCCTTGTGGTTGGCTCAACCAGTGATGGCTGTGCTTTTTTTAGCGCTCACCATGGGTTTTGGTTTTGTTTATGGATCAAACCTTGAAGGCAGCGACAAACAACAGGAATTGGCTTGGGCTGATGCTTTTGATGCTGATTCGCTCTACTTACCCTTTGCTACTGGCACAGCTTTGAGGAAATGAAAAAACAAGGTGCAACAGGCTTGTTAGCCGTGGCTGCGGTTATTTTTGTCGCTTGCCTAGGCGGGTGTTATTTGGGCATCGGATTGAGTCGAAGTCATTCTGATGGAGTAGCTACTGCTAGTGGAGGTCTTACTCATGAGCAGTTTCATCAAGCTCTCGGCTTGAGTGCGAAGCAGGAGAAGGCTTTGTTGCCGCTTGAGGCTAAGTCGAATGAGAGAGAAATGAAACTGAGGGATGACCTGAATGCTGCGAATGCGGAACTCGCCGAGGTATTGATAGCAGAGCGTTCGTATTCTCCGAAAGTAGAGAGATCTGTAGAAAAAATCCATAAAGCGATGGCTGAACTGCAGAAGGCGACTTTGGAGCATTTGTTTGAAATGGAAAAAGTCTTAACGCCCGAGCAATACGACCAACTACTGAAATTAGCTGGAGAGTCCTTGCCTCATTCTCATTGATTGCTTGTAAGCGGAGATGATGGAATCTAAAGCAGCTGCCGAACAATCAGCAGAGCTGGATCGTGATGCGATCGACCAGGTTTTGATTCGACGCTTGCAAGCGGGGGACGATCTCGCTTTGAATGAGATCATGGAGTTTTACCAAGGAGCCTTGCATAGCTACGCTTATCGTTTTTGTCACGATGCAGATGAGGCAGCAGATTTGGTGCAGGAGGCTTTTGTGCGAGTTTACATGAAGCGTGCTAAGTATAAACCAAAGGGCAAATTTAGAACTTGGCTCTATACGATCACTGGGAATTTGTGTCGTGACTGGATACGCTCTCATAAACGACGACCGCTTCATTATGTGGAACAGATATTTGATAGTCAGCTTTCAGCTAACACGGAACTTGAGCAAATGCACAAAGCGAGTCCTGATCCTGCTCAGGTGATGATGGAGAATGAGAAAAAGAGTCACACGATGACTGCTATTGATAGCTTGCCGATGGATCTTCGGCAGGCTTTGGTGCTATTTTCCTTGGAGGGGAACTCTCAAGAGGAGGCAGGGGTTCTGTTGGGGTGTAGCGCGAAGGCTGTAGAGACGCGAGTTTATAGAGCTAAAAAACAGCTCAAAAAACTGTTGCAAAGTAACTGATTGAGATTGAGCGCGTTGCTTTGAGCAAGTAGGGATTGCCCCCGGCTGCGTGGTGTGGATCACTGCGTGATCTAGCTTGTAAACCGCTTCGCGGTTAATCGCTCGAACTGCGTTCTCATCCCAACAGGCGGGAGAGTTATTGGGAAAGTACGCCTGTAGGGATTCGAACCCCAAACCTCCTGATCCGTAATCAGGTGCTCTATCCAGTTGAGCTACAGGCGCATTGTTGGCACTTGTCGTGCTGCGAATATAGTGGGGCATCTTGAGAGTTTGGCAAGTGGTTTTCTTCACGTTTTTTTTACTGCACAGCAGCTGCTCTTATCCGAATTGTGAAAGCACGGCGTAAATGAGGACGATGCAGATCAGAACGGCAACTGAGGCGATGCGGGCGCCACGCCAAGGGGTGAGGTCAACGGCTTTGACGTCAGTTTGCACCCATGCAGTTTTGCGGGGTTTGATGGCGGTGTAGATGATCATGAAGAGTATCAGTAGGGCAAAATTGATGCCTGCGACATGCAACCAGTGGATGGGATGACCGAACACATCACAGTTGTTGGAATCTGCGATGCGCATGTGAATGCCGAACCATCCATAAAAGGCGAAGCCTCCGAAGAGGCTGATTTTAGCAGCCATGGGTGGGATGCGAGGCATGAAGATGCCGCCTAGAGTGATGGCGAGTAGGGGGATGTTGTAGAGGGCGGCGAGACTTTTCATCAGATCAAAGAGACCACCAGAAAAAGTGCCTATGAAGGGGGCAACGCCGATGGCTGCGATGGCGGCGATGATGCCGAAGGTTTTTCCGACTTTCACCATGTCTCCTTCAGAGGCTTCGGGTCGGAAGATGCCTTTGTATAGATCGACGCTGAAGAGGGTCGAGGCGCTGTTGAGTCCTGAATTGAAGGAGCTGAGGATGGCACCGAAGATGACGGCACCAAAAAAACCGAGCATCCATTTAGGTAACACGGTTTGGATGAGGGTGGCATAGGCGTCATCGGGATTTTCCAAACTGCCACCAAAGAGGTGGAAGGCGATGATGCCGGGAAGTACGAGATAAAATGGACCAAGCAGTTTCATCGCGGCGGCGAAGAGCAGTCCTTTTTGTCCTTGAGCAAGACTGAGCGAGCCGAAAGTTCGCTGGACGATGGCTTGGTTGGTGCACCAGTAATAGAGGTGTAATAATAATACGCCGGTGAACAAGGTCCCGAGAGGCAAGTTGTCGTCGCTTTTGCCGATGGGGTTGAGTAGTTCGGGGCGAGTCTCGGTCAGGGTGGTAAAACCCGCGGCGATGGAACCGTCGCCGAGTTGATGCAGGGCAAAAAATGGGATCAATAAACCGCCCGTGAATAAACCGATGCCATTGAGGGTGTCGGAAACGGCGACGGCTTTGAGCCCACCAAAGATGGCATAGATGGAGCCTACCACACCAAGCGCTATGGTGGTCAACCACAGGGCGCTGTTTTCGTTGACGTTAAAGATTTCTGCTACATGAAAAACTTTCACCATGAACAGGGCGCCAGAATAGAGCACGAAGGGCAGTAAGTTGGTGAGTAGGGAGAGTAATAATAATACCGAAATGATGATGCCAGTGCTTTTGTCGTAGCGGGATGCGAGGAATTCGGAGACGGTGGTGACTCCACCGCGTAGGTAACGAGGTAGGAATACGAGTGCCATCACAATCATCGCGACAGCGGCGAAGATTTCCCATGCGGCGACTTGCATGCCGTGTTGGTAGCCACCGCTATTGAGGCCGACGAGCTGTTCGGTGGACAGGTTGGTGAGTAACAGGGAGCCTGCAATGACAACCCAAGTGAGGGAGCGACCGCCTAGAAAGTAGCCGCTTTTGCTGGAGTGGTCGTCTCGATGGGTGAGTCGCCAAGAGATGAAGGCAACCAAGCCGGTGAAGAAGAGAAAGCTGAGTAGAGGGAGCATGGGGTGGTTAGAAGTTAGAGGTGAGAAGTTTGGAATTAGTGGGTTTTGGAATGTCGGAGTTTAATGGTATCTGCGAGGAAGAGAAGGGCAAATGTGAGCCATATCATCCAAGAGATGGCGGGGATGTGCCAGAAAAAAGTTCGCGCGATGGCTAGGTTTTGATGGAAATCGAGATAAGATAGGGGCAAGAGCCAGGAGAGCATGATCCAGGCACGGCTGGGAAATACGCATAGGAAAGGCATAAGCCAGGTGTAATACCAAGGGAATGCGGTGGGACTGAGTATGAATAGGGCAGCGGTGATGACGAAACAGCGGCGCACCAGATCTAGCTCGGGGTGTTGTTCATCCTTTGGGCGAAAACTTTGCCAAGCGATGACGGTGATCAACAGCAGGGCGACGATGATTTTTGCGGGCTGGAGATTATTGGGAGAAAGATGGGTGAAGGTGAGCAGGCTCTGTTGGATGAGGGCGAAGAGTCCGGCGTTGTATTGCCAGTGTTGATTGTAAACGCCCAAGCCGGCAAAAACTTGTGCAACTCCGGCTTGGTTCCAGAGAAAGAAGGGCAGGTAGGCGAGGGCAATGATGGTGGCGAATAGGGCGTAACTTTTCCATTGGGAAAGTCGAACGGGAAGAAGCACTGGTATCAAGATGACGGAGAAAAACTTAGCTAAGGTTCCTAGGGCGAGGGCACTGGCGGTTTTTAACGGTCGAGCCGGATCGAGCGCGAAGTAGATGGCGAGCATGGTAAAAAAAAGCGGCACGGCATCGTAGTGGGCGGAGTTGCTGAACTCTTTGAGCACTAGTGGGGACCACGCGTAGAGGATGACCCAAGTAGGGTTGATTTTTAGTCGTCGCAGCATGGCTATAGTGACGGCGATGATCAGTAAATCGAAGATCAGTAAGATCACTTTGAGTCCGACAAGAGAATCTCCAAAGAGAAAGGCTGAGACGGCGAATACAGCTTGAGCGGTGGGGGGGTAGATGGTGGGGACAGCTTGATGACTGACTCGTTGGTGCAGTTCTAGGTTGTGGTCACGTAGTTGTTGCAAGTGCTTTAGAATAGGTCGCTCTTCAGCGGAGAACTCACGCCCTTGCCAAGTCACGCCATTGTGAGGATCTTGGTAAGGGGTGTGGATGTTTTGTTCGTAGAGCTTGAGTGCTCCGGGTTCGAAGCGGTAGGGGTTGATGCCGTGAATGGAGCTTTTCCCGTCCCAGAGGTAGCGATAGAAATCGCTTTCGTGAATGGGCACGCTGAAGATCAGAATGATTCTGAAGATCAGTGCAAACAGTAGGATGAGGGACAGTGGTGAGCGAAGGCGGAAGCGGTGTTGCTTGGTGTGGTTTGTCGTCAGTTTGCGCTGGAGTCGAGTGAGAGGAGCAATGGATAGAAGGCACAATAGCGCGTAAATGACAAGAAATGCGGTGAGCGGCATTTCTTGGTTGGAGATTTGGTAATGAAACCCTTTGCCAAGGTTTTGAATTTGGTCGGTAAAAAGCTGGTGAGTGACGGTATCGAGCGTTTCGAGAATGACTGGGGGAAGCCCGTGGCTCAAAGTGGTGATCAGTAGGCAGAGCAAAGTCATCAGACTTCCCGCGCAAATAATCACTGTTTGCGCGGAGAGGCTAGTTGTGTTTTTGGAAGAGGGCAAGGTCATGCAGGAAATACGATTACAACAACGGAGGCAGCTACGATAGAGAAAAGGTGATGGCTAGGGAAGATAAAATCGCCACTTGCATCCCCTGTGGATGACAAGCAAAGTGCGATCATGAACTTTACCCCATTCAAAACAATCACGACGGGAAATGTGTGCCTAGCAGTGGCACTGATGAGCGCAGGAGCAGGTCTTCAAGCTGAGGATGCGCAGCCTATATTCAATGGTAAGGATTTAAGCGGTTGGTATGGCCTGAATCCTCACAATTTGGTTAAGGTTGCTGAGGATAAGAAAAAAGAAGCGATCGCGAGCTATCAGAAGGAGTTCAAGGATCATTGGACGGTGGATCAGGGAGAGTTGGTGAATGACGGGCATGGACCTTATGCCACTACGGACAAAGAATACGGCGATATTGAGTTGGAGTTGGACTACAAAACGGTCGCTAAAGCTGATAGTGGGATTTATTTGCGTGGCGCGCCCCAGGTGCAGATTTGGGATACGACTGAGGAGGGCGGTAAGTGGAAAATCAAAGCTAATTTAGGCTCGGGTAGTTTATTTAACAATTCTGATGGAGCGCCTGGAAAATTGCCTTTGGTTCACGCAGACAAACCATTCGGGGAGTGGAATCATTTTAAGATCACTCAGATTGGTGCGCGCACGACGGTTGTTTATAATGGAAAATTGGTGGTGGATAACGCTATCATGGAAAATTATTGGGATAAAGTTAAGAAAAAAGACGCTCCCCAACCAACTCCACCACTACCTGCAAAAGGGGTGATTCACTTACAGACGCATGGCGGGGAAATTCGCTGGAAGAATATCAACCTGCGTGAAATCGGCGGTGAGGAAGCGAATAAAACGTTGCGAGGCTCGGATGCAGAGCAGGGTTTTGTGTCGATTTTTAATGGCAAGGATTTGACTGGCTGGCGCGGGGCGGTGGAGGACTACGAGGTGAAAGAAGGCGCGGTGATGTGTAAAGCGGGTAAAGGTGGTGTGCTTTTCACGGCTGATGAATACGAGGACTTTGTGGTGAGGATGGAATATAAAGTGCCAGCGGGTGGTAACAATGGCTTGGCTATTCGTTATCCCGGTGAAGGGCGTGCAGCCTACGACGGTATGTGTGAGCTTCAGGTTTTGGACAATGATGCTGAGAAATACAAAACACTCGACAAACGTCAGTTTCATGGCTCGGCTTACGCGATGGCGGCAGCGCATCGTGGTTATACCCGTCCAGCGGGTGAGTGGAATTATCAAGAAGTCACGGTCAAGGGGTCGACTATCAAAGTGGAAGTGAATGGAACGGTGATCTTGAATACGGATCTCAGTAAGGTGACGGAGTTCATGAAGGACACGGCGCACCCAGGCAAGGATCGCAAACGTGGTCACTTCGGTTTTGCAGGTCATAATGACCCTGTGATGTTTCGCAACATTGCGATCAAGCGACTATAGATCAGGCGGGGCTAGCTTCGATTTCATCTTCGCTTTCATCGCTTAATAAGGGGATGAGTGCGGGGTCTTTGCGGATTCTGCGGTTGAGCATGACGATCCAGAAGGGGATGTTGACGAGGAAGATCCAGACGATTTTTTCGTTGTGATAAAACATCAGTCCCATGATGGAGTCGTTGAGTTGATGAAAGGCGAGGATCATCAGTCCGGTGACCGCACACCAAGCGCGGCCGAACAAGGCAATGAAGGCGAACAGTTCCAAACATAGTCCGCAGGCCATGAAGACGCGGGTGAAGTTGGGATGCTCTAACATGTCACTTGCCCAGCGAACCTTGGCTTTGCCGAAATGTTTGCCGTCCATGTTGGTGTAGTAATTCTGGCGATCAGTTTTGACTAATTGGATGCCGATGTAGGGGCTGTTTTGGATCCATTCACCATCGGATTTGATCAGTTTGATGTAACCGGCGATCATGTAAAAACTGACGCAGAGCAGGATGGTGGAGTAGATGTAGTAGTCGCGGATGGTGCGTTGTCTGGAATCGACAAAGTGCTTCTTTTTGATCAGGCGGTAAATCACGCCAAAGAGGATGACGCCGGTTTGCACCAGCAATATAGCTGAAACAAGTTGGAAACCATGGTTGATGGCTCCTTGAGAATTGGAGAGCGTGCGACTACCGATACTGATGAAGGTGAGCAAGGGCAGGGTGATGGGCAATCCGATGCCAGATGCGTAGAGTAAGATGGCTGGAATGACGATCCAGGGTAGCAGGGCGACAAAACGGTCATTGGAGAAGAAGGTGAGATCCACCCAGTGGGCGATGCCATTGGGGACGGGCTGACTATCAAAGGTCATGCGTTGTGAGCTGTTGGGTAGCAACTCTACGATAGGGGGCAGTGGTGGACGTAAGCTTTCGTTTTTCTCTTTGCTGCTGATGGCTGGGTTGATGGCTGGAAATAGATCTTGGGTGAGAGTTGAGAAAGGTTTGCCAAGCGGCATGGTTTGATAAATGACAAACGCAAACAGCACGCGCATGAAGACCACTTCGTAGCGGGAGAATTTCCAAACTCGCAACCGATCGCAGAGGCGTTTGAAAAGGTAGGGTGAACGGCGAAAAAAATTCATGGTAGGGTGCTTGAAAGTGAGGGCAAGAAGGGCGGTTAATTCTGGTCTTGAGCGGGTAGGTGCGCGACGAGAGTGGGGGTTTCGATGAAGCCGCCGTTGATGCGGTCGGGTTCGATCCAGAATTCTAACAGGGCAAGTTTTTCTGGCAGTTCTCCGCGGCGAGGAGCGGTGGATTTTTGCGATTCTTCTCGGATGTAGAGAAGGAATTTTTCGCCAAGCTGCCGTCGCTGTTCGGAGTTCAGGTGCTTGCGTTTGGTGCCATGTTTTTTAGCAAAAGTGTTCATTCTAGATTTGAACATTTTTTTGATTGTTGGCGCGGTGAGTCCCGTGAAGGGGTAAGATGGTAGCGGGCGGCAGATCATCCCGTCGAGTTGGTAATAGGGGGTGTTTGCTGGAGCGCTGCCAGGTTTCGGCTCAGGTAGTTGGTCGATGTTATTTTGGTCTGGTATGGCGGATAGCACAAAGTAGTTTTCGCGATCATCTGGGTCGCTATACATGGGAAAATTGGAGAAGGGGTAAAACTCTCCAATGGCGAGGCTGAATGAGACGAAGGCAATTAGGAAGGGGAAGGGGTGGCGGAACCAGATGGCAGTCGCTAAACCTAATGCGGCAAGAATATAAAGATTGCGGATGATTTCTTCAGACATGGATGAGGTGTGTTAACCAATCACAACTTGTGTTTCTCGTCGACTATTGTTTTGTATTGAGATGCGTATTGAGCAATTAGCTACAATATCGGAGGAGTAGGTAAAAGTATAAACAGAAAGTGTGAATTCAGATAAGATAAAATGTTTACTGGCTGGTGCTGCGCCTGCGTTTTTTGCCATGCGGCGAGGTTTGCTACTTTTGCCGATGCTGGTGGCGATTGCGCTGTGTTATGTGTTTGAGGATTTTTATCCGCTATCGCATTTCCCGATGTATTCAAAATTCGATGAACGCACTTATTATGTGTATTTGCGGGATAAACAAGGGGAGCCTGTAGCAGCGGTGCCTCATTTCAATATCTACACCTCTGATTTGAAAAAACATTACGGGCGCGATCTCAAAGCTTTGAAAAAGAAGTTGAAGGGTTCGCATTTTGACTGGAGCGCTGAACAGAAGTGGTCTGCGGGTATGGAGACTTTGGCTTATTTGAAGAATGAGCGTTCGCCGAAGGCTTTTGAAGGAGAGAAGTGGCAGGGTTTGGCTTTGATCGATGTGCGCATCAGACGCGGGGAAGATGGCAAACTAGAGAGAAGTGAACAGGTGGTGGGGGTGATGGAATGATGAAGAGTCTTTTCAAAAATGAGCTTGGGCAGATCGTTTACACATCTTGGGAGTGGGCGATCATGCGCTGGGTGTTTGTCTTTGTGGTGTGGGCGGCGACTTGGCAGAATCATTGGCTACCTTCGCAGATTTCCATTGCATCTTTTGAGACTTTGCGAGACCCGAATGGTTTGGCGTCATGGTTTGATTTGAGCTTTTTATCGCAGCCGACAGTGACGGCGGTGGTGGTTTATTTGTGTTTGGCTCTTGCAATTTTATACGTCAGCGGGCGTTTGCCTTTGCTGGCGACAGGGGGGCTGTTTTTGATTCATGCTGCGGTGGGCTCGATTCATAACTCCCCGCGTGGTCATCATCACGCGACGCAGGTGGTGGGTTTGATACTGATGGGACAGTTTGGTTTTTTTCTGTGGTGTTCTGTGCGCAGTCGTTATTTTCAAAAAGGAAAGCCGGTGGTATCAAGAGAAGACCAGGTTTCGCATAGAGCTACGGGAGCGATCACCATTTCGATGCAAATGATGTGTGCTGGCTACGTGGTGTCGGCGATCAGTAAGTGGATCAACTCTGGAGGTGGCTGGATACCTGGCGCCCGCTGGATCGCACAGGTTCCGAATATCATTGTGCAATTTTCGAAAAACGAGGCTCAAGCTTATTATGATACTTTGCAGCCTCCCGCGAATCAGATGAATCAATGGACGATTGATTTTGTTAGCGAACATCCCAACGTAGCGATGGCTATTTTTGGTATGGGTTTTTATCTGGAATTGTTGGCATTTTTGTCGCTGTTGAATCGCCGCTTAGCTTTGTTATTTGGCGTGAGCTTGTTTGCGATGCACTCGATGATTTCGGTGATCATGAGGCTTAACTTTGTGTATTTTAAGATGATCCTGTTATTGTTTTTCATCAATCTGCCGTTTTGGATTTATTATCTGTATCAGCGAAAGCAAAAGAGCCGTCTTTGACTTGGGGTTTTTCTGTGAGAAACTGATTTCATGGAAAATCAGATCAAAAAGGTGGTAACCTTGTTACTGTTAGTGTGCTTGTTGGTTTCGAAGGGCATGGCGCAGTCGGAAAAAATGATCTTAGAGAAAAGAGATCAGGATTATGCTTATCTTTTTGATTTGTATCAGCACCTTCACCGTAATCCTGAGCTGTCGTTCCATGAAGAGAAAACATCGCAGCGAATCGCCAAAGAACTGAAACAGGTAGGTTTCGAAGTGACCGAAAAAGTAGGAGGTTACGGTTTGGTCGGAGTTTTGAAAAACGGCGAAGGACCTACAATTCTGTTGCGCACCGACCTCGACGGCTTACCAGTGAAAGAGGAAAGTGGCAAGCCTTACGCAAGCCAAGTGAAAACCAAAGATGATGCGGATAAAGAGGTTTCGGTGATGCACGCGTGCGGGCATGATACGCACATGACCACTTTCATCGGTGCTGCGCGCTTGTTGGCGAGCATCAAGGATCAATGGCAGGGAACCTTGGTGATGATAGGTCAAGCGGCGGAAGAACGCAGTGCGGGTGCTCGGGCGATGCTGGATGATGGTTTGTTCACCCGCTTCCCCAAGCCGGATTTTTGTGTCGCTCAACATGTCTCTGCAACTTTGGAGGCGGGAAAAGTCGCTTATGTGAAAGGTTTTTCTATGGCGAATGTGAATTCGGTGGATATCACGGTGCGCGGTATCGGTGGTCATGGCGCGGCGCCTCATACGACAAAAGATCCTGTGGTATTAGCTGCTCAAATTGTGCTTGCTTTGCAAACGATCGTTAGCCGCGAGATCAATCCTACCGACGACGCGGTGGTGACGGTGGGGTCTATCCACGGTGGCACCAAGCACAACATTATTCCCAATCAGGTGAAGTTGCAGTTGACGCTACGTTCCTATAAAGACGAAGTGCGGCAGCATACAATTGCTGCGATCAAGAGGATCTGCAAAGGCTTGGGTGAAGCTGCTGGCTTACCTGAAGAGCTATTGCCGATCGTGACGGTTTTGAAAAAGTCCACGCCATCCACCTACAATGACCCTGAATTGGTGGAACAGTTGCGCTTGGATCTTGAGAAGGTGCTTGGTGCAGACAATGTGGTCAGCACTGACCCTGTGATGGCGGGAGAGGACTTCAGTGAGTATGGTCGCACCGCAGATAAGATTCCTATTTGTCTTTTCTGGTTGGGCGGGGTCGACGCGGAAGCTGTGAAAGCGAGTCGCAAAAGTGGCAAACCGCTGCCGTCGTTGCATTCGCCCTTTTTTGCTCCCGATCCAGAACCAACGATCAAAACTGGAGTAGCTAATCTGGTCTCTGCAGTGTTGAGCTTGGCGGGAAAAGGGAAGGGGGAGTAGCTCGAGCTGCTAGGATGCAGGTTTTTCGAAAATCATGAAGTGCTGGATGGGTAGGAACTCTAAAGTCTCTTTGTGCTTGAGTCCGGCAGCTTCCATCTCGCGGATGGATTGTTTTTCCGTCATTTTGTGAAGCGGCTTGATCGGCACGGCGGGGTCTTCTCCGCGATATTCGAGTAGGATCAAGCGCCCACCAGGTTTGAGCGCCTTGACGATGGATCGGATCATTTCCCATGGGTGTGAGAATTCGTGGTAGGCATCGACGATGAAAGCTAGGGTGATGGAGTTGGCGGGCAGTTGGGTGTCCTCGGGGATTCCTTTGTGGGTTTTTACGTTGGTGAAACCACCTTCTTTGACACGATTTTGTATGAAGCCCAGCATACTGTCTTGGATATCGACAGCGATCACTTGTCCCTTGGGCACTAGCGGTTGAATACGGAAGGTGAAATAACCTGAACCTGCTCCGATATCGGCGACCACATCATCCTCTTTGACTGCCATTTTTTTGACCATCAAATCAGGCGCTTCTTCTTGGATTCTTTCCGAGCGTTCTAACCATTGGATCGCGCCATGACCCACGACATGAGAAATCTCTCGTCCCATATAAACCTTGCCAGTGCCGTCGCGGGAAGGCTTTTTTTTCGTATAACGTGAGCTGGAGCTGGCTGGGGTTTTATGGTCTTCTGCTTGGGTGCTGAGTGAGGCAAAGCACAGGCAGGCAGCTAAAATCAATAGAAAAGAGGTTGGGTGGCAAGATGGACGTATCATATTTCTAAGCTTAGGAGAATCTTCGCGCAGGTTTTTTTTCTTCAAAAAAGGACTCCATGCGAGTGCGCATTTCGTCATAATAGGCTTGCGCCATGTCTTCGAGCATGGCGATGCGTTCTGGAGATCTGCCTTGGGCTCGTTCTTGTGCGATGCGTTCTTCGAAGGATTGCTCGAGTTCCATCAGTTGTTCTAGAAACTCTTTAGCTGCGCGTGAGCGATCCACTCCCTCGACGAGCGCCCGCTCAAGGGGCTTGTTTTGAGTGAGGTGGAGCATGCGCCCATCTGAGAGTTCGTCCATGTAGTGGTGATAGCTTTTGAGAAAGGTCTGACGTTCTTTTTCATAACGAACTTCTTCGCAATCGACTAAAGTATCATAGGGGCCGGGTTTGGAGAAGAACTTAACAATCAACGGGATGGTGTCGATGAGCATGAAGAGTAGGGCTAGAATGACATAGGCGCTGATGGCAAATTGACCGCCTTTTTCACCAGCATCGAAGAGCTTGTGCAGGGCGAGGGTTTGGGTCAGTAAATCGCGGCGCGGTTCGGCTTTGATCGCATCTACTCGCTCTTGTTCGTCCACTCCGAGGGCGGCGATGTCTGCTTGTAGGCGTTTGAGTTCCTCTAAGCGAGAATCGATCTGGGTGGCGATGGTGGCGCGGATGGCATTCTGTTGACCGACAAACTGTCCAGCTTGTTCTTGTTGGACTTTGCGTTTCAGTCCGGCAACTCGATCCGCTTCTGCTTTGGTGGCGAGATTTCTTTCTGCGGCGATGCCGACGTATTCCGCTTTTAGGTTCAATTCTGTGGAGGTGATACTAGATTTGAGGTCATTGCGGCGTTTGCTCAAGCTGTCCACCACCGAGCCGAGGCGCTTGGCTTCGGTGCGTCTCCAGGCGAGTTGGTCATCGCGAATGCTTTTTGCTCTAGGCCCAAGGCCGACGATGCCGCTGCGTTGACCATTGACTTCGCGCTCGAATTCCACCTGCCAGTGGTCGAGTTCGCCTTGCATGGTTTTGTAGGCAAGCGAGGATTTGCTCATCTCCAAACCCAAAGAGGCGAGTTGGGTTTTGAGCGGTCCGGTTTCTTCTTGAATGCGTTGATCGAGTTCTTTCTGAGTGGCGGCGTCGAGTTCACTGGTAGCGTCTTTGGCATCGGTCACTTCATTGGCGACGAGGAATTTGGCATCGAAGGTCTGATCCCATTTACTGCGATGGGAGGCGATGTTTTCTTCGAGGTTGGCAATTTTGGTCTCGATTTTTGTTTTTTCGGTGACGGCTTCTTCACGCGCAGCGGAGATGTCGGCTTTGCGATCTTTTTCGATCACTGAGCTGATGGTGTCTTTGAATAAGAGCAGGGTCAGTGGGTGAGAGATGGTCAGCCCCATCAAGATGGCGACGACAAATCGCAGCATGAATTGATTGAATTTACGATGCAGCGGTTGGTAGGAACGGTAAGTCGACAGCAGCGCACGGTCGATGGTGAGGATGATGAAGCCCCAAACCACGGAGACCGGGACGATGATGCGCCAGTTGTCGGTGATCGTCGAGAGTGCGTAGGCGCAGGCGATGAATGCGAAAACCGTGGGAACCAGAACGGTCGCACCAAAAGCGACGTATTTGCGCTGCTCCCAGTCGGGGCAGGTTTCTAGACTTTTAGAACCAGCCCCCGCTAGCCAGAAAAAGAGATGTTTGGGTTGTGGGTCGGGTTTCATGGCTGCTTGAAAGTGTTGAGTTAAAGAATGTTATGGATTATTAAGACCACGCTGACATGATATTGTTGGAAAATACTCAAACATTTTGCAAGGTTAATGTTTTTATTTTATTATGAACCAATCACCCCAAAAACTATATACTTACACAGGTTTGTTGTTCGCGCTGGGTTTACTAGCATGGCTGCCTGCGGCAAATGCTGGAGCGAAAGCAAAGGCGTCAACACAAGCGAAAGTCCAGCATTCGCAGACTGCTCGTGATCTGAGCTTTGATAGCTCCGTGTTTGAGCATCGTGCCAAGCCTGACGAGGAAGTCCTGCACGCTTCTTTTGTGATGACTAACAACAGTAAACAGCCGGTAAAAATCACTGGATTGGACACTTCCTGTGCCTGCCTGAATGTCAGATCAGACAAAAAAATACTAGCACCTGGGGAGAAGGCAAAAATAGAAGCCGATTTCTCTTTGTCGAAATTAACAGGAACATCAGAGAAATTTGTTTATGTCAAAACCGATCACCCGGATTACAAAGAATTACGCTTGAGTGTGAGAGTGAGTATCGAACCTTTGTTTGAGATCGAGCCGAAGATGCTCAGTTGGGCAGTGGGAGAGGAATCGAAGGAGAAAGTCATCAAATTCAAAGTCTCTGGAGATCAAGCTGTAAACATCGTATCGGTGACTTCTTCTAAAGGGTCGGTGTCCGTCATAAAAAAGGTGATCAAGCCGGGAAAAGAATACGCGCTGGTGGTGAAGCCTGAATCAACAGCAAATGCCACCTTAGGAATGATCCGCATCGTCACTGATAGCAAAATCACAAAACACCGCATTCAATTGGTCTATTTCTCCGTGAAGTAGTTCGTAGCATGGGCTTCCAGCCCATGAATAGTCAGAGAGGGCGTCACAACACCCAAACTGAAGCGAACCACCCCAAAGCTCTCGCCCCAAATGTAACGCTTCCACTTCCCTCAAACACACAATCCCGCCCATGATTAGTCAAGTCGAACGCAAAGTCGGCCTAACCTATTAAGTGTCAAAGGCTATGGGAGGTCTAGTTACGATAACTTCATTTAAAGCGGCATGAAATTAAAACAAGGTAACTGTTCTGATTAGCCTAAGAGCTCTGCACGTGCCCACCAATTCTCCAGAATAGCTGCGTCAAGCCGCAGCGCACCAAAGCTTTTGCTACCTTTGGACTGCGAGTGTCTCGACACCGCTATTTCTTAGCCTTCTTGACGGCGTTCAATCGAAGGCTAGCCTGTTTTGTTGGGCAACAGGCTGGACAACACCTGAATAGTTACAAAACAAGGTTTAAGATATGCAGTTTCTCTAGACGCTAACAAGAATGTTCTATTAAAGGTTAAAAAGTTAGAATTTTCAAAAAAAACATCTTGCCATCATGCTTAGTATCGTATTCACTCACAACGGTTCTGAAATAGTATTTCTCCAAATCTTCCATTTTCGCACAATATCTAAGCATGTCACGAGTGATTCAGTTAATTGGTGGTCATAATGGGCTCAATCCGTGGTGGAGACTTGTGCGAGGAGTTTTTGTAGTGACTACATTTTGCATGCTCACCCTGTGGGTGCGAGCGAGCTTGCAGCCCGATATCAGCGAGTGGAATACGGTGAGCATCGGTGCCGCTTCGGGTAGCAGTGCCACTTATGATGCTGCTTTGGGAGAAGTCACGGTGCAGGCGGCTGGTGCAGGAATGGGACAATCAGGTGCTGGTGCAGCGGGTAGTGGCACGGCAGATGGCGTGGGTTATACTTACAAGCGTATTTACGATGGTGGGGAAATCAGTGCTCAGTTGAAAACTTTGACGGATTTGGGCGGAGTGGAGGATCGCGTGGGTTTGATGATTCGAGGCTCTTTTCGCTTTGACGCGCCGAATGTTTTTGTAGGAGCAGCGGGCAATGGGGATGTGTATGTGAGCTGGAGAAGTGAGCAGGGCGGAGCGACACAGGAGAAAGTGCTGACAGGTTTTTCAGCGACCGATTGGTATCGGTTGGTTCTGATGGGCACGACGGTCTATGTTTATCAGTCAGTAGATGGCACGGACTGGCTACCCGTTTTTGCGGTAGCTTTAGATTTGAGCGCCAATGCCGACAAAGCGTACGCGGGTGTAGCGGTGACCTCTGGAGATACGGCGCAGGGCACCAGCGCGGTGTTCAGCGATGTGCATTTTCAATGGGGCAGCACGACTTTGACCGAGATTTCTTATGATGGTGCGCTAGCCATTTTGACAGGATCTTGGATCACGCAAACACATGGATCTGGGGAAGGCGAGTTTCTTGGCGGTGATTACCTTGATGATGACATCGCCAATAAGGGTGGTAAAACGGCAAAGTTCGACCTGAGCGCGGCGGAAGTGGGCTGGCATGATGTTTATTTGCAATGGTCAGCTGGAGCAGATCGCGATGTCGCGGTGCCAGTCACAGTGGAATACACCGATCCAGCAAATGGCACGGCCTTGCAGGATAGCCTGACCGTAGATCAAACGGTCAATGGAGGACAGTGGGTTTTTCTGGGCACTTATTACATGGATCCAGCGTTGACCAGTCCATCTTTGGAAGTCTCGAATACTGGCACTACAGGTCGAGTCACGGTGGATGGGGTTAAAGTTCTCAGCAACGACATCAATACCCCAAATGCTGATGCGGATAGTTTGCCGGATTGGTGGGAATTTCGCCATTTTGGCGACATCACCAGCAATGGCGCGACCGATAATCCAGATGGAGATACTCATGATAACCTGTCCGAGTATCAAAACGGACTCGATCCAAATGTGGTGGATGATGTGCCAGTAGCGCCCGCCAAGGAGGATGCGGACGGAGATTTGTGGAGCGATGTTTATGAGATTGCAAACGGCACGGATCCGAATGATGGGAGCGATGGAAATGCGGATAGTGATGGCGATGGGCTTACGGACGGGGAAGAAAGTATTTATGGCACAGATGCGAATAATCCTGACAGTGACGGTGATGGAGTTAGTGATGGGGATGAGGTGAAGCTAGATGGGACGAACCCGGATGATGCGAGCGATTTTAATCCGTGGCAAAATGTGCAATTTCAGAGTGAAGTGAAACTGACCGCTACCGACGAACCAGGTCTTGGTGGACGTTTGGAAAAAACGACCGCATCCACAGCGTGGAATGCCGATGCGGTGAGCACCGAGGTCATGGGAGGCGACGGCGAAGTTCGTTTTCGTTTTGGCGCTAACGATCAATATGCGATGCTAGGCTTGAGCGAGGTCAATGCAAGCCGCAGTTACACCGATCTGGACTTTGCCATTTATGGAGTCATCAACGGAGTGCTCAGTATATACGAGTCGGGCACGAGTATAGGCAGCTTTGGCAGTTACACTGCCAACGACGTTTTTTCCATTGAGCGCATCGGCAACCAGATCACCTATAAAAAGAACGGCACCGTTTTTCACACCTCCACCGTAGTGAGCAGTGGCGTTTTAATGGTGGACACAGCACTTTATACCGCAAGCGCGGTAGTAGATCGTGTGCAGGCTAGAGGCATTGAAGAAAATGGAGATACAGACAATGATGGATTACTGGACACTTGGGAGCAACAGATTGTAGA
>JAKISY010000038.1 GCA_021648365.1 Verrucomicrobiales bacterium
TCGAGAAGTAAAAGTGAGTTGGTTCGCCCAGAGCATGTAAAAATAGTAAAAGCAGAGATCAAGGAATATGCAAAGCACAAAAAAATATGTGGGGAACTCATCGAGCTATGTATTGAGCACTCAAAAGCGAAATTAAAGCTTCTCAAAGAGGCTTCTTCATAGTAGAAAAACTTATCACTCTCCAGCTAGATAGATTACCTATCAAAAATCATAGGAGTAATTCAAAATCACCCTAAAGTCCTCGCGGCCTTCACCACCAATCGCTCCGTCGGCGGCTAAGTCTGAAATGAGAGAAAACCGGGAAGTAGGCGAACCCCTATAATACCATTCCAAAATACTCAATCAATCAACAGCCAATCAATCGCGTTGTTGAAACCTCCCTTATGAGAAGATACGGACAGTGAACCGCCGCTTTTTTCAAATTCAATTTTTGCCGCTTGATACAAACTTGGATCTTCGCCGACCAGCCAAACTTTGTGGCTAGTGGCTAAATTTAAAAGTCCAGTCAGGTCTCCATATTTTACTGAACCCGGAATGAAATCAGGATCACGGAAACTGGTGATGTCAGCAAACCTGAACTCATCACTGACGATGATCGCTTTATCAACAGTATCTCCAGCTAAGGCGAGCGCTGCTGCGGCTACTGGTCCAGCACCATTACTGCCGATCAAATAGATTTTGTGATCAGGTGAAGATTTCTTAGCGTAAGTGATTAGGCTAAGAATGTCCTGAGCGCGATTGGCAAATACGGAATGATTGTATCCATGGGTGTAAGCCGCCGACTCACGCGGATTTTTGACCACTGCACTTGCGGTTAATTTTTTTCCTTCTGCTAAAAACTCACCCTGTTTAAAAAGGTCAGCGCTGAGAACTCGGCAACCTCTATCTGCTAAGAACTTAGCTTCCGAAATCGCTCGCCCGTTTTGTTTAAATAAACCCGACTTCCCTTTACCGTCCACCCAGATCACCGTGATGCCTCGAGCTTTCTTTTTATCCGCCGCGATCTCCGCCAAAGGCAGCTCACTGCCAGTCGATTTCTGGCGTAGCAAATGATCTTCCACGCTGACATCCCCCGCCGTGGGCATCCCTCCTCCACCTATCATCACCTGCCATGCCGCCTTGACCGTATCGCGACGTTGCTCTGCTGACATCGCCGCCAGTTGATAGTCCGATTCATCTGCGAGTTGTCCCATCAGCTTTTTCTCAAACACATCCCCTCCCGCAGGAGCAGGGTGCTGAGCATCCCAAACCAAATGCTCAGCAGATGTCAGGCGTTTGAAATCTTTTTCGACGATGGGTTCCTTGTGCCCTAAACCCAATTCCTTATTGAACAAGTTATACATCAGCTCACGAGTCACATAATTATAGTTATGATGAAAATGAGTGAGATCAGCACAAAACACCTGATCCTTTTTCCCATAAAGCCCATAGAGCTTCTGCAACTCAGGGAACCCCTTGCCCTCGATCAGCATCTCCTTAGTCCAATCGTTAGCAGCGGTCATGCCCTGCGGCTTAGGCGCAAACAAAGCTGCCAGCTCCACATTTCCCGTACCTATTCTCAACAGACTAGCATTTTCGCAAGTGCAGCCTCCCTGCATCGAACTCGACACCATACCATTGGGAAACGCCACGATCGGGCGCGGATCGATCGCGCACAGGATGATCGTCTGAGTGCCGCCACCGCTGCCCCCCGTCACACCGATTGTTTTGGGATCCGTATCCGGCAGAGCTTCGAGAAAATCCAAAGCCCGAATCGAATTCCAAGTCTGAATCCCAAACGCCGATTGCAAACGCAACTCAGCCTGAGCACTGAACAGCCCCCAGCTCTCCTTGCCCTCAAAGTCAGGGCGCTGCTTTTTGAAACCATGCACCAACTCACGGGACAACTGACCATTGTCCGCATAACCCATCATATCATATAAAAACACCACCGCTCCCAATCGAGCCAGGGTAGCGCATCGAGCGACTTTGGGGAAACGCCCCGAGTCGACATATTTTTCTCCCCCCTCGGCGATTTGTTTGAGCACTCCCTTTTCTCCCAGATCCATCAAGCGCCCTCCATGCCCGTGCGGAGACAGAACGGCAGGCACCTGTTTGCCTGCCGGAATGTTTTCCGGGCGGAAAAGCAGCCCTGTCACAAACAACCCTGGCACTGATTCAAAATAAACTTTTTCCACCGTAAACCCTGGACGAGTCACCTTGCCATGAATCACTGCATTGAGTGGCGTTTTTTGGGGCATCGGCCACAAGCCGTTGGACACCAAGATCCGCCGCCGCAAATCCGCCGCTCTTTTTTCCCAATCAGCAAGAGTAGCGGGCACTTCAAAAGGAAAGAAGCCGTGCAGATCTTTGAGATCCTGAAGCCGCGCATCTGCAGGCAGCTTGCCATCTGGCAATACACGTGGAGCTTGGGAAAATAGGGACGAAGTCAGGCTGGTGAATACGACCAGTGCGATTAAGGGTTTCATAGATACTAGGGTTTAGAGTGCCAACAAGGTCCATCACATGTCAGGCAAGGTTCAGTTAGCGCTTCAAAATGAGCTCTTGCCCATTCATGATACTGATCACGCTTATTCAAAGCTGCCACAATCGGACCGCAATCAATCAATACCGCCTGAGCCATAATTTTTCAAATGTTCCTGATTTGTAGAAAGGTCTTTGGGGAGATCCTTCTCGTCAATAACCAAATCATGCATACGCTCCCACAGCGTAACAGCCGTCGGCTTTTGACCTTGCTCAAGACGCTCGCGCACAATTTCGGATTTTGACACCCGTCGTTCCTGCGCAGCAGCTTCGATTTCCGCCAATAAGGGATCTGGAACTTCGACGGTCAGAGTTTTCATGGCGCCAATATAACATGCCCTCTCCCCATACGCAATACCATGCAAAGCCTTTCAAATCCACTATTCTAGCGAAGAGCCTCTTGCCTTAGAGCCAATGCGAGCTAATTATTGAGTCGCAGCGCGCGCTGCCGCCGATCAACTACATTTTATCATGACCTCACAAGCCATACGCCAGTCCTTCCTCGATTTTTTTCAGGAAAAACAGCACACCATCGTGCCGTCTGCCTCTTTGATGCCGACTTCACCCAATTTGCTGTTCACCAACGCGGGCATGAATCAATTTGTCCCCTATTTCCTCGGAGCAGAAAACGCCCCCTACGATCCACCTCGCGCAGCAGATACCCAGAAATGTATCCGCGCTGGCGGCAAACACAACGACCTCGAGGATGTCGGTTACGACACCTACCATCACACTCTTTTCGAAATGCTCGGCAACTGGAGCTTTGGCGATTATTTCAAACAAGAAGCCATCGAGTGGGCTTGGGAACTGCTGACCGAACGCTGGAACCTGCCCGCAGAACGACTCTACGCGACGGTTTACAAACCGGGTGAAGGCGATCCCGCCGACTTCGATCAAGAAGCCTATGACATTTGGAAAAAACTCTTTGAAAAAGCCGGTCTCGATCCCGACGTCCACATCGTCAACGGCAACAAAAAGGACAACTTCTGGATGATG
Organism: Verrucomicrobiales bacterium; assembly: GCA_021648365.1. Taxonomy (GTDB): domain Bacteria; phylum Verrucomicrobiota; class Verrucomicrobiia; order Verrucomicrobiales; family DEV007; genus JAADHD01. The sequence continues at coordinate 3,520 of JAKISY010000038.1, forward strand.
GGCGATACCGGCCCCTGTGGCCCCTGCTCGGAACTTCATATCGACCTCACGCCAAAAGGTGACACCAAAGGCTCGCTGGTGAACTCCGATGATGCCCGCTGCATCGAAATCTGGAATCTAGTTTTCATCCAATTCAACGCCGAGCCCGACGGTAGCTTCCGCCCGCTACCTGCATGCCACGTCGATACCGGCATGGGATTCGAGCGCGTCTGCTCGATCATTCAAGGCACCAAAAACTCGACCGATTTTTCTACGCTCGTCTCCAACTACGATACCGACGTCTTCACCCCGCTCTTTGATCGCCTCAGTGAACTGAGTGGCAAAAGCTATCAACGCACTCTGCCAGCAATGGGCAAGCGCGAAGGACTCACTGAACAAGAGCAAATCGACGTCGCCTTCCGCGTCATCGCCGATCACATCCGCACACTATCTTTTTCCATCGCCGACGGCATCCTGCCATCGAACGAGGGACGTGGTTATGTGTTGCGACGCATCTTACGCCGTGCCGTTCGTTACGCACGCAACTTAGGCTTAGGTGAAGACGGCGCTAAAATCCTTAGCTCATTGGTGCAAACCTTAGTTGATGAATTTTCCCCCATCTTTCCAGAACTCAAAGAACGCCAAGCGAAAATCATCGCCACCCTGGATGCTGAAGAAGAAAGTTTCAACCGTACCCTAGATCGCGGCATGAAACTCTTCGCCGATGCCTCGCAGCGCATTGATGACAAAGTTTTCCCCGGCGACGTGGCATTCAAACTCTACGACACTTACGGATTCCCTATCGACCTCACCGTGCTGATGGCAGAAGAGCAAGGCTTGAGCGTGGACATGCCAGCTTACGAAGAAGAGCTGCAGGCACAGGTCAAACGTAGTCAAGCAGGGCGCAACTCGACCTTAGTCATGGCAGTCGATATCGATACCGACCTCGATACCAAGTTCATCGGTTTTGATACCACCGAATGTGATGCCAATGTGCTTGAGTCTTTCGAAAATGCCCACGGTCATTTCATCATCGTAGATGTCTGCCCCTTCTATGCTGAGATGGGTGGTCAAGTTGGCGATAGCGGAACCGTGACCGATGGCGACAATGAAATCAAAGTCTTGAATACCACTAAAGCCGGCGCCGCCATTTGCCTGCAAGTGGAAGAGTTGCCCCGCTCGAAAAAAGTTCAGCTCAAAGTAGATACCCACCGCCGCGCCAGCATCGAAGGCCACCACAGTGCCACCCACCTACTACATTGGGCATTGCACTCTGTGGTCAGCAACGATGTCACACAACAAGGCTCCATGGTCGCACCCGGACGCTTGCGCTTTGACTGCAACTGCGCTGCACTGAACACCGAACAAATCACTCAAATCGAAAACCTGGTGAATGAAAAAATCACCGCGGCAGAAGATGTATTCTGGGGGGATCGTGATCACATCGAAGTGAAAGACCGAAAAGACATCATGCAGTTTTTTGGCGACAAATACGGCGATCAAGTTCGAGTCGTACAAATCGGAGGGAAAGAAGGACAGCTTGATGGTTACTCTATGGAGTTGTGTGGAGGCACTCATGTGCGCAACACCCAAGACATCGGCCTTTTCAAAATCCGCAGCGAAGCTGCCATCGCCGCAGGTATTCGCAGAATCGAAGCCGTCTGCGGTGACGCTGCGATAGAATTCTTAGATCAAAGCCTCGCCGAACTCAAAGCCGAGCATGATCTGATCGATCAGAAATTGCAACTCAGCAATCAAGCCCTCGTTAAAGCATCCTCAGAAGCGGTGGCGGCGCCAGAATTAGACGAAGCCGTGGTCGCCTCATTCCTAGTGATGATGGATCATACCCCAGAACTAAAACAGCAAGCGATCGACGCCTATCGCTCACGCAATGCAGTGCTGAAAACAGCTGCTAGCGATGCTGATAAAAAACTCAAGAAAATCAAATCTGCTGCCCAAGCAGGTCAAGCTGACGCTTTGATCAACGAGCTGACAGCAAAAGCCGTAGCCGATGCTGGCGATGGCACACCCATTTTAATAGAAAACTTTGCAGATGCAGACCCGGGCTTACTACAAGAGCTACTCAACGGATTGAAAAAAAGCCATTTCGCAGGTATCGCCGTGATGACCCTACCCGCTGGGGGCAAAGTCAACCTCGCCATCTATGTGGCTCCCACGCTCACGGATCGATTCCAAGCAGGCAAGCTGATGGGCGACTTAGCCCCCATCATCGGCGGACGCGGTGGCGGCAAAGCTGAAATGGCTCGCGGTGCAGGCAACGATGAAGGCAAAATCGCGGAACTCCAGCTAAAGGCAAAAGAGCTACTGGCACAGTAGAAGTCAAACCTCTTGCTTTAATTTGCGTTGCAAAGTTCGACGGCTGATCCCTAACAGACGTGCTGCCTCAGTGCGATTGCCCGCAGTGCGCTCCAACGCTAGCTCAATGTAGTGCTGCTCCATCTTATCTAGATTCAACTCCACCTCCCCCCCCACAGCAACCGCTTCACGGCTCGCTGGCCTTCCCGATGTTTGCACCTCGCGACCTCGCTCATGGCTACGCCCAGCCACTAACAATCCACCGCCTTCTTTCACAAATAGAGGCAAATGGCGCAGTGTTATCTTAGGGCCATTGCTCATCACCACCCCATGTTCGATCGCGGTTCGCAATTCCCGCACATTGCCGGGCCAATCGTAGTCGATTAACCGTTGCAAGGCATCTGAGGTCAATTCGCGATAAGGCTTCTCGTTCTCTTCCGCAAATTCTCGCAAAAAGGTATCACTCAACAAAACAATATCCTCCTTACGCGCTCGCAGTGGCGGCATCTCTATGCGAATCACATTCAAGCGGAAATACAAATCGTCTCGAAATTCTCCCTCTTCTACCAATTCAGATAATCTTTTATTGGTCGCAGCGATCACTCGCACATCCACTTTGATCACCTGATTCCCCCCTACTCTCTGAATCGTACGCTCACCTAAAGCGCGCAAAAGTTTCACCTGAGTATTACCATCAATCTCGCCAATTTCGTCGAGAAACAATGTTCCCCCATCAGCCTCCTCAAAGCGCCCTTTACGTCGCTCCGTCGCCCCCGTGAACGCACCACGTTCATGGCCGAACAGTTCACTCTCCAACAACTGTGGACTCAATGCCGCGCAATGAACAATAGTTAATTTTGACTTCGGACGGCCGCTCAGATTATGAATCGAATGCGCAATCAACTCCTTACCCGTTCCACTCTCCCCCTCGATCAATACCGTCGCTTTCGTCGCTGCTACTTGTTGCACCGTCTCAAAAACTGGGTGCATCACCGGAGAACTACCGATGATGTTCTCCATCGAAAAACGCTTCTCGACCTGCCGCTTCAGCGAAGCATTCTCCGTCTCAACCGAGCGACTACGGATCGCACGTTTGATCACCAGCTCCAGCTCATCGATGTTGAGAGGTTTGCTCACATAATCGTAAGCCCCACGTTTCATCGCCTCCACCGCGATATCGACCGAGCCATAGGCAGTCATCATGATGCATACCGGAGGCTTGGGGATCTTTAGCGCCTCCGCGATCAACTCCATCCCATCCTCTCCACCCAGACGCAAATCCGTCACCATCACCTCGACCGATTCCGAGCGCAAAACCTCTAAGGCCTCTGCCTTGTTAGCCGCTACGTAGATATCAAATTCATCCTCAAAGGAGCGACGCAGCCCGTCGCGAGTATTTTTCTCATCATCGACGATGAGCACTACGGTATCTTCAAGATCCATCATCACTTCACATCTCCCTCTTGCACAATTTTCTCTGCTATGGTCTCCACCTCGATCACCTCTCCCTCCTCCTCATGCACCTTCTCATCTGGTCCAGATAAAAGACGCATGCGCTTATCTATCCTAGGCAGATAGATCGTCACCGCAGACCCCTTGCCCTGCTCACTATCAAATTCCACCTCGCCGCCGTGCTCACGCACAATCCGACGCACGATCATCAACCCCAAACCTGAACCCGCCTTCTTAGTTGTGAAGTAAGGTTCAAATACTTTCCCCACCTGTTCCGCCGTCACTCCACTGCCCGTATCGGCGATGCGGATACTCACATTGTAATCATCCCGATCCACCTCAATTTGCAGCACCCCATCCGAGCCGATCGCCTGACAAGCATTACGGATCAAATTATACAAAACCTGCTTCATTTGATCTCTGTCTAGAGGCAAGTCAGGAACGGCAGGATTCAACTCTAATTTCACCTCAATGCCTCGATCCTCTATTTCACTGGATAAAAACTTCACCGCTTGCCGCACCAATTCACCCAAATCCACCAATTCCGTGCGCAACTGACTTGGCCTCACCGCATTGAGAAATTTTTCCACAATCAAATCCAACCTCGTGATCTCACCTCGTGCGACATCCAACAGCTCATTGACCTCCTGACGCAGTTCGTCATCCGCTACCTTCTTCAACTTCCTTTGCACCAGTTGCAGATGAATGTTCAACGAATTCAACGGATTGCCGATCTCATGCGCCACCCCAGCTGCCAACATCGTCAGTGCATTCATTTTTTCAGACTCTATCTCCTCCTCCCTGAGCTGACGAGATTGGGTAGTATCGCGCAAAAGCAAAACGAAGCCCTCCAGCTCACCCTCCTTATCATCTTTCAATGGTGCCACATAGAAATTGATATAACGGTTCTCTGGATAAAACACCTCCAGATCCCGGTTAACTACTCTCCTAGATTTCGTGAGCTTTTCCCAGTCCAAACCTCGCACCTTCGATACGATCGGCTGCCCAATCGCATCCTTACGATCAAAGCCAAACAACTCACCTGCCGCCAGATTCAAATAGTGAATCAACCCATCCTCATCCGTCACAATCACCCCCTCGCGCAAAGCATCGAAGACTTTTTCTAAAAACCCCATCTCCTGCACAATCCGCAATACGTGACCCTGCAGCTCTTCAGGCCCCACCCGATCCACATGATCTATAAATTTATCAATAAAACGCGATTTCATGTGCTACCTTTTTTCATGGCAAAAGATCAATACATCCTCATCCTCACCACTTTCCCTGATACTGAATCAGCGCGACAAATTGGCACACTTCTGATCGAATTGCAAATCGCAGCCTGTGTCAACATCCTGCCCGCATCTCAGTCCATTTATCGCTGGCAAGGGAAAATCGAAAACAAAACTGAAGTTCCAGTTTTTATCAAAAGCACCAAAAACAACTACCCCAACATCGAGACTCGCATCCAAGAAGCCCACCCCGACCAAGTCCCCGAGATCATCTCCATGCCCATCGATCAAGGCTCCCCCGCCTATCTCGCCTGGATCTCAGAGTCCACCTTCGATTAAGCTTCGGCTCAGTCCAACCTCGTCCACAGAAGTGACAACCTTTTTCTTCTAAAGGTCTGACCACTTATCTGACCCATATTCATCAAGTGAGCAAAAAAAAAGCTCCTTTTGATAGTTGACACCTTCAGATGATAGTATTATTATTCTCATATGAAACCTAGTGAGAACCTTATCGTTGATAGCTTCCTTCCCAAAAGCGCGCCAGCAGGTCAGTCGAAGCAGTTACAGGAATCCGCGCCCTTCACCCTTCCTCCGCTGGTGCAAAAGCTTCGCGAAGGCTTTAAGCTGCTCGAATTTCAACGGCTTCAAGATTTGTTGCGCATTCCCGAAGAAGAATTGGCTCGTTATTTGGGCATTTCTTCTGCCACCTTGCACCGCCGCAAAAAACAAGGCCAATTAGAAACTCCAGAAAGCGAGCGCATCGTTCGTTTTGCCCGCTTGTTTGGGCTAGGGGTCGAGGTTTTCGGCTCTCAAGACGCCTCCCGAGAATGGCTCAAAACGCCCAACCCTGGCACCGCCGCCGAAGCACCGCTCTCTTACGCCGACACAGAGTTCGGTGCACGTGAAGTAGAGAATCTTTTAGGCAGGATCGACTATGGTGTATTCAGCTAAAAAAAACACAGTGCCAGCACCAGTAACTAACAGCGATGTCGTGCATGGCTACCGTATCGTATCTCCGCGCTGGGCAGATGATGCCCTTTCGGGTGAGGGGGCGCGAAAATTTGGCGGACGCTGGAATTCTCCAGGCCGGGCCATGGTCTATCTCGGAGGCAGCCGAGCCTTGGCAGCTCTCGAGATGCTCGTCCATCTCACCAGTCCCGGTAGCCGCTCGAAACCCTATCAAATGATCGAAGTAGCCATCCCCTGCGATCTCATTTCAGATTACCCGCTCTCCATCCTACCGCAAAGATGGCGCGAGTCCCCGCCGACCCTCATCACGCAAGAAATCGGAGATGACTGGCTGCAATCCTGCAATTCCATATCCCAGCTTGCTTTACGCGTGCCCTCCACGCTCATCCCAGAAGAAAACAACCTTCTGCTCAACCCCTTGCATCGCGATTTCAAAAAAATCACCTCTCTACCACCCACCGCTTTCAGTTTTGATACACGCTTGTGCCTATGAGATTCTAGCTCTTCGCACAACAGCCATGGCACTCCTAAGGATGGCGAAAGTGCGCCACTTGACAGTGATCTCTCTGCATCACACCGTGATGACATGGAAAAACACCGCTCTCTGATACCTAGTGTAGGCACTAGGTCACTGCTTTTGCTCTTTGTTGCTCTACTGATAGCGCACCTTCCCCTCACGCAAACCACAGCCGCCCCTCGCCATGCCTTCACTGAGCATGAAATTGCGAAAATCATCAAAAAAAACCAAATAGATCGCGCTGCTTTCGATCTTATCAAAGACTACATCTACCCCACCATCCACTCCCCTGTCGCTGATCTAGTCGATTTAACCCAAGCCCCCATCCCTGGTCAACGACAAATGAAATGGGGAATCCTTAACGTCACAGAAGCCCCCTTTGCAGCCGACCCTACAGGGAAGATCGATAGCACCAAGGCTATTCAACAAGCGGTCAATTTTGCGCGTGACCATCAACTCGTCTGTTTTTTTCCCGCAGGAGATTATCTGATCTCCGATACCATCGTCTGCGCAAACTACCTTTATTTACGCAGCAATTTCAAATTGCAAGGCACCACCATGTATCCCTGCGTTTTGCGTGGCACTGCCAGATTTCCCAACAAAAGAGCCAAACTTATATTGGCAGCTAACGCTCCAGGCTTTGATGATCCAGATAATAGAAAACTACTGATTTCCTATAAAGCACTGCCAAATTTAAAACCGCGCTTCAAAAAAGGCTACGCAAATGACGAGCAAGCCAACATCCTCTACAATCAACTTTTCACTGACATCGATATCGAAATCCGACCAGGAAACCCTGGTGCTGTAGCCATACGCATGCAAGGTGCTGAGGGCTCCAGCATCCAGAACACCACCATCAACCTAGGTGACGGATTGCTCGGCATCCAAGGACTGGCAGGCTCAGGCGGCAGTCACCATAACATCCACATCATCGGCGGAAAAGTGGGTATCGACAGCAGAGGACTTGGCGTGGAGTTCTCCTTAAAATCAACAGGCACTCAACCTGGACCGACCCTTACCCATATCACCTTAGAAAACCAAAAAGAAACCGCCCTTATCAACCGCTCTCGTGGCCCCTTAGTCTGTGTCGGATTAAAAATTCTATCCTCCACCAACGGACCGCTAATAAAAAATCTCAAATCCAATGGCATCAATGGCAGCTTAGCACTCATAGACAGCGAACTGATTTTTTCAAAACCTGGGAACCATCTAGCGATAGAAGCAGAACGCAGCTTTTACCTCCGAAACACCTTCGTTAAAAACGCTAAAGAAATCTATCCCTCTTACCTGTCTGGAGCAGGTTGGCAGCACATCAAAGAACTCGCTGTTCCACTTGCGATCAAATCCCGCGTAGGCTCGCAGATGAGCGAGCATGTTTACATCGATGGCAAAATATCGACTCAGCGATATTTTAAAATCACCCCCTCCTCCGCTCCTCCCGCAAACTTACGCTCTAAACATATATGGGGGAAACATTTTCCTAGCTGGGAAAAAAAGGGGATCGCCAACGTCAAAGAAGAGCCCTACCTTGCATCAGGCGATGGCATCGTGGATGATACCCAAGCCATTCAGAAAGCCATTGATACCAATCCCATCGTATTTTTGCCTAAAGGGGTTTACAACATCTCTAGCCCTTTGCGATTAAAACCCAATACCAAGTTGATTGGCCTTTCAAACGTCCTGTCTTCGATCATCTCGCGCGATCCAGTTGGCATATTTGATGCCCCTAATAACCCTAGAGCCCTGATTGAAACAGCAGACACCGCTGACGCCGAGACGGTCATTGCCTTTTTAGGCGTTTTTATTAACTTTCAAAGCCGCCGACTAGGCGCGAGCAAAGAATCCGGGCACATGGGCATTCATTGGAGGTCTGGAGGCAACTCCATGATTCGCTCGATCTGGCTGATGCCCAAAAGGCTCTACGGGTTTGAAACCTATCGCAACTTGACCAATCAAAAATTCAATGCTCCGTCCATGAAGGTCAGTGGAAATGGCGGCGGAAAAATCTATAACCTCTACATACACAATGTCAGTCCTGCGCTTAGGTCTTATAGACACCTCATCATCGAGGATACGCAGCAGCCGCTCTCCTTTTACCATCTGCACGCACAGCACACTCCTAGTGAATTTCAGCTAGAATTCAAAAATGCGAAGAACGTCTCCGTCTATGGGATCAAATGTGAATACGACACTGAACAGGATTCGGCTGCCTTGAGGGCTGTGAATTGTGATAACCTGAAACTATACGGACACGCTGGAGTAGCACAACCCGCCGAGGGAGGTACACATTATGTGTTTCAAAATTGCACCAACTTTCTGATGGCAGTGACCAGCGATCAACCCACTTTCCAGCCAACAAATAAAGAATCCATTCATGGTGGATTAAGGGTCATGCTAAAGCGCTACGTGGATGAATACCACTTCTTGAAAGAAACATCAGCAGACTCAGAATTCACGATGCCGCCCTTGCATCGAGCTACCTTGTACATCCGAGGCGAGCCCCGGTTTGAATAAAATCAACGACTTGGGAGTTGGGTAAGTTATTTTTGAGTGACTCCTTGGGATAAAAGCCCCCACTTGACCACGAGTCAAAGCCTCATTACTCTCAACTCCTATGAAATACCTAATCATCGCCTGCAGTCTGAATCCTGAAAGCAAAAGCCGTATCCTTGCGCAAGCCGCGCTAGAATCTCTCAAATCTAAAAATGCCGATGTCGAACTGATCGACCTCGCCAAACTCAAGCTGCCACTTTGTGACGGAGGAGCCGTTTATGGCGACCCCGCGGTGCAAGAGCTAGCGGGCAAAGTCGAAGCCGCCGATGGCATTCTGATCGCCACCCCGATCTACAACTACACGATCAATGCCGCAGTCAAAAATATGATCGAGCTCACCGGTCGAGCGTGGACAGAAAAAATCGCTGGCTTCCTCTGCGCAGCTGGAGGGCAAGGCAGCTACATGGGCATCATGTCCATTGCCAGCTCTTTGATGCTCGACTTCCGCACGATCATCATCCCGCGCTTCGTTTACGCCACGGGCGATCAATTCCAAGGAGATCAAATCTCCCACGAAGATCTCAGCGAACGCATCGAGCAGGTCAGCGACGAACTACTGCGCTTCACCTCCGCTTTGCGCAGCAGCGAGTGAACACAAACCATCACCCAGCCAACTCACGCGCCTGGCGTGCGTTGGCTTCGATCTGATCCCAGTTTTTTGCTGCGATCAGATCGCGCGGTGCAATCCAACTGCCACCTATCGCAGTGACCAAAGGCGAATCGAGGTAGTCCATCATGTTGTCCGCCTTGATTCCCCCCAGCGGGATGAATTGCACGCCTAAGTGCTGGTAAGGTGCTGTGATGTTCTTCAAATGCGCCAAACCTCCCGACGATCCAGCGGGGAAAAACTTCAGCACCTCACACCCCAATGCCACGCTCTGATCAATGTCAGTCGGCGTCATGATGCCTGGCCCAAAAGGCAGCCCCTTATCCTGAGCATAACGGATAACCTCAGCATTCACCCCAGGAGCCACTCCAAAAGCCGCACCTGCAGCCACCACCTCGTCCACTTGTCGCGTATTCAGAATCGTTCCGATGCCCGCCGCCATTTCGGGCATCTCGTCGCACACCGCTCGCAAACCATCCAGTGCCGCTGGAGTGCGTAGAGTCAGCTCCATCATATCCACACCGCCTCGCAACAAAGCCTGAGCCGTCGGCACCGCATCGGCCACTTCGTCGATCACCAAAACCGCGATGATCTTTGAAGCCGCTATTTTTTTTCCTAAATCTGAATCCAAAAGAATACTCATAGCTGCAGAGTTTCACCGAGTTCGTGCTAAGTCAAACCTTAGAAAAAAAGTTGACCACCTCTATTCATTTAAAGGATTTACTTCTAATAAAAACTTTAACCGCCATGCTCATTTCCTTTGGATCAGCGTAGTTAAACCAGAGAGCCACCTCCTTTTCATTCATGTAAGAGGGAGTCTGCCTACTCTGCAAAACAAAATCACCCAACAAAACAACCCTTTCTGGGTCAGCTAACAACATTTCAACAATTGCCCACATGTAGCCATAATCTTCCGCTCTTCGATCCCCTCCCCATATAATTCTTTTCATATTAGGCTCCCCACCATTTCTCACTATTTTTCGCAGCGCATCATGCCAAGCTGTATTCCTCCTAAATCCATCCCTATTAAAGTCCTTCCCCGAATAATGAACCGAAGCAACTCCAGTTAATTTATGCTCTAAGTGATACCCTAATCCAGTATGTAACCAATATGCCTGATCGCCACTTCTAAGTGTCAATTTGAAAAGTGCTTCGGGAAGATGATGAACCACCCTATTAAATGTCCAATTCTGATCTGGATCAGAATATCTTTTGGGGTCACGAATCCTTGCCACTAAAAAACGATTGTCTTTATCCTCGATGAAGCCGTAGACACTAGCGAGCGAAAAAGCCGCATCGCGATGTTTCGCATCATCAATACTTTTAAGATACCTCTTCATTATAGGCTCCATGGCTTCCTTATCAGGCAATACCAACAGAAAACGGAACCTTCCATCCTCTCCATACTGGGTAATAGGTGCCCTTAACCCATAAGGAGTCATGAAATCTCCTTTTTCAAAATCAGCCCTTAAGGCAGGAAAAACATTCGCAAGCTCGACCCAAGTTTCCTCTGCAATCCTAGCATAATCACCAACACTAGAAAACGGGGAAACTATATTGAAATGCGGAGTTTCTCTCGCTCTCATCCTATGCAAATCAATCGTCAGAGGCTCGAACTTATCTAAAGTTTTTCGATATTTTTCATACAGTCCTTTCCATCTCGCGCTGCTACTTTCATCAGATTTTGTTACTTCAATATACCTATTTATACGCAGCGCGACATGACTCATAATCAAATTAGCCGATTCTGGATGGTTTAGAGAACTCTGCGCACGAACCATACCCTCACCACCTTCTATGAACAGCTCTTCAGCGGCAGGAGTCATTTCTCTCAATAGCATCGAATATCCCAACAAATGCTTAGTTCGGAATGCATGCCAACTAGCACTCTCCCCCTGTTGCTTTGACGCTTTGTTTAGATATGCAATGGCCTCTTCGATATGATTCGCGTTTATTAATGCTTTTCCCGCTGAGTTCTTGAACTTAAGAACTTCTTTATTAGCTCCGCCATGTAATTGTTCTTTAATATTAGCAGCATGCAAGCAAGCTCGTTTCGTGCGCTCTAATATTTCCCTACCTGTCCAATTTAATAAGAAGTGCTGAGTCAGGAATTCAAATTTGGATACTGGCAGTATAAAGCGTTTTCCATCCATGCGTTTAATGGAAACTTGCCCATCCTTTACTTTTTCGATGCGCGCCTCAATAACTCTCCCCTTCAAATCCACCAACTTATGCATCTCTTCCGCCTTACCCTCGCGCCCTAGGTAACACAAAGATATTAAGATGGTAATCACCTTCCAAAATGGCAATGCTCTGCCTACCTTTAACTCTCTCGATGACATTAATACCCTCATATAGTAATCAAAATAGCAAGTATGTGTAGTAAATGCAAGTGGACTAAATACACCGGCTTACTCACCGCCATCATAAGCAGCATAGGCCACCGCTTTAGCGCAATCTGAGCTGCCTTTGCTTTTGCTCTTCGGCAGAAACGATCCCCACTCAAAGCTCAACTTCACCGAAGCAAAGTGCTGCGCCACACTGGAGCGGAAAAACGCTCCTTCGTAATCGGTCAATAGTGCCACCCCGTTAGCTAACTCGAAGCGCAAACCTGCACCAGCTGATAACCAATCGGTGCCAGGCGCCGCTCCATTGTCTTCAGCGGAAAAGCCTCCAACACGATTCACGTTGTTTCCCGTCACCAGTGCAAAGGAGAAGTTTGCAGCGACGCTGCCACGGTGCCGTTCTCTGGCATGTATTCGTGTTCCCAAGCCAAACGCACCTGTGATACCAAGCGCCCCCATGTGGTCGCGCGCACATGCGTCGCCTGCCAGCCGAGGAGGCTGACCATGGATTCAAAATCGGTTCCATCGTAGTCCAGTGCAGCTCTTCCGCCACCACGTTCGCTGTAGGGATCCACGTCACCCATCGCATAACGCACTCCAGCGATCGGACCGGTGGTGATGTTGTTGCCCAAATTGAAGTTGCACCCGAAATTCAGGCGAATGTTGTGGCTCTGGCTATCTGCATCGCCACGCCCTCGACCACCGAGACCGGTGTTGCGGGAGATGTCATTGTTTTTGTGAACAACATTAAAGATCCACTTCTCACCGCTAGACACAAGCCCCTACTTAAATTCCCCCGCATCATACTTCGGCCAAAATTGTGCAGGAGGTAGCAGCGCATTTTGATCGCCTTCAAAAATGGTGCCTATCTGAGTCATCGTCGTGATCGCACGAACCCCATCGATGCCTTTGGTGATCTTAGCTGGATCAAACACCAAACGAGTCAACGGCAAGCTCGCCAGAGAACTCAGATCCGTCACCGGCGTTCCTCCTATATGAATCCTTTGAATTTGAGTTTTTGCCAAAGGACTCACATCCTCCACTTTGGTGCGATGCAAAGTCACGCTCACCAAAGGACTACCCGCTAAAGCGGAGATATCTTTCACCGGCAAATCCGTCAACCACAACATCTTCAAGGGCATACCCTTGAGTGCGCTGATATCCGAGATTCGGGTTCCTACCATGTTTAACTCTTGGATTGGCAAACCCTTCAGCGGTGAAATATCCTTCACATTGCTTTTATCGATGTAGAGTTTCTGCAAGTCTTTCATCCCCGCCAACGGCGACAAATCCTCCACCCCTGTGCCATCGAGAAACAACTCCACCATCGGCATCCCCTTGAGCGCACTGATGTCCGTGATCGGACAAGCCTGCAAATCAATCATCATTAACTCCATGCCACGTAGCGGTTCGATACTTTTGATCCCACAATTGGACAAGCGCATCGCGATCACTCGCCCGCCATCAATGCTAAATTCCCCGTTGCCCGTGTAAGATTCGTTAGCTTCGCGCAAAGCCTTGTGCAAAGCCACTTCAGTCCATACTTTGGGATCTTGCGTTTTTTTAACCACGGTTTCCGTTGCGCTAGCTTTGGCAGGCTTAGCTTTTTCTTGCTCCTTTACGACCTTCTCCGGCGCCGGACTCTCGACCTTCTTTTCAGCTTTTGCCGCTTCATTTTTCACTTTTACCTCCTGCTTCTCCCCACACGAAAGCATCAACAAGGCCGGCAATATTCCACACAGTAAAATTTTCTTCATATAATTGACCTTCCAACTTCCAAGCTGAAATTGCAAGTGAAGCCCCACCTTTCCACTGCCAATGTGCGAAATTAAGCTTAAAAGATTACTTTAATCACCCTAAACTGTCTATTTTGATACAATACTCCAACAAAATGAGACGGAAAGCCTAGTATTAAATGACATCCTACTTATACTTCCTCATCGATTTCACAGCATTTAGCTTCCACCTGGCAACATCATTTCAACACCCATAAAACCATGACCAAAGATTTCCGTCTCAAGCGCCTCTTCAATGCCAAGTCCAATCGTTGTTTCGACGTCGCCGTCGATCACGGTTATTTCAACGAACCAGGTTTTCTCAAAGGCATCGAGCACATGCCTACGGTGATCAAAACCCTCGCGAATGCCGGTCCCGACGCGATTCAGTTGACCGTCGGCCAGGCTCGCCACTTGCAATCACTGCCCGGTCGTCAAAAACCCTCTCTCGTGCTACGTTTAGACACCGCTAATATCTACGGGAAAGACCTTCCCGAAGCCCGTTTTTCCTCAGTCATCGAAGAAGCCGCCCTGCAAGCAGTGCAACTGGACGCTGCCTGCGTGTGCGTGAACCTTTTCCAAATCCCCGGTGCTCCGGACATGACCGATCAATGTGTGGAAAACATTCTACGCCTCAAACCCGAATGTGATCACTATGGTATGCCTATGATGATCGAGCCGCTGGTCTTCCGCCCCAACTCAGAAGCTGGCGGTTACATGGTCGATGGCGATGAAGTCAAAATCATCCACCTCGTTCGTCAGGCCGTCGAACTAGGAGCCGACATCATCAAAGCAGATCCTACTGACGACGTTAGTACTTACCACCAAGTAGTGCAAACGGCAGGTGATGTTCCAGTGCTCGTCCGTGGTGGTGGCAAAGTGGATGACCGCACCATCCTCGAACGCACTGCTGGTTTGCTCGAACAAGGGGTCGCCGGCATCGTTTACGGGCGCAATGTCATCCAACATGACAACCCCAAAGGCATCACCCAAGCACTGATGGCGATGTTGCACGACAACGCCAGTGTTGAAGACGCACTTGCGATTGTCAGTAAATAAACCTGATATCCTACTAACACTTATTCTTATCATCATGTCAGATTCCACTAACAAACCCACTGTCCGCGTCGGCATCATCGGCGGCGGCCTAATGGGAAAAGAAGCAGCGTCCGCTTTTGGACGCTGGTTTGCGCTCACCGATTTCCCTGTCAACGCCGAGTTGGTAGGCGTAGCCGACCTCTCCGAGCCCGCCCTAGAGTGGTTCAAACAAGTGCCTACCGTGCGCTTACTCACCACCGACTACCACGAGCTGCTCGCCGATCCTGATGTGGACGTGATCTACTGCGCCATCCCGCATCACTTACATGAAAAAGTCTATCTCGACGTGTTAGCCGCTGGCAAAGATCTACTCGCCGAAAAGCCCTTTGGTATCGATCTCGCTGCTGCGGAAAAAATCGCCGCTGCCGCTAAATCCAGCGGACGTTTTGTGCGCTGCAGCTCGGAGTTCCCCTTTCTACCCGGCACACAACGAGTGATTGATTTTGTCCAACAAGACCGCCTCGGCGTGCCTATCCAAGTGGTGTGTTGTTTCCACCACTCCAGCGACCTCGATCCCAACAAAGCGATCAACTGGAAACGTCAAACTCAGTTCTGTGGTGAAATCGGGGTGATGGGTGACCTCGGCATGCACGTAGCCCACGTGCCACTACGCCTCGGTTGGAAACCTACTCAAGTTTACGCCCAACTGCAACAGATCTACACCGAACGCCCCGACGGCAAAGGCGGAATGGCTGCCTGCGACACCTGGGATAACGCCCTGCTGCACCTCGACGTCGATATCAATGGCAAAAGCACCCCAATGCGCTGGGAAACCAAACGCCTTGCCCCAGGAGAAACCGACTCATGGTCGATCGAGATCCTCGGCACCGATGCCGGCATTCGCTTCTCCACCAAAACTCCCAAAACACTATGGACCTTCCAACGCAATCCCGAAACAGGCGCCCAAGAATGGGTGCAAGAAGACCTCGGCTTTGAGGTGCCTTTCAAAACCATCACCGGCGGCATCTTTGAAGTAGGTTTCCCCGATGTGCTACAGCAAATGTGGGCAGGCTTCATGGCTGAGCGCGCAGGTGAACTCAATGGACGTTTTGGCTGTGCCACTCCAGAAGAAGCCGTTGCTAGCCATCAGGTATTCGCTGCTGCGCTAGAGTCTCAAGCAAACGCACGCGCGGTTTCACTCTAAAAATCTCCGCGATGCAACGCAACGGAATCCTCGCCGCAGGCAGCTACATCGTCGATCATGTCAAAATGATCGACGCCTGGCCACCTCAGGATGCCCTGGCGACGATCGTAAGCAAAGAAAGCAGTAATGGTGGTGGCCCTTACAATCTCAGCAAAGACATCGCCCGCTTTTTTCCCAACGGCGCCCCCTTCCCCTTGGCGGCGGCGGGCTTAGTCGGCGACGACGCAGACGGACGCTGGATTCTTGCCGATTGCCAGCAACACCATATTGACACGACGCAACTCAACACCACCGACCAAGCTCCCACTTCCTACACTGATGTGATGACCGTGCAGGCCGACGGGCGGCGCACTTTTTTTCATCAGCGCGGAGCCAACGCCCTGTTCAGCGAACAAAACCTCGACCTCGAAAAAAGCACCGCACGCATTTTTTATTTAGGCTACCTACTGCTACTCGACACCCTCGACCAAGTCACCCCGGAAGGCACACGAGCCTCCGCACTACTCGCCGATGCTCGCTCGCAAGGGTTTCTCACCGTAGTCGATTTGGTCAGTGCAGAAGGCGGCAACTTCATCGACATCGTCAGCCCATCCCTGCCGCACATCGACGTGCTGCTCACCAACGAATTTGAAGCCTCGCGCCTCTCCGGCATCGACCTGCATCAAGACTTCAGCGCAAAAAACGCGCTCGCCGCCGCCCATGCCATTCTCGACATGGGAGTGCAACAGCGAGTGATCATCCACGCCCCACTCGGCGCAGCCGCCGTCGATCGTGAACTCGGAGACTTCACCGCTGGTTCCGTCTCCATGCCCGATGACGCCATTCGTGGCGCCGTTGGTGCTGGCGACGCCTTTGCCGCAGGCATCGCTTATGGACTTCACGAAAACTTGAGCATCGAAGAATCCCTCACCACCGCCAGTTGCATCGCTGCCTCGTGCCTGCTGCACCCCACCCCTTCTGGCGGCATCCTGCCACTTGACGACTGCCTCGCCTTGGGTGAACAATGGGGATTCCGCGATTTCTAAAAGCGGAGCGACCATGTCCTCCTATCAAGAAAAACTCACTACCGACATGCAGCGTTTGGAAAAAATGCTGCAAACAGTTGTTGGTCCTCAAGACCAAACCCACACGCCCACACCCGATGATCGCACCCGCATCCTCAATCTCGCCTGCGGTTCCTGCAACGAAGCCGATACGCTGACCAATTTTTTCGCTAAAATCAAAAACCCCAAGCAAGATGCAAGTTTGAAAAAAGTCGAATTGCTCGGCATCGACGTGCGAGCAAGAGAAATCGCCGACGCGCAAAGACGCTTTCGTTCTGGCAAAGACTGCCAACAGAACATCGAAAAAAAATACCAGTTCCTCACCGGCGACGCCAGCAAGCTCGACAGCCACCGCTCTCTCGACGAGAATTTTGACGTCGTTTTCATGCGCCACCAAAACTACTACAATGGCGGTCGGGTATGGGAGAAAATCTTCGAGCAAGCCCTAGCCAAGCTCAAAGACGATGGTCAACTGGTGATCACCTCCTACTTTGATCACGAACACCAACTCGCACTCAACGCAATTCAGCGACTCGGCGGTCAACTCATCGACAGTCAACAAAATCTAGAATCCAGAGAGCTACCCACCCTCGGCAAATCTGTCGATCGACACGTCGCCGTCTTCCGCCGAAAAGATTAGCAGCCATGTGAAACAGCTTTTCAAGCTGTTCCTCCCACGCAATACCATTGCGTTCCACAGCTTCCGTATCGTGGCATGGATTGGCAAATCCGTGTATCTCCACAACAGGCGCAAAACTATCGACGGCGTGGTTGACCACGACCTGCACCCGGACGGCTGCCACCCATGCGAGGTGGACGATTGCCCATGCGATAAACGATACGCGCTTTTTCCGTATCGTAAGGCGACATCTCCAACTTCACCCGATCACCCGCCACCAGACGGATGAAACGCTTTCTCATCTTGCCCGAAATATGACCCAACACCAAATGACCATTCTCCAATTCTACCCGAAACATTGTTCCAGGAAGAACCGTGTGAATGGTTCCCTCCAACTCTACCGTTTTGTCGTTTTTCGCCATGATTCCAAAGCCCAGCAACCTTTTTTTATCAGATCGCTATGAGTATCACTGCTATAGTCGTTCATATTAAAAAAAATTCAAGCCAACATTTGAACTTGAGTATTTGAAATTTGATATTTGATATTTAAAATTGAATACCAAGCCATCCACTTCCTGCTTGCAAAAAATCTCAACTACTGAATTCTAGCTTCTAAATCCTGAACCCTTTCTTCTAAATATGTCTCGTCGCCCATCTCGCCCCAACCGTCCCCGTCCACATGCTGGCGGCTCACACACCGCTCGCCAAAATCAACACGATGCCGGCAGCGCGTATCTCGCCAATCTCAGCGAAGACGGCCTCTACCAGATCGCCGATGATAAAAAGGACGCCCTCTTCCTCATCCTCGACGGAGTCCAGGATCCACACAATCTCGGCGCCTGCCTGCGCTCTGCAGATGGAGCTGGCGTAGATGCCATCATTATCCCCAAAAACAAAGCAGCCATGGTCACCGATACCGTCCGCCGTATCGCCTGCGGTGCCGCCAGCCATGTCCCCGTCGTTCCCGTTGGCAACCTCGCCCGCTGCATGACCAAGCTACGCGACGACTACGCCGTGCGCATCGTCGGCACCTCCGATCAAGCCACCTCCGATCTTTACGACATCCAACTCACCGGCCCCCTCGCCATCACCCTCGGCGCCGAAGAAAACGGCATGCGCCGTCTCACCAGCGAGCAATGCGACGAACTCATCCGCATCCCCATGGCTGGCAAGGTCGAATGCCTCAACGTCTCCAACGCCACCGCCGTATGTCTTTTTGAAGCCGTGCGCCAGCGACGTGTGGCTGACTAGCAATGCTTTCCCGCTTGCCGTGCATGCCATAGCCTGTTAATTTAGGCTAAATCATCGAACGACAACGCTAGTATCCATAGCAAAACAGCAAACCTGCATCGCTTTTATTAATTTCCATCTATCCTATCATGCCTAGCCAATACGCCAACCCATACGTCGTCGCCAATGCGGAAGCCTCTGAACGCACTCTGTTCATCCGCCGCACCTACATCCACCTAGCTTTAGCCATTGCTGCTTTTGCTGGCATCGAAGCTTTCATTCTCGCCCAACCATGGGCTGGACAACTTGCCCAGACATTGTCTTCGAGTTGGATGCTCGTATTAGGCGGATTCATGCTGGTTTCATGGATCTCCAATAGTTGGGCGATGTCCAGCACCTCAAAGGGAGCTCAATACCTCGGACTCGGCATCTTTGTCGCCGCAGAAGCCCTACTCTTCCTACCACTGCTCTATATCGCCAAAACCTACGACCCCGACGCCATTGTCAAAGCAGGCATCATGACTGGCTTTCTTTTTGGCGGCATCACCGCCTTTGCACTCATCACCAAATCCGATTTCTCGTTTCTGCGCGGCTTCATCACCGTAGCTTCTTTTGTCGCCATGGGCTTCATCGTCGTAAGTTACTTCTTTGGCTACAACCTCGGCACTCTCTTTTCTGGAGCCATGGTTCTGCTCGCCGGAGCTTCCATTCTGTATTCGACCTCCAATCTTATTCATCAATACCGCACCACGCAGTATGTAGCAGCCGCACTCTCTCTATTCGCAGGAGTCGCGCTGATGTTCTATTACATCCTCAGCATTTTCATGAGCCGCAGATAGGTTCGCAAGCTTAGGCGCCAATCCATAACTTGGTGCCCCCACCATGGAAGCCCTCAAACTGATCTCCAAACTCTCCATCTCGGCGGGTATGGTGTATCTGGTTAGCGAAGTCGTAGTGCGCAGCAGCCGCCCTTGGCTCGGCGCACTATTAGCATCCCTACCGCTGCTCTCGCTGCTGACTTTTTTCTGGATCTACTACGGCATCAACGATCCAGCCGAGCGCACGGAAAAACTCGCCCAACACTCCACTGGATTATTCTTCTGGGTGCTACCCTCGCTGCCGATGTTCCTGATCTTCCCCGTCTTGCTGCGCCGCGGCCTCGCCTTCTGGCCCACCATGATCATCTGCTGCCTGATCACCATGACCCTCTACGCCCTGCTGGCCACCATCTTGAAGCACTTTTTTTGGCATTGAATTTTAACTTAACTCCCTACAAATGCCTGACGCCACCGACAACCCGCTACAAGATACCTTGATAAAAATTGGTAGCGAAGCCGAGCGCCGCGCACTTCCCTACCTGCTCGTCGGAGGTAACGCTGTGATCTGTTATGGCATCATACGGATGACTCGCGACATTGATTTTCTCGTTCCTGATACGGCACTCAATGACTGGCGAGCTTTCCTGGAAACCCTCGGTTACCATTGCTACCATGCCACCTCGGCGTTCTGCCAATTTGAACCCCGTTCATCCAACCGAGCCTCAGTTGATTTAATGATAGTAGATGCCTCCACATGGGCTAAATTATTTGCAAAAGCAGAGCGAAAGCCCATCACCAAAACCTACGCACCACACCTTCCAGCCGCCATCCATTTGATAGCTATGAAGCTAAAAGCCTCTCAAAGCCCACATCGACGCAAAGATGCCCAAGATTGGAATGATATTGTGAAAATCATTCAAAAACTTGAAATTAATATCAAAGAGCCTGACGTTTCTGAGTTAATCATCCGTTACGGAGGAGTCAATGCCCTCATTCAACTCGAAAAAGACCTATCTTAAACATCATGCCAAAATTGATTACTATAGATAAAAGCGATCTCGAACTACATTTTCCTGATCCCGAGGCTCCCTTGAAAGAACCTCAAACCCCAGCTCCCACATGGGAACAGTGGATGACAGAAACAGCTGATCGCACCCGTTTTTATCTGACTCAAGAATATTCCCAAGAACAACGCAAACGCAACCCAGCGGAAAAGCGCTTTGTACTTTAGTTATAGTAGAAAGAAGTTAGAAGTTAGAATATATGAAAGAAGCTCTGCCCTCGCCGCGTATCACAGAGTATGATGAAACTTTCTCGACGCAAACTTTTCAAACTAGGCCTACTCGGTGGAGTCGCAGGCACTAGCTCCCTCGCCTACGGCAACCTGATCGAACGCCACCAGCTCACCCTAGAGAAAGTCGAGGTGCCACTCAAACTCGAACACTCCACTCTAGCCGGACTACGCATCGCCATGGTCTCCGACTTTCACTTCGACGAACTGCAAGAAGGCGCGCTGATCGCTCGATGTGTAGAAAAAATCAACGCCCAACAGCCCGACCTCATCATACTCTGCGGCGACTACGTCAGCCACGATCACGAACCTGTCGAGCCCCTCGCACAACACCTCGCCAAACTCACCGCCCCACTTGGCGTATTCGCGGTATTAGGTAATCACGACCACTGGGCAGGAGCCTCGCAAGTCACGCGACAACTCACCCGCGCCGGCATCCAAGTGCTGCGCAACCAAGCGGAAACTCTCACCTACCGCCACAGCCCCTTCCAACTAGCAGGCCTCGGGAGCGTCTGGGTAGGCGATGCCCACCTCAAAACTGCGCTACCTCTACTCTCCAAAAAAAGCCTACCCGCCATCTTAGCTGTCCACGAACCCGACTTCTTCGACCGCATCAACCAAGATCCCCGCATCGCCCTACAACTCTCCGGCCACACCCACGGAGGACAAGTCTGCGCCCCCTTCTACGGCGCCATGCGCCTACCCTCATGGGGGAAAAACTACATCTCCGGCCTCTACCGCCGCCACCACAGCCACATCTACGTCACCCGAGGTGTCGGAACCCTCTTCCCCCACGTGCGCTTCTGCTGTCCACCAGAGATTTCGTTACTCACTCTCACCGCCCCCGTTTGATTTTGAAAAGAATATTCCACCACATACAGGCTGCCTTCCCACCTAATCAATTATTCGAAAACTGCAACGTCACAATCAAACAATGGGATCGATGTAGCTGCACGGTTTTGATCACCTCGTCAAAGCTTCCTGGCATCATGTCCTGCCATGAATATAACACCACCACTGGCTGTTCCTCATTGCTCAACTCTGGATCTTTACTACGAAATATCGATGCTTCATTGAACCCATCTGGAAGTTTCGCAGTCTGTAGAGAACTCGACAGGTCTAGAGCGACACGATACGTCCGCCCCTCTAGAACCATTTCTTTATTATTTCGAATCGAATAATTCCTGTAATAATATAGACCTAGATCGAGTTTATTAAAATGACTGATTCCCTTGGTTTCAAGCAACTTGATTCGCCCCCCTTTGGGAGCACCAGGATAATTCGAGTATATATACAAAATACTCTCTCCCCCAATCGTTCAGTTCCGAATCATGAAACTTGAGTGTATTTGCCGCCAACTTATTTTCTTCCAATGCCGCCTGAAAAGCTCCCCACTCCCAACCCATTTGAATTCCAATACCTAAGCCTACTAACATCGACAATACGCCAACACCTATCATTGTTAGTTTTCTACGTGTGCCAGTCCTCATATCAAGAGCACCTCTCAACTATCCTCCTCCTTCAGACACTCGCCTGCACAGTCACATCCTCATTCTTCAGCTTCCCCTTCAAGGTCTTTTTAAAAATATGCAGCTTCGGTCGAATCACCCCAGAGGTCTTGCTACACTTGATATAATAACTCGACAAATAAGCCGACTCCCGCCATTTCATCCCCGCTTCAGTTGATGGCGACTGGCAATACAAGCTGTGATCAAACTCTGCATTCCTGTGCACCTTGCCATCATGGATGTGTACCGTCGGAAAAGTGATGTGAGAACGATCTCTACTCGGAAACGCAAAGGCCATGGGATGCACCAATCTCTTCCCCTTGCTCAGCTTAAAAACCACAAATCCATAATCTGCGTATGCTGGCAATTTTTTCCACACCTCACCCGACAATCTAAACCTCTCATCTAATCGAGAAAAGTCCTCCACCCTTGGCACAAACGACGCATCGAAGCTACCCACTTTTTTCACCGCTAAGTCTGGCGCACTATCAGAGCCAAAAGGGTCTGCCCCATCTCTGCTGTAGCTCTTAGGTTCCGGAAAATTTTTATCCACATCATCAAAAAAACCAGGGTACGCGGAAAAATCTAAAAACTTCAACACCTCCTCAGACGAGTTCGCGATCACAGGAATCGGCAAGATCATCGCCAAATCCTCCGCCGCATCCAAACGCATGCTATAGACCACCACCTGGTATCCACTAGCTCCCATTCGACAAAATATCCGCGTATTGGTCACGGACCTCACTGGTTTTGAAAAACAACACATAAGCAACTAACCTAATATCTCATTATCAATTATCAAGCCCCTCCTCCGCCACTCCCTCGGACTCATCCCCTTCAGCTGCTTGAACAGGCGATTGAAATTCGATAGCGATCCGAAGCCTACCTCATACGCTACTTCCGCCACACCGCTATTCGTCTCTCGCAACAACTTGCACGCCTGACTGGTTCTCAACTCTCCGATGAAATCCGATAAGTTCCGCCCCGTCATACGCTTGAAGTATCTCGAAAAAGCTGCTGGGCTCATACCTGCCACCTGCGCCACTGCATCCAGCGTCACCTCTCCGTCCAGATTAGCATACACGTATTGGTAAGCACGATTGATGCGTTGCCCAGATTTCTGATCACGCAAAGGCTCATGACCGACACTAGACAGATAATCCGTCGCGTCGCCAGCCTCAGCCAAACTCTGCAAAATCTCAATCAAGATCAGCAAAGCCTGCAAACCGGTCGCTTGCAGCAAGTCCTGTATGCGCTCGCCCAGAGCAAGACTCAACTGTCTCTGCTGTGAAAAACAACACCCTCTTTTTGCTAAGCTCAACAATTCTCTGATCGACGCAAACTCAGCCGCTCCCTGCAACGCATCGCCTAAAAAACTTTCTCCAAAATGCACCACCACCGCACGTGCGACGCCTACCCCAGCTTTGCTACTGCTCCAAAAGTGAGGCAACTCCGCTCCCAACAAAACGAAATCTCCCGCCGTGAATGACTCCATGCTATCGCCCACAAAACGCTCACCTTCCCCCTCAATGATGTAGGTCAACTCACACTCAGGGTGAAAATGCCAAGGTGCATCAAAAGCTCTTTGCTCAATTTTTCTCACCGAAAAACAAGACCCTTGCTCCGAATCGATTTTTTCAAAAACTGCGCGCATCTAACGCCATTATGACCTCAAACCCACCAAATATCCACTGTTTGATCAAAATAATGGAAGTATCAGACAAAGCAGAGGTAGTTCATTTTACCATCTACGCTGAGAATACATCATCTCATACGAACTAACCCACCCATCTCAATCCCATGTCCGAATCTCAATCCGCCTGCAACGATCCCTTCCAAGAACAGCGTGAAAAGGGCGCCGTGCTGTCCTGTCCGTTTCAAGGCGAGGACCTCCCGATGATCTTACGCCACGCCGATGTGCGTGCCGCAGCTAAAGACTGGAAGACCTACAGTTCCGACGCGCCCTTTCGCGTACCCATTCCCTCAGAAGAAGAGTTCCGTCGCATGCGCCAACTGCCGATCGAAACCGATCCTCCCCAGCACACGGAGTATCGTAAAATCGTCGAACCTTTTTTCAAACGAGCAAAAAATCCCCAAGTCATGGCAAACATCGAAGCCTTGATCGCTACTCTCGTCGACGATGCGCTCAAGCAAGACAGCGTAGAAATCGTCAGCGAGATTGCCCTGCCGCTGCAATCTCGCGCCCTCACCCATCTGCTCAACCTACCAGAATCCGAAGCCGATACGTGGATCTCTTGGGGCATCCATGTCTTCGGAGATAAGTCCGACAACACTGATGGCGATGCTCTGGAAAACTACATCGAAGATCAAATCGATCACGCCAGCAAAGATCCAGGCGAAGACTTTTTCAGCGCCCTCACTCAGGCACAATTTCAAGGCAGATCTCTCACCCGCGAAGAAATGCTCGGCTTCGCCAATCTCACCTTTGCTGGCGGACGCGATACCATCATTCACACCGTATCTTCTATTTTCCATCATCTCGGCCACCACCCAGAAGCACTCGATTTCCTGCGTGCAGATCCCAAGCGAATCGACCTCGCCTCAGAAGAATACTTTCGCACCATCAGCCCACTCACCCACATCGGACGAGTCTGCCCCGTCGATACAGATGTGCATGGCACGCAGGTCAAAGCGGGTGATCGTGTATCCTTAGGCTGGGCCTCAGCCAATCGTGACTCCACCGTCTTTGACCAACCCCACGAAACCCAACTCAACCGCAAACCCAATCCCCACATCGCCTTCGGCGCCGGCACCCACCTCTGCCTCGGCGCACCTCATGCTAGGCTGCTAACCCGCACCCTACTGCGACAGTTAAGCCAAAAAATATCCCACATCCACATACTTAAAGAACAGCCGCTGGTAGAAAATGAAGCCGCTTACCAACGAAACAATGGTTTCATCTCACTGCTCACCAGACTAGATGCGTGCTAGCTGCCTGCACGAGCTGCATCTCAAACCTTCACAACTTGTGCGCGGCGGATTTTTGCACCATCTAGGTGCGCGTAACAGAGCAGTTTGCGCAATGGCGATTAGCTAGAGAGGCTTCTCGCATCCGTTAGTAAACAGCTCACTAGCTTAGACGTCTCACATGCAAAAGCGCACTGCGCGTTACTTTTTTCAAATCGAAGAATTCAACCACTGATTGCACTGATTAGCACTGATAGGAAAGAAAAGGTAAGGAGTCGCGCAAAAATAACTTACCCAACTCCACTTCGATTTTCGCCTGGCTTCTGCGTTGAAATTCGACTCATTTAGCCCACTAAACCCTGTCAAATTCCGCCTTGAATCCAAACAAAACTCTTTGCGGAGTTAATCAATTTATTTCTGCGCGACTCCTAAGCCATTAAAAAATTCTTATCAGTGCTTTATCAGTGACCATCAGTGGTTAAAAATGTTTTTTGGGGAGTAGTGTGAAGCAAAGTAGAAAAACGACACTTATTAGCAGTCTAGGGCTGTGATTCATCTACCCCTTGCTGCAATCCAATCCTTCAAAGTTGGATCTTCCAGATAAATGTTCCGGTATAAAACAGCGCCTAAATTGCTAACAACCTAAACCGCTACAACCCCCTTCCGTTCATAGGTTAATATAGATTGATACTCCGTTCAAAATCCCCGCGCAACTTGCCCCAACGCAAAAGGGCTTGTGCTTCGAGTATCACTCCGTTATCCTTTTCAGCTACTACCCGAAGTCATGACCTACCCTTGATATCTAAGTTTTACGCCAGGTCTTGTATTTATTAACATAATTATTTTCATGCCTTTACCTCAATCTCCCAATCCTGCCGAGGCTTACGAAACTGGCACCCCCTTCCCTCCAGCCAGCCAGCGTCCTGTGACCGAACTTCAGACCGTTTCTTCCGTAGCACCTGCAAAAAAATCGCCACGCCTACATTCGCTGGACGCTCTGCGCGGCTTCGACATGTTCTGGATCATGGGCGGAGCGGGGCTGATCCATGCGCTGACCAGCTATTTTGATTGGGGCTGGCTACATCTCATCAATGACCAACTTCACCACGTCGAATGGGATGGCTTCTCCTTCTACGACATGATCTTCCCTCTGTTCCTGTTCATTGCAGGAGTCGCGATGCCTTTTTCTCTCACCAACCGGCTTGAGCGAGGAGAGGAAAAAGGCAAACTCACTCGCCATGTCATCCAGCGTGGACTGATCCTCGTTTTACTTGGCATCATCTATAACAACGGCCTCTTCCAACGCACCTTTGAAGATATTCGCTTCCCTAGTGTGCTCGGCAGGATCGGCCTCGCTTATATGTTTGCCGGATTGATCGTGCTCAATACCAAAATGCTCGGCCAACTACTTTCCTTCATTGGCCTGCTACTCGGCTACTGGGCGATGCTCAAATGGATACCCGTGCCAGGTCATGGAGCAGGCGACCTTAGCATGGAGGGCAGCCTCGTTGGCTATATCGACAGCCACCTCATACCTGGCAAACTCTACAGAGGCGTGCATGACCCCGAAGGCCTGCTCGCCACCATCCCCGCCATAGCCACCGCCCTGCTCGGCGCCCTCACCGGTATTTTCCTCTCTCCGAAAAGCCGCCAGCTGCAACCTTGGATGAAAGCCGTCTGCCTGGCTTTGGCAGGCATCGCCCTGTTATGGATCGGCAAGTTCTGGGATCCCTATTTCCCCATCAACAAAAACCTCTGGTCGAGTTCCTTTGTGGTTTACGTCGGCGGATGGAGCCTCATTTTCCTTTCCGTTTTCTATTTTGTGATCGATGTCTTGGGTTTCAAAAAATGGGCGATCTTTTTCACCGTCATCGGGCTCAACCCCATCCTCATCTACATGGCTCCACGTTTTATGGATTTCAACTTCACCGCCAACGCCATCTTCGGCGGCTTTGCCAACGCCTTCCTCGGCGACTTCAAAATCGTGTTCATGGCACTAGCCGTCCTCATGGTGAAATGGCTGCTACTATTTTTCCTCTACCGCAAAAAAGTGTTCTTAAAGGTTTAGCATTGCAAGCACCTTCATTGTAGGACGGCCGCCCAGGATGCCTTTTCATTAAAAGACGAGGGCGCGTCCGCACGACATAGACACGCCCTTAATTTTCATAGCGTAGTCTAATACAAAACCGTCCACTCCCTCACATCGCGGCACGGATTGGCAATTTGCCTTTGAGTAGTTTCCTCCATCTGACATCGTTCACCAATCCACTCATCACCAGAACCCACACGCAATACCATTGCATCCCACATCCAACCCCATCTTCCCTCTGCGCCTCCGCGTCTCTGCGTGAGCCCCTCTTCTCTCACCAATCCGTCATCACCAAAACCCACACGCAATACCATTGCGTCCCACACTTCACACACACCTCCTCAGATTAGCATTTGCCGGTTGATTGACTTCCATTTTCCAGACGCTATGTATGCTTTCAAACAAAGTCACACATTCTATGATTAAAGCATACGCAGCAAAAGAGCAGGGAGGAAAACTGGAACCCTTTGAATATGATCCAGGCGAACTTAGCGCAACCCAGGTTGAAATCGCGGTTGAATACTGTGGAATCTGCCATAGCGATCTCAGCATGCTAAATAACGATTGGGATATGACGAGCTATCCATTTGTTCCCGGTCACGAGGTTGCAGGTAGCATCATCCAGGTCGGCGCTGATGTCACGACACTGAAAGTCGGCGATGCCGTCGGACTGGGCTGGCATTCAGGCTACTGCGAAGTCTGCTCATCCTGCGAATCGGGTGATAAAAATTTATGCGCCACCGCCGAAAGTACCATCGTCGGGCGACACGGCGGTTTTGCCGATAAAGTCAGGGCAAACTTCGACAGCGTTGTTAAACTGCCAGAAGGTCTAGATATGGAATCGGCCGGTCCTCTTTTCTGCGGGGGAGTCACCGTATTCAATCCTTTGGTACAATATGACGTCAAAGCAACCGACAAGGTAGCCGTCATTGGCATCGGAGGTTTAGGCCACATTGCCTTACAGTTTTTAAATGCCTGGGGCTGTGAAGTGACTGCCTTCACCTCTAGCGAGAGCAAAAAATCAGCCGCACTCGCAATGGGCGCGCATCATACCATTAATTCTCAGGATGAAGCAGAGATCACCGCTGCGGCCGGAAGCTTCGACATCATTTTGTCGACAGTGAATGTGAAACTTGATTGGAATTTGTATCTGCAAGCGCTCAAACCGAAAGGCCGACTTCATTTTCTTGGAGCCACACTCGAACCACTCGATATCGGTGTGTTCGGGCTAATAATGGGGCAGAAGTCGATTTCCGGAACCGCTGTTGGCAGCCCCTCGACCATCGAAAAAATGCTCGATTTTGCCAATCAACACAAGGTGAAACCGATTATTGAAAAGTTTAAATTTGATCAAGTGAATGAAGCTCTTGACCACCTCAAAAGCGGCAAAGCCAAATACCGCATAGTGCTCGAACATTGACCCCAACACCCCCGGTCACCTGCAGGGTTGGGGATCCGGTCAGTCCTTGAATTTGAGTATTCTCAAAATCAGGTCAGATCTAGAGGCAACTAATACAGTCAATTTTTTCCCGAACTCAATCGGATCAGCTCGGCTCAATATTCCATCAGGGAGTCCCATTTCAGCAACAGCTTTAGCTGCGTCATTAAACCAGTTCTGCTCAATGCCGAGTTTTCGGGATACTTTAACAGCCGCCTCTAGTAACCAGTCCGGCATAGGGTCAGAGATCATCACCAGTTCCCATCTTAGTGCCAATGACATCCACATCTGCTGTGGTCCGAGTAGACAGGTCAGAAAGGTTGAGAGCTGCGCCTCCGCAGATCAAGACAGTGATACCTGGTAAGTTTTCAGCCTCGAGAGTTTGACCAAGCAAAACCAGTGAATCCCGAATTTCCTCTGCCGTTCACAAACCGTAACTATTTTTAATTTTAATTAAGGCGGGCAATTTATTTGAGCATGGGAGTATCCACCTGTATGAAACTTATCCGGTTTTTAAACAGCCCGAAATGATCCAAATCCTGGCGAACGCCTGTCATTGGATGGGGACTCTTTAGTAAGCCACTGTAGCCTGATACAGGTTACTCGATTCCGCTGAAATGTGCAGTGGCGTTATTTGCCTTTCCCGATGAGCTCGGAGAGTTGAGCCGCTTTGTCCAAAATAGTTGCGGTGTCACATCCGTGAGAGTAATAATTTTTCAACAACATAGCGATCATGCTTGGAGTAAGCTTATAAGGCCGAGTTAAGAGGGCGTCACGGAGGCTTTGTTTTTCATTGTCGCGTAAAATCACAATGGCTTGCTCGTGGAGTTCTTTAGGAATCAGTTTTTCGATCTCTGCCTGAAGGTTCTTTGGTGTTGATTTTGGAAATCCGAAAGATGGAGCAGCTTTGTTTTGTAGTTCTTCTGACATAGTAGATTGATGTAATAAGTGTTGTTGCTATTGCGGAAATACGGAGGCAGACAATATCTGCCTCAATGTTATCCAGATAAATTCGATTAGTTTACTGTAAATGTCTCTCCCTAGTGACTCCGTGCAGTGGATTACGCAACAGAGATCGCTCAATTAGTTGTCGTATATTGCAGTCCCCCTCGGAAAGGAACACCCTTGAGCACAGTAAGCGCTCCGGTTCGGCTCTGAAAGAGAAACATTCGCTTGGGAGATATTAGATAAAGGTAAAGGGGGCAAGGTAAGGGTGCAGGAGAATATTATTGCAATCGAAGGGATCCGTCCTTGAATTCTAGGACTCTCAGGATCAGAGGCCACCTCCTTCCCGTCGTCTTCTTCCTCGTGCAGTAAGTTCTTCGTTTTCAAGAATCCCTCAGATACCCTCTTTAAATGCGGAGTAAAGCTCCGTCACCAGAAGATAAGTATTCTTGCACAGGCCAAACAAGATCATTCAAAACAGTTGCATCTTGAATGATCTCGACGTATCTTGCTCACGTAATAGTAGGCTAAATCATGGCAACCACCACCAAAAGCAGCGTTCAAGTTCGGCTGGATAAAACTCTCAAAGAAGAGGCTGAAACCATCTTTGATAATCTTGGAGTGGATGCGCCCACCGCTATTCGGATGTTTTTTAAAAAGGTGGTAGCTACACGTTCGATCCCCTTTAGGGTAGAGGAACCACCCTACATCTTCACCAAAGAAGAAGAAGCCGAAATCCTCCAATCGGTGAAAGAATCTTATGAAGCAACCAACACCGTTGCAGTAACAAAAACTCATCAAGAAACACAGACCTTTTTAGATTCGTTAAAATAAGAGCCGATGGATCTGCACTTTAAGAAAAGTTTCACCAAGTGCTATCGAAAACTCTCCGATCAGGAGAAGCAAAAGGTTGATCTGGCATTGATTAAATTTCAGGATGATCCTCATCACCCTCTCCTCCGAAATCACTCTTTGAATGGATCACTTGAGGGCCAGCGAGCCATTTCAGCAGGATTTGACCTTCGCATTCTCTATCGTGAAGAAGATGACCACGCTGTAGTGTATCTGCTCAAAACAGGAACCCATAATCAAGTTTACTAAAGATCCTGAAATAGTCAATGCGTCCCCTATCATGTTCGTGAACCTTCTGAATTGGAGGAGACACCTACACCAAATTTCCTGCCCGTATAGTTAGCTATTCGTTTCAAGGACTGACCTCTCAGACCATTGCTTCACTACTTGGCCGTCGAAACCGCTTTGCGAATTGCCAAATGAAACCACGAACCCCTATGACGAGGTAAAAATGGTAGTTCGGCAGGGTCACCGCTTTGCTTCGCTCGTTCTCGGAAAGAAAAAATTGGAGCCTAGAGCTACTGCTGCGAGCAGCCTTCACCTCGATAAGACGTTCGGATCCGTCGATCTCGAAAGAGAGGATATCATAGCCCAACGTGTGATCGGCTCCAACGATCACGACCTTTTCTGCAAAATCTGCATGGCCGGCTTCTATGAGCCTAGCCCTTTCGGCTTCGAGGGCAATCTCTTCAGCTTGTTTACCGAGCCAAGTGCGGCGCCGTTCAAGAGCTTCAAAGTCAGGTTCCGTTGGGGCACCCAATCCTTTACTGGCCGTCGGCACATTTGCACGTGGTTCAAACACGGCAATCGGTACCGACTGACGTTCTGGTGCTCCCGGGTCGTCCAGCTTAACCAGCATCCAACAGAACGAATGGGCGTCGATGAGTCTAACCCCATCGAGTCCGGTCGCGGTCAGATACCTCTGCACGGCTCTAATCGCTTCGAGATACGCTTTGTAGTTCTCCCACGAGCAACGGCGCGAGGTTATCAACGGGATTCCGAGGATCTCAAATGCGGCATCATCACTCCTCGAAGTAGCCTGAGTCGATCCGTTTGAGATCGTTGTAGGCTGCATCGATTAGGTCATCGGGCGTGCTTTGGGAGATCCTGTTAGCTCCCTTTTTTGAGATTGGCTTCGCTAGTTGCTTTTTACGACTCGCTTCCTCCCAAGCTTCTTCATAGCCATCAAGATTTTTTAGATCTTGATCTGTGATTGGGCCATGATGCTGTTTAAGGTATGCACGGCCAGCAGTGGTGATTTGGTAAGTGAACTTTTCCGTTGTATGCTTTTCGATAAATTTTGCTTTTACCAACGAGCTCATCGCCCAACCCGCGCGATTTTGAATATGCGTTTGGCCGGTTTTAGTCCTCGAACTTCGGATCTCTTCTGAGAAAGCAAATTTGTCTGCAATTTTTTGAACTCCAGTCCGCCGCATAATTGGTTCCTCTGAAGCTAAGTCCAGAAGCGGTTTGAGAAACTCGTCCCAAGTTGGGCACTGGGTTGGATTATTTTGCATAGTATTGTTTTTAATTTCCGGAAGCTACCTCCACTCAGCCAAATTCCTCAAAGCGCCACTTCGAATCTTTCAGTGGGGAATGCGATCATGTTGTTTGATACTTCTTAAAGTTCTCTGCCTGCTCGAAGATCTCCTTATACACCTCATCCCGATCAACCGGGGGATAGCCGTTCTCGGCGAGCAGGATGATGAGGTCGACTTTTAGCTCAGCTTTGATGTCGGCGCGTTGGCTCCAGTCGGTGTATTTGGCCTTGTCATCGACCACCGCCTTCACCTCCTTGGCGAGCTTGATCAGCTTGTCCTCGGGGTAGTCGAAATCGTATTTGTGGGCGAGGGCTTTGAGGATGTCGTAGAAGGATTTTTCCTCCAGGTCGATGCCTAGCTCGGTGAAGGATTCCATCTCGGTTTTGAGGGCTCCGATCAGGTTGATGATCTCTTCGGAGAAACCATCAAGCACTTCGCTGCGCAGCACGTCGGCTTCGTCGCGTTCGTTGTACCGATTAACCAGATCTTGAAACTGCTTGCTGAAATCCACTCCCTTAATGCGGTTGACCTTCTTAAAATCGTCGATGGCCTTCTTGAGCAGCTTTTGCAGCAACTTGATCTTGGTATTGGGCAGCTTGATCTTGTCGATTTTGGCGAGGTAACCGTCTTCGAAGATGTCGATCTCGGTGGCTCCGTCTTCGCCGAGTTTAAAAATCTCTTCCACGCCGTCGGCTTGCAGAGCTGCGGAAATCATCTCACGCACCTTGCCATTCATCTGAGCGGTGTCGGGCGCCTCGCCCTTGGTGAGCTTATAGACGATGGATCGCACCGCCAGGTAGAAGTGGATGGTGTCGCGCTCCTGCTGGGTGAATGCATCGCTGCCGCTACAGATGTCGTAGGCGGCTTTGAGGCGCTTTACCAGCCCCATGAAGCGCTTCTCGATCTTATCGGTCAACTGGGCGAACTCAGAGGCTTTGTTCAAGCAGTGCAGTTGCTCGACGGGTGTGCCGTTGAAATAGGGCACGGTGTCGAATTGGTTAAAAAGGCGGGCGAGTAGATCAAGGTGATCTTTGACCACGATGACCGATTGCTCCACCTCTTCGATGTTGGCGCTGTCGCTCTTCGAGTATTGCGCGAGGGCGAGATTCATCTGCTTTTTGATGCCGATATAGTCGACTACGAGACCCTTTTGTTTGTTCTCATACTTCCGGTTCACCCGCGAGATCGTCTGGATCAGATTGTGACGCTGGACGGGCTTATCGATGTAGATGGTATCGAGGAAGGGCACATCGAAGCCCGTCAACCACATGTCCACCACAATCGCGATCTTGAAATTCGACTTGGCATTCTTGAACTGGCGATCCAGCTCCTTACGGTCGTCCTTGCTGCCTACGAGGTCGTAGAGACCCTTCGCATCATCCTTGCCGCGTGTCATCACCATCTTGATCTGGGAGGGATGAAGCTCCAGCTTCGTCCTGCCTTTGCCGGTGTGTCCCGTATAAAGGTGCGCCATCGCGTTCTTGTCCAATCCAGCACTCTTTGGATTTCTCAAAATGTATTCAATTGCCCGGTTGAAATGCTCTTCATTCCTGATGAATCGATCCCAATACTCAGCTTGCCAGAAACGTTGTTGATCAGCCGGGATTCCGAGTTCGAGCGTTAGGTTGCGCTGAAGCGCCCATTTGCCGGTGTAGGATTTCCATGATTGCAAGATCTTCGAGAGATCGTCGTATGCCTGAATCAGGACATGCACGTGATTGGGCATGATACTCCATGCCAGTAACCGATACTTTTCACCATCATGATGGCGCAAGGCGCTCATGACGCATTCCGCTACCTTGGGATGCTTGAGAGCACAGCTGCCGGCTCCCTGATCCAGATAGAACTGCATCTTCTTTCGGCGCTCAAGCGCTCGTTGATCCTCTGGTAGTTCGGCCAGTTCCACTTCCATCTTCTCAAGCACGTCCTTCGGCATACTGTCAGCTAGCCGAAAGGTGACGGATTGCACCAATCCCTTCTTGTCGCGATGCGGCAGATTGCGCCGGTGCCATTCTTCAGCGGCCCCAAATGAGCGAGTCAACGATTCCGGGAGTGACGGAGCTCCAGCACCGTCTCCGTCTTCAAAGTCATTTAAGGTAACGCAGCTGGAGCTACGTTCTCCCAGCAGAGCGATCACGGCTTTGTAAAAGTCGTAGGCGATCTCGCGCTTGCTGCTCACAAACATCGCCTTGCCGCACACGGTTGCACCTTCGCCGACACGCGTCTCGTAGTGCGCCACGAAATCGGCAGCCAGGGCTTCGATGCGCTGCGGGTCGCCGAGGATGTGGCTCATGCTGGCATTGGCCTTCTTGCTCTCTTCGATGGCGTAGTCGCTAGCCCCGCCCTCGGCGCACTCGGCGTAATACTTTTCGATCTCCTCCAGCTTGCTGTTATTGAGCAGCACCTTGGCGGCGCGGCCTTCGTAAACGATGCGCACGGTGATTTCGTCGGCCACCGATTCCGTCATCGTGTAGGCGTCCACCACCTCACCGAAGACATCGAGGGTGGCCTCGATGGGAGTGCCGGTAAATCCGACATAGGTCGCGTTGGGCAGGGAGTCGTGCAGGTACTTGGCGAAGCCGTAGGTGCGTTTTACCCCGTTCTCGGTGACCCGCACCTTCTGATCGAGGTTGACCTGGCTGCGATGGGCCTCGTCGGAAATGCAGATCACATTGGTGCGTTCAGTCAGCAATTGAGCGTCTTCGGTAAACTTGTGGATCGTCGTCAGAAACACGCCTCCGCTTTTGCGTCCTGCCAACAATTCACGAAGCTGCTCCCGGCTCTCAACACTCATTACGGTTTCGTCACCGATAAAGTACTTGGCGTTGGTGAATTGTCTTGACAACTGGTCATCTAGATCAGTGCGGTCGGTGATCAGCAGGATGGTCGGGCTCTCGAATTCAAGGCTCTTCATTAAGAGCCGAGTCAGAAACAGCATCGTGAAGCTTTTGCCGCAGCCGGTCGCGCCGAAATACGTCCCCCCTTTACCGTCGCCATCGGGTTTGCGGTGCTGCAAAATGTGTTGGTACAGTTTTTGAGCCGCGTAGAACTGCGGGTATCGGCAGACGATCTTCACTTCCGCTTTGGAAACATCGGGGAAATAGATGAAGTGCCGGATCACCTGCCGCAGTCGCCGTTGGTCGAACAGGCCTTGCAACATGGAATGCAGCGAGTCAATGCCGTCTCGCGTGGCGACTT
>JAKISY010000039.1 GCA_021648365.1 Verrucomicrobiales bacterium
GGTTCTTTCCGTTGCTTCCCACCCCACCTCGCGGTGACGCAGTTACTTCAAGTTCTCGTCAGCACAACGGCTGCCAACGGCCAAGGTATCTCACCTCGGAAGAGGACGCTGCTTTGCAGCGCACTAGTGTAGGTGTCCTCAATCTTTCGCAAGGCAGCTCACTTGAGCTGCCTTTTTTTTGGAGTGCTGTGTCTCGACGCCGCTATTTTTTTCACCCCAACCATACAAACAAGTTTTCTGTGACTATTACTTGGCGATTTGAATTAACCAAACTGTATATTTATTCCAACTTTCTGATTGAGAAAGTGATTTAAGTCGCCATCTTCCGACATGGGAAAATCATACGAATTCGAACCCGTTGAATTGGCAGAACCAATTTCAACGCCAAACCGCGAGATCAAAACAGAAATACCGGTTCGCGCCTCTCAAGGCACGATCGAAGCTCTGCGTAAATACGAACCCATCTCTATGAGCGGTCAGCCCCTAGTGGTCTGGGATCGCGCTGAAGGAGTCCACATTTTTGACGAATACGGCAACAAATGGCTCGATTTCTCTTCTGGAGTACTTGTCGCCAATGCAGGTCATGCTCGCGACGAAGCCAAAGCAGCCATGCACGAAGTCGCCGACCGCTTGCACCACTCCTACTGTTTTCCAAACAAAGAACGCGCTGCCCTCTGTGAATACCTCGTCGAAACTTGCTCTCCAGACTACATGGACAAAGTTTTCCTGCTGACCACAGGTTCGGAAGCGATCGAGTGTGCGATCAAAATCGCTCGCGCCTACGCCCACCAAAGCGGCGGCACCGACAAGGACTACATCGTCACCTTCGAAGGCGATTTCCACGGACGCACCATGGGTTCACAGATGGCAGGTGGCATCGATGGACTCAAAGACTGGATCGCCAATCCTGACCCCTGCATGGTCAACGTGCCGATCCCCGATGGGTTCCGTGGCAAAGACACCTCCTTTGAAGGATTCCTCAAAGCACTCGAAGCAAAAAAAGTCGCTGGTAAAAACATCGCTGCTGTTTGCCTAGAAACCTATCAGGGCGGCACCGCGATTTTACTACCACAAGATTACATGCAAAAACTGCGTGCTTTCTGTGATGAAAACAAGATCCTGCTGATCTTCGATGAAGTGCAATCAGGCTTCGGACGCTGTGGCAAAATGTGGGGATTCCAACATTACGACGTCAAAGCCGACATGATCGTCTGCGGAAAAGGCATCAGCTCCGGCATGCCGCTATCTGCTGTCATTGGGCACACCGATTGGATGAACGTCTTCCCTCCTGGCTCGATGACTTCGACCCACACTGGTAACCCCGTCTGTTGTGCCGTCGCACTGGCAAACATCAAGCTACTGATCGAAGAAGGCCTGATTGACAACGCCGCCAAATTGGAAAGCCACTTCAAAGCACGCATGGCGCATTTTGAAAAAAAATACCCCGACAACGTGGGGCGTGCCGAAGCCACCGGCCTCGTCGCCGCAGTGCAAATGGTTCCAGCAAAAGGCAGCCTAGAGCCCGATCACGAAACCACCTTTGAGATCATCAAACACGCCGTCGAACACGGCCTGATGATGTTTGGCCCCGTGGGACAAGGTGGCGGAACCGTCAAACTCTGCCCTCCGCTTTGCATCAACGAAGAGCAGCTCATCGAAGGACTCGACGTGCTCGAAGAAGCCTTCGACGCCGTGTGTTTGAAAAAATAAGCTGTCACACAGCTCAATAAAAATTCAGGCTGGGTGCTTCACGCATCCAGCCATTTTTTTGCGTTATTATTCCCAATCCAAAAGGAACCGACCAAAAGCAATAAAAGCAAATCCATCACCACCGCCCCCGCATAAGCCCCACGATCCACCGCCTCGCCAAAACAGCCGCAATCGATATTCAGACCACGCGACCACGCAGAGATCAGCGCCAATAGAAAAATCAGAATCATTCCCGTCAAACCCAACAAAGCCCCACCCTGCAAACGACGCCACCACAAGCCTACCCCGCACGCAATCTCCAACCACGGTAAAAACAAAGCCACCAGCGCCACCCATGGATCAGGCAACAAATCGTAATGACGCACCTGCATCGCAAATAAAGTAGGATCCTCCAGTTTTGCCCAACCTGCGAAAATAAAGATCACAGAGAGAATCAAACGAGCCACTTGACCACCCCAAAAAAACACTCGTTTTTGCCAACCCGATTCTCTATTTTGTAGCATACCCATCAATCGTATTTATTTATTTGATTCCAAACCTAGCTATTCAGTAGTAGTATGGT
The DNA here is from genome assembly GCA_021648365.1 of Verrucomicrobiales bacterium. GTDB lineage: Bacteria > Verrucomicrobiota > Verrucomicrobiia > Verrucomicrobiales > DEV007 > JAADHD01. The sequence continues at coordinate 2,273 of JAKISY010000039.1, forward strand.
GCAATGACTGAATTTATCAAATAGCAGCCCTTCATCCGCTCCTTCCAACATGTCCTCACTAACTCAGCTCGATCCAGACCTCCTTCATCGCATCTTGCTGACCCTCTGCTACCTCTTGATCGCTTTGGGCATCCTCAAACTCGCCCTTTTTGTGCTGATGACTCTCACCCCTTCCCTATGGGAAAAACTGATCAAAAAAGAAAACGCCCTCTACCGCCGCTTAGGTATCCTCAGCGAAAAAGGGTCTCAAGCCTACCTGAAAATGGAGCGCAGCGTTTGGACCAAAGCATTCCTCGGCTGCGGCGGCATCGCCACCATTGTCGCGGCCCTCATTGTTATCGCCATCGCCCACTGGATGCAAAGCTTCATCTCCGCCTACCCGATCCACTAAGTCCACACTTCAGTCAAACCACTCATCCTCTGGGTCAAACTTCGGCACCGGCACATTAATGATTTTAAGATCCCCCACCGCACGATGACGGCAGCCGGGCTTGATCATCACCGCCATACCAGGCTTCAAAGGAAAGCTTTCTCCATCCAGCTCTATCCTACCCTCCCCCTCCAGCACATAATAAATTTCCGTCATCTTTTTGTGATAATGCAGCGCACTGTCCGCCTTGATCGTCGTCACATGCATCGACGCCACCCCATTCGCATCCCCCATGAACGCCCGCTTTGACGAACCGCAAGGACAAGCCACCCCCTCGATCCCCTCAAAATCCACCAATTCAAATTTCTTCATCCTTCATCCTTCATTCTTCTTCCTAATTCCTAATTCTTAATTCTTAATTCCAACTTCTCCCCAATATACTGATCGCAAATCTCAAAGTACACCAACATTGACTCCACATCAATCCATTCGTCCTCACCATGCAAGTTATCCACCTCAGGCCGCGATAGAATCACCGGAATCCCCTGTTCAGCAAAAAAACGCCCATCACTGCCACCAGAAGCATGAATCAAATCAACTGGCTCACCCGTCACCTCAGACGTCAACTCAACAAAACGTTGATCCGGTGCCAAATGACTAGGCTCCGCCCCTATGATCTTTTCCACCTCGATGCCATCACCTAATAAAACCTTGAGCTGAGCCATTATCTTCTCCATCGTCCACGGAGGAGGAAAGCGCACATCCAGCGTCGCTGTTGCCAGCTCGGGCACGCAGTTGACACTGTCGTTAGGCGTATCCATCATCGTCACCGCACAAGTCGGATACCAATGAGAATCCGCTTCAAGGTCTTTTGCCACAACAGACTCACATCGTTGCTGCTCAAACCATCTCAACACATCAGGCAAAGCTCGCACCAATCGCTCCAGTGGATTGTCAGCCAACCACGGACGCGCAGCATGGGAACTGTGCCCACGCGCGATCAATCGCAAATGCAGGATACCCTTTTCCTCCACGGTGATCCGGTTCAACGCCCCGCCATCGGGAATGATCGCCACCCCGCAACGCAGCCCCGCCTTTTGCACCAGACACTTCACTCCCGCCTCCCCCCCACGTTCCTCATCCGAAGTGATCGCCAAACCCAGCGACAAACCAGGCTGCGCACAATGCCACTTCCTGAACAACTCCAACAAAATCGCCAACTGCCCCTTCATATCTCCCGCACCCGCACCCACAATGCGACCATCTTTCACCACCGAACGATAGCTCTCACTAGACGGATGCTCCACCACATCCAAATGCGCGTTCAACAGAATCTCAGGATGTTCCACCCCCTGCGGCAGTGCCAGCAAAGATTCATAAGAATCGAACTGATACGACTTCAACACCACCCCAGGTAATTCATCCAAATAATTGCGCACCAGCTGAAAACACCTCGCCCGCTCCTCCGGAAGCGAATCCGTACTCTCGATCACCATCAAATCTCGCGTCAAACGTATCAACTCCGTTCGCAATCCTGTTTTCGCATCACTCATCACTGCTAATCTCTAACCAAACTCATCCCCATCGGCAGATCCGCTTCCGCCAAATCCAAAAGTTTATGACAATGCTCTGGCGTTTCAGCCAAACACAAAAACTGACCTTTGTGAACCAAGCCGTCCTCCCCAAAATTAAAATTGATCGGCACAACCCCTTCTTTCATACCCGGCATAAACAGATGCCCTGCCTGATCCAAGCACTGCAACAGCACTTCTCCCGACTGCGCCTCAGACAAACGCAAGTTGCGCAAAAGCCAAGCCCCTCCCTTACGCAAATGCCTCGCCAGCACCGACGGGTAAGTCGCACCCGTCACCCTCGCGTTGATCTCACAAACATACACTTGCGCACTTGTCTCCCCCTCACGATGCACCACAATAAAATCCACACTCGCCGTGCCGCGATAACCCGTAGCATGCAACCACTGCCCCGCCAAACCCGCCTGACGTAACAGCTCCACCTCCAATCCTCCTTCACCAGACAAATAAGCCGGCGGCGATTCATTGCCTTCATGAATACTCGCCTCACTCAGAATCTGCTCTGTGATGTCGTAAAGGCAAACCTCATCCTCATTGAGAAACAACTGCACACTCGGACTACGCATCCTGTTCACCCCTAACTCGCCCACCTCCATCCAGCCCTGCACCAAGACCTCACCTTCGAAAAAATAGTGTTCAGGCACTTCGACCTTCGCACCCACCTCCACCTTCATCATGCCGATACCGGAAGCTCCAATCTGCGATTTGATCACCGCCTGCTTGAATCCCGCCTTCGCTAAATTCCTCAAACAAAACGGCAGCTGCTCTGCACTCGCCGCAATTTCCGTTTTCACTACAGGCAAACCCTTGCCTGCTAAATACTGATACAAAAGATACTTATTATTCCCTGCCTCGCTACCCGCCCTGCTAGCCACTGTTTTTTTGTCCACCTCTGAAGCGATCAAAGACAGCGTTTCATCCGTCACATAACCATCCATCCACTCAGCTCCATGTTTTTTCACCCGCTCAAGAACTTTCTCATTTGAGGACAAAGAGCCCCCATCCTTCAGAGCCTTGCCGATATCTTCATACCGTGAATGCTCAAGGATCATCAAATCGGGCAAACTCAACCCCAGCCCCTCGCGGAAATACCGACACAAATGCGTATCAGGTTCCCGCTCGAGCACCAACAAACTGCTCTCCCCGCGAAAGATCAAATTGAGCACTGGGATCAGACGACCTCCATAAGAATCGATCGCCCCCACCTCATCCGCCAAAGCCTGAATTTTCTCTTCATTGCCAAAAAACAAAGCCAACAAATTAGCAAAAAACACCGCCTGCCGATCCCAAAACACAGGCAACTGCCCAGGACAGGAAAGGATTTTGACTGGACGATCTTTAGCCATAAAAGAAACGATTCACACTACCCCACCTTCTCCCAACAGCAAATCACATCTTCGAGCGCAATAGATAGAACGGGCTCAGTAAGACCATAACACAATGGCACTTAATTAAGCCTCTATGTCGTCTTGCTATTTTGTATCACACTACACAACAAATGATATTTCAACCACTGATGACACAGCCAAACGGAGTGAGACAGACGGAAGATACTACCTGTAGTCAAATTTTCACTGATAGAGAGGAAGAAGCAAACCGTCAAAATATCATGAATCAGTGTTTCCTAGTGTCCATTTGACTCCGTCTATCTCCGCTTCGCTACGGTTGTGGTTAAATTCTTCAATTCCAAAAAAGCGCCAGGCACTGTGATTTTACATGTGAGCCAGAACCCCGTTTACTGAAATACACGGGACGATCCCTTAGCTAAGTGCCATTGGGCAAATTAACCCTAGCCATGCGGTGATTAGACGGCATATTCACCGCGTAATATGCGTCAAATAATTGACAATAGGACGATATACGCCAAGCTCGCCAAGTGTTCTCCTGACACAGCCCTACGCGACATCAAAGAACTCCTAGCGCGAGGTATTCTTATCAAAAACGAGGGCGGAGGCAGAAGCACCAGCTATCGTCTGATCGACGGCTAGCGGTAAAAAAACGCAACTATTCAGACGCTTATGTCAAATGTCTGAGAATCGTGAGTAAAAACTTTTTCACACGAAGGCACGAAGTTTTTTAATTCTAAATTTTTTTCTTGCTTCGTGCGTTCGTGTCTTCATGTGGAACCTTCTTGATGATTTTTTTTGGCTAGGACTCAGCAGATCTGAACCGAATCCCGTGTCCGCTAAATTCGGTTGAGTTACCGTGATAGTTACTCACCACAAAACATTTCAGCTGATTTTCTATCTACCATCCCTTATCATCGCAAATGCTCTTCACTCTTCTTACGCAAAAAAACGCCGTATCAGCCGTTCTCACCCTTTTGCTGATCCCCTGCCTGATCCCAGCAGCCTACGGCTCCGAATCGTCCGCTCAAAAACCCAACATCCTCTGGATCGTCGCTGAAGACATGAGCCCCACCCTCGGTTGCTACGGCGATAACTACGCCACCACGCCCCACCTCAATCGTTTCGCCACAGAGAGCGTGCTCTACACCCACGCCTTCGCCGCCGCCCCCGTTTGCTCGCCCTCACGGTCCTGCCTCATCACTGGCATGAACCCCGTCACTATGGGAACCAATCAGATGCGTTCTGCATTCCCCCTACCCACAGGTGTTCACGGCTTTCCCTCCTACTTGCGGCAAGCGGGTTATTATACTAGCAACAACGTTAAAACTGATTACAACAATAGCGACGCCAAACGTATCACCCAAGAATCTTGGGATCAGTCCAGCCCCAGTGCCCACTGGCGTGATCCGCAACGCAAAAAAGATCAAGCTTTTTTCGCCATCTTCAATGACATGAGCACCCACCAATCACGCACCATGGTGTGGCCTTATCCGGTTTTCCAAGAACAAATACAAAGCACTCTCTCCGCGACGGAAATCCACGATCCTGCAAACGCTCCTGTTCCACCTTATTACCCCGACACTGCCACGGTCAGAAAAACCATCGCCCGTTACTACGATTGCGTGACCGCGATGGATCACAATGTCGGCAAAATTCTGGCCCAGCTCGAAGACGACGGCTTAGCCGACGATACCATCGTATTCTTTTATTCCGATCATGGGTCTGGCATGCCGAGGCACAAACGACTGCTGCTCGACTCCGGTATGAAAGTGCCGCTGATGATTCGTTTTCCAAAAAAATACCAACACCTCGCCCCAGCCCAAGCAGGAGAGAAAATTGACCGCCTAGTCAGCTTTGTGGATTTTGCCCCAACCGTATTGGCTCTGGCAGCAGTCCAGGTGCCTGACTACATGCAAGGGCAGGTTTTCCTTGGTCCGCAAAGTCAGCCTGCCCCGCAGTATATCTACGGCGCCCGTGACCGCGTGGACGAAGTTTTTGACTGCGCCCGCTCACTGCGAGGAAAAAAATACCTCTACATCCGCAACTACCTGCCCCACCTCTCCTACAACCAGCCCAGTGTCTTCAGCGACCTCAGCGATATCCGCAAAGAATTTCGCGATACAGGTAAAATGTCCCCTGCCCAACTCGCCTACGCAGGTCCCACTCGTGCCGTCGAAGAATTCTACGACTGCGACTCCGACCCCCTCAATCTTATCAATTTGGCTGCGCACCCACTTACGCCCATCCATCAAAAAGCTCTCACAACCTATCGCGCCGCTTTCGATCACGAACGATCAGCGCGAAGAGATGTCGGCGCTCTTCCAGAAAGCCTCGCTTGGCAACAGGTTCAGCAAAACAAGATCCCACTCGCAGATCTCACCAGCCAAAAAGACAATGACCTACACCTCAACGAAGCATGGGCGGCCGCAGATTTATTGATCTCAGCTGATCAGCAACAACAACTTGAACTTTTAAAATCCGATCAAGCCGCTCAGCGTTACTGGGCAGTCATCGGATTGCGTCACACTCAACTCAACGATCCAGAGATCCAAAGTCTCATCAGCCCACTACTCGACGATCCCTCACCGCCAGTGCGCATCGAAGCAGCCTCTTGGCTCGCCACCGCATCCAAACAGCAGCGCGAGGCTGCTCTCAAAGTGCTCGCCCAAGCTCTGGACACCGACAACTGGTATTCTGCCTTACACGCCTGCCGCGCCATCGAGTTATTAGGGGGAAAAGCCAGCCCCTTGCTACCAACGATGAAAAAACTCTATCAAAAAACCCGCCACGCACAAGGCGATGAAAACTTCTTCCTCGCCTTTTCCTCTGGAGCCTTCCTCGAACAATTAGGCGAAAGCACCAAAGCCTGGGATTTTGCCCCAAAAAAAATCAAAAAATAGCCGACAAACGACGCTTCATGCTTGACCTGTGGTCGGATGATCCCGATGCTCGCAACAGTTTCTTATCTCTATGAATCTTCGTGACCAACTCAAAGCCATTTTACCAGATATTCTGCCGACCACTCCGGTGGACTCGATCAAGGGCACCGAGCTGATCGAATTGGTCAAATACCGACTAAATCAGAATTATAGTGACGCCACCCTGCGTTACCATTTTTCGATCATGTCCTGCGATCCCTCTTCGCCGATCGCCAAAGTAGAACAAGGGCAAGGTTATTACCTGCGCACCACCACCATCCACTCTTTGCACAGCGCTAGGAACCTGATCACGCCTAGCCAAGGTTTGTTAGGAGAAAAGTTAGCCCTGAGCGATAATGATGTGGATATCTCGATGTCGCGTGCCAACAAATTCCGCGCGCTATTCCAACGCTTCTGCGAAGCTCGCGCCCACTTCCCCTTCATCTTCGAGCGTTCCTTTTCCGACTCTGAAGCAGGAGCCAACCGTTGGCGCTACCCCGATGCCGCCATCGTCGAATGGTTAGTCGGAGATGTAGATGACCAACAAGGTTTTGTGCTCAACGAGCAGCAAGTGGAAGTCCAACGCATGCTCGGCAGCGCCCCGTTCAGAGTGACCAGTGTGAAACTCAAGTTAGAGCTCAGTTATTCCACCCTGCGCGAAGACCTATTCCAATGCCTGAGCACATCCGATTGGGCAGACTCCGCCGATCTAGTCGTCGCAGCCCCCATCAATGACGAGCAAATGATCGAAGATATTCGACGTTTTGGCAATACCTACGGCATCGGAGTCTCCACCTTCGGCATGGAAGCCGATGCGCTCGACGACATGCCCGAGCCTGCCACCATCCACAGCTTTCTCACTCGCGAATTCGAAGCCATCCAGTCCTTATTCACCTATCGCCGCATCACTTCGCCGCGTGATAAAAAGAACTTTGATTGGCAAAAAATAAGGGACAACCGCACCGACAACCCCGACTTCTCCCGCTTTGAACAATGGATTTCCCGCTGCTTAGTTGATAAAAAAGCCTACAGCATCCATGATTTCATCGATCTAAGCCCTCGCGACGATTCATCCGACGCAGAGCAATCGTCCGAATCCGCTGCTTGAAACTAACCACTCGCGTGATTTGAAAAAATCGCCCTTGAATCCCGGAAGATTCTTTACACATCCCTGCCACTCTGATTAGTATCTTATTGTCAGCAGCCTTATTCATGCCTCCATCAGAAAGAAACCCAGCTTGGCGACAAATCGCCCGACGCAGTCAGTTGAAAATCAACTTGGCTTGGTGGCTGGATCGTTTCGCCCCGTTGCTCACCATCTCCTCGATGATCGCCGCCGTGCTGCTGCTCTATCTACGCAGTCAGGATCAAAGCCCATCACAAAACACCCTGCTCGCGACCGCGGCAGGCACGCTGGCATTATTAGCAATCACAGCTTGGCTCAGAGCGAGACCACAGTTTATCAGTGAGCGTGAGGTGTATGTTCAACTTGATCAACAATTGCACTTGCACAATGCTTTGACCACCGCCGATCATGGCATCGGTCCATGGCCAGCTTTACCAGTAGATAAAGTGAGCAACCGGCTTCGTTGGCATTGGCCGCGCATCGCCACACCGCTGGCAATTTCTGTTATTTTGCTACTCGCCGCTTGGTATATCCCCGTCACTCCCCAAGCCTTTGCCGCGCTACCGCCCGCCAGTCAACCGCTCGCTTGGGAGCAAATGGACAACTGGCTAGAGACCCTAGAAGAAAGCGAACTCATCGAGGAACCCTCACTCGATGAAGTGAAAGAAAAGTTAGAAAAATTACGCGCACAAGATCAAGAAAAGTGGTTCAGCCATAGCAGCATGGAAGCTTCGGACAGCTTGCGCGACTCGCTCGACCAACAAATCCGGCAACTCGGCTCCAACCTAGAGGATACCGAACGCAACTTGAACGCCTTCCAGAATTTCTCTGAACAAATGACCGATGCCACCAAAAATCAACTGCTGCAAGACTATCAGAAAGCGATGAAGCAGCTCGGACTAGGGCAACTGCCGCTCGATTCGAAATTGATGTCTGCGCTAAAAAGTCTCGATCCCTCACAGTTTAGCAAGCTCAGTCAGCTAAGCCAAAAGCAACTGGATCAGCTTCGTGAACAACTCAAAAAAGGAGCCAAAGCGCTGAAAGAGCTGCAACTCGCCAAAGGCGGCAACTTGCCAGGCTTCAGTGATCAAGACATGATCGCCTTTTTGATGCAAGAAAACCTCAAAGGCCCCGGACGCGGCGGCATCCAGCGCGGACCAGGCGAAGCACCCATCACCCTAGGTCAACCCAACGACCTGAACACCAACAATCTAAGCGCCGTTCAAAATCAAGACCTTTCCCATGCCGCACCTGGCGACATCATCGCCACTGGCAAGACCGAACACGATATCGACAAAAGTCACCAAGGTCCGCAAAGTGCAGGTGCCGTCAAATCTAAGGGTCAAGGTGGCGATGCCATCTGGAAAGATGCCTTGATGCCAGCAGAAAAAGAATTATTGAAACGCTATTTTACTAAACCGTAACTCTCTCATTGCCCATGCCGCTCTCTGAACAAGACCTACAAAGCCACGTCGAAGCCATCGACCAACTACGCAAAACGCTCAACGGCGTTCTGTTTGGTCAAGAAAACCTCATCGAACTCACCATCACAGGCTTGCTAGCACGAGGCCACATCCTGCTCGAAGGTCTGCCGGGTCTAGGCAAAACCGAGCTAGTCACCTCACTGTCCAAAGCGCTGCAAATCGAAACCAAACGCATCCAGTTCACCCCCGACTTGCTACCTGGCGACATCACCGGCAATCCTGTGCTACAGGAAACTGAAAAAGGGCGTGAATTCGTTTTCCAACCCGGCCCCTTGTTTGCCAATTTAGTGCTCGCAGACGAAATCAACCGCGCCTCACCCAAAACGCAATCAGCCCTGCTCGAAGCCATGCAAGAGCGACGCGTCACCGTGTTAGGCGAGGCACATCCACTGCCCAATCCGTTTTTTGTCCTAGCCACCCAGAATCCTATCGAACTCGAAGGCACCTACCCGCTTCCCGAGGCTCAACTCGACCGGTTTCTTTTCAAACTCGAAGTGCCACGCAACAATGCGCAAACCCTAGAGCGTATCGTCAATCACCGCGAGCTCGGCATCGAACCCAAAGTCGAAGCTGTCATGGACGCCAAAACCTTGAGTGATATAATGAAATCCGTGCGCGAGATCTACCTGCCCGGGGTCGTCGCCAACTACATCGCGCGCCTAGTCGATGGCACTCACACCGATCAATCGGAGGTAGCCCAGCGCATCCGCTTTGGAGCCAGCCCACGGGCAGCCCTGAGCATGGCATCCGCCGCCAAAGCGCGCGCCTTGATGGCGGGTCGTATCAACGCCAGCTTCGAAGATGTCGATGCCATAGCCATCCCCGTTTTGCAACACCGCATCATATTGGAATATCAAGCGCGCATTGACGGTACCACTAACACACTTATCATAGAAGAACTGATCGAAGAAATTCCCCATCAAGACATCGACACACCCATTTCGTTAAAAGAAAAATAGCAGCTCGTCAGCTCCACCCAAACTCACCTACCTTTACGACTTTTCTCATTTCTCATGATAACAGGAAGACTGTCCATACTCCCCATCCTGCTCCTGACCTTGCTAGGATTACAATCGCTCAGCGGCACCTCGATGGCGCAGAAGATGATCTATCAGCATCAATACAGCGATCACGGTGATACTCAAATCTCCCTGACTAGCCCTTTCGGCGCAGCAGCCACTTATGGTTTTCAAACGATTCACGTTGTCATCAAAAATGATACCGAGCAGAACCGACGCTGGAAACTACTCTTTAATAATAGCAACATTCTTAAAACTTCATCCACCTTTACCTTAGCCGTCAAAGCAGGCCAGGAGATCCGCCAAGACCTGCTGGTTCCTGTGCCTTGGTCGCTTAATCACTCTAACTACCGTCAAGAAAAGGTCGAAATTTTAAGCCCAGGATTAGCTAAACAAAACAATTATAGTTCTGAGCAATTTCATGGTAAATGGCCCAATATCATTATCAGTAAAAAACTCAGCCTGCACAGCCTAGCTCCACTGACGGCCTACCTTGATACGAGATTAAATAATGGCAGATCCAAAAGCAGCAGCTCATCGAGCAAACCAAGCGTGCCATTTGCCTCCACCTGCGACAACACCATGTTACCCGCCGATTGGCAGTCCTACATCGGTTACGACGCGCTGATGATCGCTGCAGACGAATGGACACAGCTCCGACCCGCTGTTCAAAAAGCCATCCTCGAATGGAACCGTTTTGGTGGGATTTTACAAATCTACATCGCACCCAATGACCAACAACTCGATTACCGCTCGCTGGGTTTTGATCGCAAACCCACACTGAACAATGTCATTCGAGTTCAGCGCAGCTACGGCACCCTCGAGCTGCACGGCTGGAAAGGCGGGCAGGTCGTATTAGCGCAAACGCACAACACTCTCAGCAAAGCCGCCCAGCGACGCCCCGATTTCCAAAAAGGTTACATCAGTAAGTGGGGCTTACAAAAAGCCTTCGGAGTCAAAAAGTTCAACCCACTCTTGGTCATCATCATCCTGACCATTTTCAGTATCGTGGTGGGACCAATTAACCTGTTTGTTTTTGCCAAACAGGGACGCCGTCAACGGCTGTTCATCACCACCCCGCTGATCTCCCTGATTACCAGTCTGATCATCATTACCATTATCTTTTTTGAAGACGGTATCGGAGGCAGTGGCAGACGCTTATTGATCATGAACCTTGAAAGCGCAGCTAGTGAAAAACGTGCCTACCTCATTCAAGAACAAATCAGCCGTGCAGGAGTTTTGCTGGGAAACAAGTTCCCCCTGCAGGATTCATCCTTCATCGCACCTGTTCAGTTAGCCGAATCTGCATGGAGCCGCACTATCTCCTACTCCAATGCCCCCGAATATTCTTATTTTGGCAGAGAGCATCAAGGCGATTGGTTTCGCAGTCGAACCGAGCAGGCCCAACTCCTGCAAAGCGTGCAAGCCACCCGTTCGCGGATCGAGCTGATCACAGCTGCCACCCCAGGACAAGCTCCTCGCCTCTTTTCTAGTCTCGAGTTCACCATCGATCAATTTTTCTACATTGGTGAAGGCGGTAGAATTTGGAAAGCAAAATCCAGCCCCATCGCCCCAGGCAGCAAAATCGAAATGGTCGAATCCAGTAAAAATGAACTCAACCAATGGTGGCTACCTCTCACCGAACAACTCTCATCGAATAAACAATGGAAACAAACCGACCTCTCTTTCCGTCGCAAAACTCGCAGTTTGCTCAACTTGCCAGGTCATTTTTTCTGCTCCAGCAAAGACCCCAAAGTAGGTTTCATCGACACCCTGCCAGCCATCGTGTGGGAAGATTCCGACGCCTTGATCTTCGGCTCTGTGAGCCAATCTGCTAGTGGCAACCCAAGTCCAGAAAAGAAATCTTCTGCTAAATAATATGAGCACTTCCCAGCCACTTGCCATCGAAGTCACTGATCTGCACCGCAATTTCGGCAGCTTAAAAGCTGTCGACGGCATTTCTTTTGAAATCAGCGCTGGCACCGTCGTAGGTTTTGTCGGCGCCAATGGAGCGGGCAAAACCACCACCATGCGCATTCTCGCTACCCTAGACTACCCCACCAGAGGGGTGGCTAAAATCGGTGGCATCGATGTGGTGCAATACCCCTCTCAAGTGCGCGCCAAAATCGGATGGATGCCTGACAGCTTCGGGCGCTACCCGAACATGACCGTGTTCGAATACCTAGATTTCTTTTCCCGCGCGCTCGGCTTTCGAGGCAAAGACCGCATGGCTCGTGTGGAAGATGTGATGGACTTCACCGACCTCGGCCCGCTATCGGCCAGACTGGTCAACACCCTCAGCAAAGGCATGAGCCAAAGACTTTGCCTAGGTCGCGCTTTGATCCATGACCCCGAAGTCCTGATCCTCGACGAACCCGCCGCCGGGCTTGACCCCAAAGCTCGCGTGGAGCTCAAACACTTGATTCGCATCTTGGCAGAAGAGGGCAAAACCGTGCTCATCAGCTCCCACATCCTCTCCGAACTCTCCGAGATGTGCGACAGCCTACTGTTCATCAATGAGGGGCGCATCATCCACCACGGCAGTGCAGAAAACCTCAAACACAATGACAGCGGAACCACCGTCATCAAAGTCGAAACCTCAGAAGATCCTCAAAAAGTGATCGAATGGCTGCAGCTATCACCCCACGCCAAGTTGCTGGAAGGACTCAAAAATGGAGCGCTTTTAGAAGTCGACTCTATCGATACCACCGTGATCAGTGACCTTCTCAAGCGAATGGTGCAAGATGGCTTGCCCATCGTAGATTTCCACCGCGAAGAACGCAAACTCGAAGATGCCTTCATCGATATTCTTGGCAAAATCGAATCCAAAAAATCCATACCCGCTGCCACCGTTCCTAGCTCTCCAACTCCAGTGTCAAAATCATGACCACTCCATCGACGACCACTAAACCATCCATACCGACTTCCGATTTTCCGGATCGGCTCAGCCCGATGCTGGTGAAAGAGTTACGCCAAGGGCTGCGCACCAGCCTTTTCACTTCGTCTTTCATCATCTTACAGATATTCATGGTCTTCACCGTATTGATCGGTGCTGCAGGAGGTGGTAACAAAAATACCAGCCAATTTTTCTGGTTCTTTCTCATCGCAACCTTGTTGGTAGCCATGCCCTTTCGAGGATTCAACGCACTTTCTTCTGAGCTCCAGCTTCACACCATGGAACTGCTTCAACTCACTCGCTTGAGCGCCTGGCGAATCACTTTAGGCAAATGGACCGCCCTCATGTCACAAACCTGCCTACTGGTCATCAGCGTGCTGCCTTATCTCGTGATGCGCTATTTTTTCGGGGGTGTCGATCTCATTCAAGAATTCCTAGCACTGTTTTTTGCTTTTCTGGGTTCTGCATTACTCACTGCACTCGCGGTAGGATTTTCTGCTTACAATTCCGTTTTGCTACGTGTCGGCATTATATTTGGCACCATCGTTTTTGGCATGAGTGGTCTGATCCCGATGACCTTTGCTTTTGCGGGAGGTGGAGGTGCACTTGGCGGAGGTGTCACTACCGCTTCGTTTTGGTGGGCTGCGGGCGGCATTGTTTTCATTGCTTTATATACCATGTATTTTGCACTCGACATTGGAGCCAGCAAGATTGCTCCGAGGGCAGAAAATCATGCCACGCGTAAACGACTGATCTCCACCGCCTTTGCCTGCATCCTGTCCTTAGCAGGCTTCTTTTTCATCCATGCAGAGTGGCCCTATATCTTTGCCGTGCTCGCGATCGCTTTGGCATGGCTAGACGCACTCACCGAGCGTCCTGCCACCTTCCCCAGTGTGATACGCCCTTTTCAGAAAAACATCCTATTCTCTACCGCTAAATACCTGCTCACACCTGGCTGGCACACGGGCATTCTGTATTTCATCTGCACTGCGCCAATTGTGGCTTCCATTTTTTATTATCAGGTAATGAGCCCCGACCTCGTTGGCCTGACCACAACGGTAAGCATGGTTGCGTTTGTCACCTACCCGCTGATCTTCATCCATCTCTTTGTGCCCAACAGCAAACAAATGCTCGGTTTGTATATCCTGATCCAATTTTGCACCTTGATCATCGCTTCCTTTATCACTGGAGCTTCTGAGTCTATAGCCAAAATTGGCGATACGCTTTATTATTGTTTGCCGATACCTGCAGTGACCTTAATAGGTTTAAACAACTCGAACGTCATTGAGGATCGTCCCTTGTATTTTCTTTTTTCCTCCAGTGCCTTCCTCATACTGAGTCTGCTGATACCCTTTTGGCGTGCTCGCCCACTCTACAAACAGATGAAGGCTTGCGACCACAAGCTAGACACTCAAACTGAATTCGAAGCCAATCGCCTACTGTGATGCCGACCCTCAGCGCAGACCTAAGCAGCATCAGTTCACGAGGGCAGAGCTACGCTGATTTTTTCAAATTGCCACTTGCCCACCAAGTCTGGCGAGGACAAGTGGGCGACTTTCAAGGCTCTGGCATCGGCAGCTCGCTGGATTTCCAGGATCACCGCTCCTACATGCCAGGTGACGACCCTCGCCATATCAACTGGCAAGCCTTCGCTCGCACAGGACAATATTCGATGAAACTCTACCGCGAGGAAGTGCGCCCCTTAGTTGATGTGGTGCTCGACGTTTCAGAATCGATGAAAATCGATGACGATAAATGGAAACGCGCATTGGAGTTATTTTACTTCTGCATTCACGCCGCACTCAAAGCAGGAGCCTCGCTCTCCACTTCTGTGGTCAAAGGAGAAAATCATATTCACTTTCGCAATGACATGATCCACAACCCCCAATGGATCGAACAAGCAGAGCAGCTCCCCGCCACTTCAGCTGCCTGCCCACCCGAACTGCAAAGCGTGCCGCTACGTGCTCAATCCATGCGCATTTTCATCAGCGACTTGCTCTTTCATGACTCTCCACAAACGACCCTGGTCGCCCTCGCTCGCGAGCAAGGACGAGCCATGCTGATGGCTCCCTTTTGTGTCAGCGAAGAACGACCCGACTGGGAAGGAAATTACGAATTTGTAGAAATTGAAGACTCTAGCATTCACCCCCACCGAATCGAGCGCCACCTCTTAGAGCGTTACCACGACACCTACCACCGCCACTTCGATTTATGGAAAAGCCTCGCCACCAAACACGGTGCCCTCATGGCTCGCGTCCCCGCCGAACCCGATTTCCAAAGCTCCCTACAATACGAAGCCCTAGCCGCCAAAGTCATAGAATTTTAATTCAGTCATGCCATTTTCATTCGCTAATCCTTTAGGTTTCTGGGCATTGCTCGGCATCCCTGCGATCATCCTGATTCACTTTTTGCAACAGCGTTCCAAAGTGCTAAAAATCAGCACGCTCTTCCTGCTCGATCACTTGCAACACGACAGCGTGAAAGGCAATCGTTTCGACCAACTGCGCCCCTCGATCCCGCTCTGGCTGCAACTCTTGGCAGTGCTCGTGCTAACATGGATACTTACTCAGCCTCGCTGGATCCAAAAGAACAGTGTGCAACGCATCGCCATCGTGTTGGATAGCTCTGCGTCGATGTCAGCCTTCAAGGAAAATATCCAGAGTGAACTGCAAAGCACCTTGCAGCGACTATCCAGCAAAGTCCACCGCAGCGAATATGTAGTGATCGACTCTCATCGCTCTCAGCAGCCTATCTTCAACGGCACCGACAGGAGACTGGCGCTGCAAGCCATCCAAACCTGGCAACCGCTCGCAAGCTCTCATGATTTCACTCCAGCTTTAGGCGTCGCCCGCAGCATCGTTGGTCGCGAAGGTTTGCTGATCATGCTCAGCGATCATCTGATCGAGAACTTACCCCACAATGCCCACTTGCTAGCCGTGGGACAAAAAACGCCCAACGTTGGCTTCGCTGGTATGAGGATCATAAGCAGCGATGATGGAGAAATCTTGTGGAAAGCACTGGTTCGCAACTACTCCGATCAGAGCCAAACGCGCACTTGGTTCTTACACAGTAAGGATAAAAAATCCTCATCTCGTAGCCTGCAACTCGAAGCAGGGCAAACCCGCTCGCTGCAAGGCGCCTTCCCTGCCGGAATAGAAAAAATAACACTGCAATTAGAATCCGATGACTTCAGTTTAGACGACCAACTCCCCATCGTGCTGCCGAAGAAAAAACAGCTCAGCCTCGCCACCCAACTCCCGCCTAAGTCTTTAGCGCTACTGCAAAACTTACTGAAAACCATCGAGCAAGTTTCCCTACCGCAGGAAAACACCTCTGCCGACGTATCGATCAACAGTTACGACCCACTGCAGCCAGCAGCTCTGCCCTCCGGCAACAGTATTATTTTTCTCAAACCTAACACTATCGCAACATCCTATCTCAAAGGATCGATTTACTCCGAACATCATGCTCTGATGGAAGGGCTAAACTGGCAAAGCCTATTAGCAAAATCTGGCACGGGACTGCCCTTACGTGGAAACGACATCCCACTGCTGTGGCAAGATCAACGCACACTGATCTTCCTACGCTCTAGCGGAAACCAACAAAAATTGATTTTCAACTTCGACCTCGCCAGCTCCAACGTCACCCGCCTACCAGCTTTCATCGTCACCATTCACCGTTTCATCGAATCCATTCGCGAGCAAAAAGTCGCTCCCTCTCAAGCCAATTTCGAAACTGCACAAAGCTTACACCTCGCCTACGATCACGACGAAAAATCCTCTCCCCCTGCTCTTATCACCAGCAGCCAACAGAAAAACAGTAAGCAGGCACTTTTTCTCAGTCAAAAAAATTTATTTCATGCCCCACGCCAGGCTTGTTTTTTCGAGATCCAACAAGGGGATGGGATCTTACTTTCTGGCGCCACCCATTTTGCCGACACCCGAGAAGCCGACCTGCTGGACGCCGCTTCGAGAAATGATCTGGCAGCACTACCCGTCTCCTTGATCGAACAACACAGCCAACAAGATGACCGTTGGCAGTTGTGGTTGTTGCTGCTCTGCTTATGCCTTTTGCTCTCCTGGCATTTCATCACTCGCACCAGCACTCATACTCACCCTGCCACGCACCCTCCATCCACCTAAGCCATGTTTCCCTACCCACAATGGTTTTTACTTTTGCTCTTTTTTGGGCTAATCGGCTGGTATCTACCACGGTTAGAGCTGTGGCGTCCGCGACGCATCTTGCTGTTAGCTCTGATCACTCTGATCCTCGTAGATCCACGTATCAAACAGCTCAAAGACGGACTCGATTTATGGGTGCTGATCGATCGATCGGCCTCAGCCGAAAAAATGGTGGATCAAGACATCGATGAATGGCGCGGTTTATTAGAAAAATCACGCCCCAGTGATGCTGACCGATTACACTTCATCGACTACGCCTCCGAAGTGGTCACCCAGACCAACATCGAGACCACCACCTACCCTGGATCCAAGAATCTCAGCCGCACCGCCCTTGCCCTTGAAAATGTCTTAGCTCTCAGTGATCGCAAAAAACGCAGCCGCATCTTGATCTTCACCGACGGCTACAGCACCGAACCTCTCACTGGCATCAGCGAAAAACTGCAAGCCATGGAAATCCCGCTCGACTACCGACTATTGAGCGCCAAACAAACGACCGACTATCAGATCCGCCAAGTCAAGATCCCCAAGCGCACCCAACGCGGCGAACCCTTTTTGATAGAAATCGATGTGATCGGTAACCAAGACGGAGAAGTCCCCATCTCCATCTACCGCAATCAACAAAAACTCGGCGAAAGCACCGTCAGCATCCAACAGGGACACGGACAGCTAAAATTCACCGACCGTATCACCCAAGGTGGCTCTTTCCAATACGAAGCTCGCATCTCACCCGCCGAAGACGCGCACGCTGGTAACAATCGCTACCAGGCTTGGGTCGAAGTGCACAGTGGACCGCGCGTCTTGCTTATCAGCCATTACACCGATGACCCTCTGCTTCCCATTTTGCAAAACCAAGGTTTTGAAGTTCAACTGATCAACGATCCGCTCACTCTCACTTTAGGGCAACTCAGTGGCTGCAAAAATGTGATCCTCAACAATGTGCCAGCCCATGAAATCCCCTCCCCCTTCCTCAAAGCGCTTAACTTTTTTGTTAGCGAACAAGGCGGCGGACTATTGATGGTGGGAGGCAAGCGCAGTTTTGGGTCCGGCGGTTATTACGACAGCCCCATCGACTCACTGCTACCCGTCTCGATGGAGCTCAAAAACGATCACCGCAAACTCGCCGTAGCCATGGCGATCGTCATGGATCGCTCAGGTTCCATGGCAATGACCGCCTCGGGGGGGCGCAGCAAAATGCAGCTCGCCAATGAAGGCGCCGCTCGTGCCGTTGAACTACTAGGCATGCAGGATTTGATCACCATTCAAGCGGTGGACAGCAAAGCGCACATCATTGTTCCACTGATGAATGTGAGTGCCAATCGAGCACAGATCATCAACCGAGCCCGTTCGATTCAAAGCATGGGCGGCGGCATCTTTGTTTATGAAGGACTCAAGTCCGGATGGAATTCACTGAAAAAAGCACAAGTTGGGCAACGACACATGATCCTATTCACCGATGCCGCAGACTCAGAGCAGCCCGGCAATTACAAATCCCTACTCAAAGAGATCACTGCCGATGGCGGCACCGTCAGTGTCATCGGACTGGGAACCCGTGCCGATAGCGACGCAGCCTTCATCGAAGATGTTGCCAAACGAGGCAATGGCCGTATTTTTTTCACCACCGATGCAGCCACTCTGCCCAATATTTTCGCCCAGGAAACCGTCACCGTAGCACGCTCCACCTTCATCGAAGATAGCAGCGCTACCCAGGCGACTGGAGGCTGGTTTGAAATAGCTAACCGCGATGCCAAATGGCTCGACTCTATTGATGGCTACAATTTAAGTTACCTCAAAGACGGCGACACCGCTGCGCTGATCAGCGCAGATGAATACGCCGCACCGCTAGTAGCGACAGGACGGCGCGGCATCGGACGCAGTGCCGCGATTTCTTTTCCGCTCGGTGGAGAGTTTTCACAAAAAGCGCGTGACTGGCAACAACTGGGAGATTTCATCCAAACCCTGAACCGCTGGCTGATGGGTGAACGCACCCCTCCGGGCATTGGTATTCGCACCAAAATTAACGGCACTCTGTTAACCATCGATCTACTTTACGACGACCAAGAATGGGGCGACCGCTTTGCCGCAACACCGCCTAGAATAGTGCTCAGCGAAGGTCTATCGCAAAGTCCTACTAAGCGAGAGCTGACTTGGGAGCGAATCTCTCCCGAGCGCTATTCGGTGCAGATCCATCTCAAAGAAGAGCAAATGTTGCGCGGAGCGATACAGATTTCAGATCAATACACTCTCCCCTTCGGCCCGCTGGTCCTGGGCAGTAGCCGCGAGTGGGCGCTTGATCCTGAAAGTATCGAAGAACTCACTAGCCTCTCCGCAGCGAGCCAAGGCCGCCCACTGCTCGACCTGCCCGATGCTTGGCAGAAGCCTTTACGAAAAGATTACAGTTCTATTCAAGCTTGGTTATTGAGCTTATTATTAGTCGGCATTTTGTTCGACGCCTTGATCACCCGCACAGGTTGGAGCCTGCCTAGTATGAATCTAGCTTGGCTGAAAAAAACCGCCAAACAGAAAAAAAGCTTCAAACAAACGCAGAGGAAAATTCAAAAGCCAGAAACTCAAACCTCACTGCAACCTTCTCCAGAAAAGAAGAAAAGCCCACGTCCCCAAGCCGACCCACCACCGCAAACCAGCGACTCCGCGCGATCACGTTTTGCACGCGCCAAACGCAGAGGGAAATGACGACTTAATCCTCAGCCACTTCATTCTGTTAAAATACGGGACTAAAGACCCAAGTAACCGTCATCTCCCCCTCGAATCAAACCACTGCTCACCATCAGTGACAACAAGGCCCCGAGTCGATCAGGTGTTATAATGGGGTGCCATGGCCTGCTCACTAGAGGTTCGAGACCGTCCTCCTCGAGAATAATTCGAAGCCGAATGCGTTCCCCGTCAAACCGTTTCGTCCCAACTGAAAAATGTTGACTTACGATCAGATTTTTGATAGTCCAATCGACCAACTCTCGAGACGGGCGATGTTTCAATTTTTCAACAATTTGGAACCAATACCCGACTGAGATTCTAGGTGCACCACCATCATGAAGGTTGCTTTGGATGATGGTATCGGACTCCATCCATGACCGACAATTAAAAAGAAAAAGTAGGGTGTAAAATGACGTGGGGCACGCCCCATCTTCCTCGTTGAAGTTCAGTTGGAGGAGTTCCTCGAAAATTCGGCTTAAATCGAACCATTCTAATTCAGATTCTCGAGCTGCCAAATAATCGTCAATCGTGCCAAAGTCTGAGCAGGCTGCCTGCAATAAAGACTCCACATCAACTTCAGGTTCGACTCCCAGATATTCGCATACTGATGCATGAGCTTTGTCTACAATCTCATTCGGTAACTTAACCCTCTCATAAATCAACAGCCCCTCAACCCAACCCATCAGTGTTTCAAATGCGAGCCTCTGAAGTTGGCGAAACTGCAATAACACCCAGAGCCGCGATTGCCGTTGTAATCCCTCCTCAAGAGCCGAAGGCTTACTCCCCCATAGTCTGGGAAAAGCCATCCGATCCCGTATATCCTGCTCGGTGAAAGTTTTGTCCGTTGAGTCTAGAATATCGAGAATCAATCGGATTGTAGAACTCCGACCACCCTGAGCCGTCTTGTCATTCACCGATTCAGGGTCCCAAAATGCCGCCTTAAAGGCCTCTTGCTCCAACTGGCTAGTCTGGTCAATTCGCCAATAGCTAAAAAGATCCCTGGCATCTTTTTCACTCGCTTGATGAATATCCAGAT
Source organism: Verrucomicrobiales bacterium (assembly GCA_021648365.1). Classification (GTDB taxonomy): domain Bacteria; phylum Verrucomicrobiota; class Verrucomicrobiia; order Verrucomicrobiales; family DEV007; genus JAADHD01. The sequence continues at coordinate 22,956 of JAKISY010000039.1, forward strand.
CAATCAAACTTTCATAGGCAAATGACTGACGAAGGTGATCATCAAACGCTTTCGCCAAATTTTCTCCCCTCTCAGTAACTTGGTAGAAATTAGCATCAGCTTTGTGCAACAGTCCAATTCCACCAAGATCAAGCAACGAAGGGCCATACTGCACCGCAGCCTGAAGGCTGGTATTGGTAGCCCGCCGTCCTCCCCAAGCCTTGAAAGACAATTCGACCAGTCCCTCTATCAGAGGAGGCGTCTTGGAATTGGTACCTGGAAGACCTGCCACCCCTTCGAGTCGGTGTCCCCATAGATGCAAGGATTCCACCTTCTCTCTGAAAAGCCGGAGTTGCTCGCTGGAGGCTTCTTCATTTCCTCGTTTTTCAAGAAGCTTGGGATAGATCCAGTAAACCCAGCATATCAGACTGTAAGGACGCACATACCTAGTGACGTTGTTGGTCCCCGGTATACACATTGCCATCAAGTTAAGATTGACCTGCCTCAGATTAAGATAATCCACGCCGCTACGCGTTGGCTGGTAAGGCGCAATCAAATGTGGGCCGGTTAAAATTTCATCAAATTGAAGTGGCATGAGTTGATCAGTTGGGGTCAGTGATAAATTTCTGGCAATTGCTACATTGAGCGAAACGATATTTTTCAAGTTCCAGCAACACTGATTTGATGGGTTGAATGGAACAATGTGGACAGGCAGTCCTCCCAAGAACCCTAGGCTTGAGTTGTGGAATGATTTCACTATCCACAAACTGCTTATAACATTTACCCGCAGGAATGCTCCAAAGCGGCAAATCCTCAGAAACAGGTTGCCCTGAGTCCAGCGCTTGCTGAATCTCCTTGAGTTGTTGGTCGGTCGTGGGAACCGACAGCATAGTTTTTACCGCAGCACGTAAATCCACAGCAGAATTGAGAAGTGATGTCAGGTTGGTCACCAATGGAGCATTATTCGTGTCAAAAATTTCCAAAGACTCAAGCAAACTCATCTCAGTCGCACCTTTAGTATAACGATCAACTTGTTCGTGAAGGCGCGAGAGTGAGCGCTCTGGACTTTGAGAAGAACGGTCAATTTCTAGCGCAGCCAGAGTCGCTGTGGCGGCAAACACATGGTAGCTGAGTGCTTCCCTACTATTCTCAATGGTTTGGCCACGAAGCGCCTGCGTTAGCCAATGCCTGACAAAAGGCTCGACATCTTCTAAACGCTTGAGTCGGTCGATCAAAACCAATAACGATACTTCAAACCACATGCATAGAGCCGCCGAACGGTTTTCTCCAGGTCCCAAAGAATGTGTCAGGCCTTCCATACGATCCTGGAATTCCTTGTATGCCTTTGCCAGGCCCCTTTCTTGACGCTCTTGTTCCTGGTCTTCTTTTTCCGTCTGCTTCTCATCATCAACCTCCCTACTTGGGCTAGCGACCCTCTTCGCGTTTTCTCGAGCCCCCTCAATCAATCGACGGCGCAATTGCTCCATCATCTGGTTAAAAGTCCGGTCAAATTCGGTATCATCTCCGCTTCCGACACTATCGAATTCGAACCCACCAACAAAAGTTCCCAGGGTTTCCGTGGCTACCCGTTGATCTTCTAATATTGCCGTTTCATCTTCTGATGATTGAGTTTTAGAACTTTTTGAGGCGATCCGTTCGGCGAATGCAGGCAAGTGCTTGTTCGCGCTAAGAGCCAAATAACGGAGCAGCTCGGCATCATCATCGAGTTCAGCATCCGAACTCATCATCCGCATCATCAGCGAAGGGCTAAGATAGCCCCTCCGAGAAGTTTGCAGTAAGGGCTCCACGTGCACCCAACCTGATCCTTGTCTATCTGCTTGAACAACAGTGATCTGGACACCTGAAGAGAATGCAAATTCTTCCGCGTAATCCGGAGACATCCGGAATCGTCCGTGATCATTGACAGTAGTTATATTTTCGCTGGAAAAGCCATCTGGCTTTGTGAGAATAATCTGCCATTCACCTTGGACTTTCCCTTTTGCTGCTATCTCTCCAGATACCTGCCCGTCATGATGCAAAACGCCATGAACAAACACCCTCTGACCGAGTCCTGCACCTCTGAATGACAACGATTCGTAAGTTGCTGGTGCATCGGTTTTTTTCCAACCTAAGCTTGCTTCTACATTTTTCGGAGCAATCCGCAGCACGGCTGCCTCGATATTATCAGAAGTCATCAGTGATTTACGGGTCGCATTCACGCTCCCCGAAATAATCACTTTGTCTCCCGAATCCAAAACGATGACAAACCACTTGGCATGAAGCGAACGCGTGTCCTCTGGGCAGTCAATATAAGCAGCCTGAATTTCGACATCTGACTGACGGCAATTAGAGAAAGGGAAAGTCGTGCGCTCTTCCCTCCCTGGCAATAATCCCACCACCAATCGAGAACAATTTAACATCTCGGCGAAAGCAAGAATACCTTTCGCATCCGGATCATAAAACGGGGAAAGCACTCTTACCTCCTTCACTCCGCCCAATCCTTCAACTAGCTCTGCAATCTGCTCGCCAATAGGGCGTTCCACTGAATGCAGCAAGCGAGGCAAATCAGGAAAATCTGGCAATTTAGTAATGAGACCATCGAGCGACCGTTCCCTCCAAGAATTAATCCAAGTAGTGTCGGGCAGCCATAAATCCTCACGCTTAGACAATAAGTCTAGCATGTCTGCAAAATCAGCGAAGATTTGACCGTCTACAGTTTTACGAAAAACTTCCAAACACTCGACATTTCGTCCATACCCTCCAAAAGTCAGATTGCCGCTACCGACCAACAATACGTCATCCTCTTTGCCAGAGAGATAGGATATTTTTGGGTGAAACACTCCGTTATCGAGCGCTGCAGGCAAAAGCCGGTATTCATTTCCCACTCGATGGCTTTGTCTTTCGCTAAGGGACATCTCGTAGCCATCAACATCCGCAACCAACTGAATATCCCGGCACCCGCCCTTTGACAAGCCCTCCTTCAGAAGCTGCGTTTCAAAAAAACTTAAGCTTAGCGCATAGGTGGTAAAAAGAGCTCTATCCCATTCTCCCTCTGTGATAATACTGATTGGTGTCATACTCTATTAATCCGCCAGTTCGTAAATTGCCAACTTTCTAACTAAAACCAGCGACTCCGCGCGATCACGTTTTGCACGCGCCAAACGCAGAGGGAAATGACGACTTAATCCTCAGCTACGTCGTCCACATCTCCGATGGGTTCGATCTCATCAAAACCATGTTCTATGATTTGCAAGGCTTCCTCTTCGTCCTGGTCTGAAACTTGCAGGCGAACCCCTCCCGCTTGTCCCATAAAAAAATGAGGCGTTATCGTCGCACTATAGTCATCAGGGATGAATGCCTCGATGCCAGCAGAACCCAACAGCATTCTCATATTTTGAGCCTGTTGAATACTAGCTAAGTTAGCGACGGTGATCATCTTTATTTATTCAAAGCACTGCGCACTAGTTCTTTGAAAGCTTTTTTCACTTCATCCACCGATGCCGTAGGGCCAAAAAGCTTCACAAATACATTGCCCTGACTGCTCTCCAAAACGGCTCCTAAGAGAGTGTAGTTAGGACGTGCTGTTTTCTTTCCAGCAAAAGGTCCACCCGAAGATTCCATGTAAGTTCCCGACGCAGTAAGGAAGGTCACTTTAGTTCCATTGATCTCCACCGCTTCAGATGCAGACTTAGGCTGACCTTGAAACTGCCCCACCCAACGTTTCAAGTTATCATTGGTATCGCCCCCTTGCCCCTGACCAAAATAATAGAAAACTGCATGCACATTTTCCAGTTTCTGCTCCTCGGTGAATTTATAAGTCAACTCACCTGCTCGCATCGAACTGCTACTAGGTTTCTCCACCCAAGGCTTGCTGTATTTAAAAATAAACGAACCCGCCATAACTTTACCATCCGCTGCCTGAGCCAAGCAAACGGCACTCGCCAAAACGGTGATCAGTAAAAAAGCCTTTTTAACAAGAGTCGTATTCATCATTCGAGTAGTCATGAGATGAACCTAAACCCGTTCTCCCCCTCTCTGCCAAACAAAATTTGCACTTTTTGAACATTTATTTTTCACCAAAAAATCCCCACCTCTTTTTACTAGCGCATCATTCTTATCCATGCCTTACTTTGAAACCATGATCTCCAACCGTTCCCCCTACCTCATCGCCATGATCCTCACCATCTGCGTCTTATGGCTGCCGATGATCAAAGCACAAAATAACAGCAAGACAGAGATTCCACCCACTTGGGCAGTTCTAAAGAAAGCTCCCGATCAAAACCCGCTTCCCAACACTCAAGCACTGACCGATACCAGTGATCTCAGTTCGAAAATGATCGCCGGTATTGATCGTTTTTTGCTCAAGCAGATTGAGCTGGCGAAAACGAAGCGAGAAGAAAACTGGAAGCGAGATCTTTCTTCTCATGAAGCTTACGCAAAATCCATAGCAGGAAAAAGAAAGGAGCTGGCTGCCATTTTAGGCATGACGGATACGATTGTCGAAGGCAGAACCTCCATCATCGCCAGCGCACCTCGGAGCAATGACCGCAAATTTGATATCCATGAGATAAGCTGGCCTGTAATGGATGACATGAGTGGCTCCGGTTTATTACTTGCTCCCAGAAGAAGCTTACTTGGTATCATCATTGCCATCCCTGATGCCAATCAAACAGCCGAGGATCTCGTAAGTTCAAATACTGCGGCGGGCGCTTATGCTCAACAACTGGTTCGCTCAGGATTCGGTGTCCTCATCCCTACCATCATCAACCGAGACATCAACCAATGGACCTTAAGCAACCGGGAGTGGGCTCACCGCCCATCTTTCGAACTCGGACGAACTTTAGCCGGATACGAATTACAGAAAATTATAGCCATCATCAACATACAATACCAAAATGACAAACAACTCCCACTCGGCATCATCGGCTGGGGCGAAGGTGGACGCCTAGCTCTCTATGCCGGAGCGCTCGATCCCCGCATCAACGTCACCGCCGTCTGTGGTTATTTTGCCTCGCGCCAAAATCTCTGGCAGGAGCCAGCCGACCGCAATACCTTCGGGCTGCTCAATTCCTTCGGCGACGCACAAATCGCCAGCCTCATCGCTCCTCGCACCCTGATTATCGAAAATGGCAAATACCCCAGCTACTTTTATCGAGCCAATGCCAAGGATGGATTGGAATCCAAAGAAGATGCTTACACCAAACTCAAAGGCAAACCGGGCATGCTGGTCACTCCCAGTAAAAAAGAAGTTCAAAAACAATTCGACCTAGCCCAAAGCTTCGTCGCCGGACTCAAGCCGACAAAACCCACTTTCAAGCTGATCGAATCGGATGACGCAGTATCAGAGGCAACCCTCAGCGCTTTCATCCATTCACTCGATCCTAAATCCACCCTAGCTAAACAAAAACAAACTCTGGAACTCCCCTCCCGGCAACACGCCACTCAACGCCATGACCAGCAACTGAACGAGATCCTGCGCCACAACCAACGCCTACTGCAGCTCGCCTACGAATCCCGCATCAACTACATGAAGGACGTCAAAACTGACAGCGTAGAGAATTTCGAGAAATCCACAATTGCCTACCGCAAAAAATTCGCCGAAGACGTCATCGGCGAATATGTCATCGACCTGCTTCCGCCCAACGCCCGCTCGCGCAAATATGAAGTCGGTCCAAAAACTGTCAGCTACCAAGTCGAAATGGACGTCTTCCCCGACGTCACCGCCTACGGCATCCTCACCCTACCCAAAGACCTGAAACTCGACGGTTCAGATAAACGCCCTGTGGTCGTCACTCAGCACGGTCTCGAAGGACGCCCACGCCACACCACCGGCGAGGAGAAATACAAGGCCTACAAGTCCTTCTCCACCCATCTGGCAGAACGTGGCTTCATCACCTTCGCCCCACAAAACCCTTACGTGCTCTTTGACCGCTTCCGCACCCTGCAATTCAAATCCCAATCAATCGGCAAAACCCTGTTCTCCATCGCCGTGCCTCAGCATCAACAAATCACCGACTGGCTGACAAAACAACCCTACGTCGATGGCAAGAACATCGGCTTTTACGGCATCTCCTACGGTGGTAAATCCGCGATGCGCATCCCCGCCTTGGTCACCAACTACGCCCTATCCATCTGCAGCGCCGACTTCGGTGAGTGGGTATGGAAAACCGCAGCCACCGACAAACGATCGCTACGCTACAGCTACTCCAACAAAGGTGAATACGAAATCTGGGAATGGAACCTCGGCAGCACCTTCAACTACGCCGAAATGGCTCACCTCATCTGTCCTCGTCCCTTCATGGTCGAACGCGGCCACTTCGACGGCGTGCAACCCGATGACCGAGTCGCCCAGGAATACGCCAAAATCCGCTACCTCTATGCCGCTCAATTAAAAATCCCCGAGCGCACTCGCATCGAATACATCCTCGGCCCCCACGCTATCCACGAACAAGGCACCTACGACTTCCTTCACCAACACCTCAACTGGCCAAAGCCAAAAGAGTAGATTGCAAAGCCAACATGCCGGCCAAATGAACGTCCTCATGACAACGCGTAAAGCTTAAATCAGAGTAACTCTTGACTTCGCCTATCTGCACTGCGTTTGGTTCAGGTGGGAGAGTAAAAGAAATGCGTGTGTTTGGAAAGTAGGGTGGGTGTCCTCACCCGCTCCCTTTTACAGCTAGATCGCAATCAGCGGGTGAGGACACCCACTCTACCTCAATCTTTCCACAGCATGGCTCGTGGATATTTCTATGTATCAAGTTTGCTTGATGATGGAAGCAAGTGTGAGGAGACCTGGACAGTCATCATTGAATAATTTATTTCCCTATCCACCTTATCCGCTGTTAAGCTCTTATGAAATGGTTCACATAGACCTGAATATTTACAAATCAGAAAAAAATTGATTTAAAATTTCAAGATAAAACGCTCATATGTTCCCTAAGTCTTTTTTCAATTTAGCAATGAAATACACGATTCTAATTTACCTGTTTTGTTGGACAAGTATTGCTGCCAACGCAAAGCTCCCTGTATTTTCTCCTGATGTGATTACATTGGATTTTAGTAATGGTCATTCAATCGATGCTTTCAAAAAATCAGGGATTAAGCTTAACGATATAAGCAGCTCATCGAGGAAAAGTTTTTCTTATCAAAACCAATCGCTAATCATCAAACTTCCAGGAGGAAGAGTGTTTAAACAGAAAGTTAGGCTTGGCATTGCTGATGGAAACGATGGAGAGTTAATCAAAATTACTACTGCTGGTGTCGTCATGCCACATGACGAGGCTTACCAAGTAGCCAAAAAAGTTCATCTCAATTTAGGTTTACCAACCGATAAGCTTGATCAGTGGTATGGGTCTGAAAAGAACCAAGGTCGCAATGCCAACGGCTATAGTATTAGTGCCAATAAGTTGATGTATCCTAGAGTGAGCCTGTCGATAAGAAGTAGCATGAATAAACTTTACCCCTGGGTGCTAGGCTTGAAAATCTCCTGGTATTGGAAAAAACACCGCGATTGGGACGAAAAACGTGCCAACCGAGAAAACACACGACCGTTGCCACAGTATGCAACTGTCTCTTTAGAGCCACCAAGCGGAAAAAACTATGATCGCAGTGATGCTTATAATTCCTTTTTCTATTGGATTTTTATTATTGGTAGCGTGATTGTGATCGGGCTTGTTGCAAGATCGAAACGCGAGTGAACCATTGCTCATCCTATTTTGAGGCGGTTTGAAAGCTATGCTTTGAATTATTCAATCCGCTGTTCAACAAAGCCAACATACCTGCCATATGCACGTCTTCATGGCAGCGGGTATGAGGCATATCAAAATAGTCGAACGCTTGAGTATAAAGCTCAGCACTACGATTGTTGCCCATCAGATAAACCTCACCCTGAGCAAATTTCCTCGCCTCACGAATTTCATGACCGATCAATAAACCTGAAATCAAAGCTGGCAAATGTGCGGCCTCCACGCGCTGGGTTAGCATATCCGTGCGCCCAAGAAACAAATGATGCAACAACCCGCCTGAACGCCCTGAACTCTCAAGACCTCGGGTGAAGCCCCCCCTGTTCACCTGATCTCTATCGACTAGACTGCCACCCGAGATCAAACTGTCTTGAGTTAGTTTCTCAAAAGCCTCGCCAGTGAACCACGTTCGAAAAGACACTATTTGACCACCTTCCACATTCACCCATTTGCTGTGAGTACCTGGCCCGCAGATGGTCAATGGACTCCCCTCCAGTTTCTCATTGTCCAAACCAGCCAATAGACCGAATACTTCCACTTCCTCACCTCGCATCACGTCGGTGGCATCATCATCAAAGTCATGCCTCAAGCCTGGCACAATAAAAACCTCACCTAGCGACTCCGTTTCCACCACCGATAGCGCCGCCACCAAATCTTTCAAGCACACAGGCGTCGGACAATAAGGCACTTCTTTCCAGCCTTCACGACTGCCGATCATACCACTCATCCATATCGGGAAATCGGGATGTTGTTTTTTCCAATCACCACACAAAGAAAATAACACCGAGTCAAAGCCTTTGCTCTTCAATCGCTTGATCCCCTGATCCGATGAACGACTTTCTGCCACCCGACCTTCGATGATCAACTTCACCCGCAGATGAGTCGATCCCCAATCCACTGCTATCAAAGATCCTTTTGTCATCATTTTTCAATCAAAATTCCTACCCTGTATAATGACTCTCTAACGAATTCGCGATCACTCGACTGCTGCGTTGGATCTGCCTCTCCGCCTTGTCTGGATATTGGGTCAGGGCTATATGAAACAAAGCATCCCCTTCATCGACGGCGGCATCTCGCGAGCATCCGATGACCACCCCACTCTCACGCGCCACCACCTTGCACTCAGCACGCCCAAAAGGATCGGCAACGATTCCCAAGACCTCCTCTGATGCGACAGCTTTCCCCAGTTCTGTTCTAGGAGTGAAAATACCTCCCATCGGAGCACGCTCCCAGTAAGTCTCTTGGGCTACTACGGTTTTCGCTCTCCTAATCGTATCAGGCTTACGCTCTTTGGGTAACATCGACAAAGACCTCATCACCGATACCAGCCCACGCACACCGTAGCGCACGGACGCATGATCCAATCTCCCTGCCTCACCAGCTTCAAATAATAAAGACGGAATTTTTTTAGTAAACAAAACCTGCCTCAAAGTGCCTTCACGAACAGGAGATTCGATCACCACAGGCACGCGAAAAGCTAGCGCCAACCCCATCGCCACCTCGTCGCCGGGCGAGATTCTGATTTGCGGTAAATTGGGCCGATTGATCGCTCCTGAATGCATGTCCACAGCATGACTGCATTGCCCCACTACCTCCTCCATGAACAAGCTCGCCAAACGTCCACCTAACGACCCCTTCGAAGAACCGGGAAACAGGCGATTCAAATCGCGGCGATCGGGCAAATAGCGCGAACGAGCCATGAACGCCGGCATGTTCACCACCGGCACTACGATAAGATCCCCGCGCAAGCCCTTCAACAAGCGCATCTTCAATAACAAACGCAGTGACTCCACCCCACAAATCTCATTGCCATGAATCCCCGCGCTCACCAACAAACAAGGTCCAGCTCTACGCCCACGGTGAACATGCACCGTCATCGACAGTGGCTGATGGTCGATCATGTGCCCCACTGTCAATTCAACCGTGCCGCTACTACCAGGCGCAAAGGATTGCCCCCCTAGGCGTAGCATTTCAGGTTCACTGCTGTTTTTCTTAACACTCAAAACGACTATCCTTTACCGCGTGTTCGCGTTTTGCCTCCGATGGCATTTTTTTCGATGAAATCGACAATCACTCCCGCCACATCCTTACCCGTCGCCGTCTCCACACCCTCCAAACCCGGCGAAGCATTCACCTCCATCACCACGGGGCCATGATTAGCTCTCAACAAATCCACCCCAGCCACGCTCAGCCCCATGATTTTTGCCGCACGAACCGCCGTCGATCTCTCTTCAGGTGTGATCTTAACCACCGACGCAGTTCCGCCGCGATGCAAATTAGAACGGAACTCTCCCTCCTTAGCCTGACGTTTGATCGAAGCCACCACACGATTGCCCACCACAAAACAACGTATGTCTGCACCGCCCGCTTCTTTGATATACTCCTGTGCCATGATGTTGGCATTCAATCCACGAAACGCCTCGATCACACTCTCTGCCGCTTTCTGAGTTTCCGCCAACACCACCCCTACCCCTTGAGTTCCCTCTAACAACTTGATCACCAGAGGCGAACCGCCACACAAGCGAATCAAATGTTTGGTCGCACGAGGATCATGGGCAAAACCCGTCACCGGAAGACCGATGCCTTTCCTCGCCAGCAACTGCAAACTACGCAACTTGTCTCGCGCTCGACTGATCGCCACAGATTCATTCAAACTATACACCCCCATCACTTCAAACTGACGCACCACCGCACAACCAAAAAACGTGTGAGAAGCCCCAATCCTCGGAATGATCGCATCATACCCCTTCAACGCTTCATCCCCCAAATAAATCATCGGGCGATGAGAGGTGATATCCATGTGACACTTCAAATAATCGATCACCTTCACCTCATGATCGCGCTTTTCAAAAGCCTCTACCAAACTGTTGGTCGAATACAGCTTTCTATTTCTAGATAAAATTCCAATCTTCATCCCTTTTCTTCCTTAGAGTAATGTTCGCGTAAACTTTTTCCTACCAAATAAGACTTGGCTGGATTCACCAGAAAATGATCCTCGAGCCCCTTGCGACCGATCAGCATCCGAAAGCGCATTTGCTCACGGTTCGTCAAGCTTAGCTCTATTCGCCACTCAAAACCCGCCAGATTCACCCTTGTTTCAATGAAGGGACGTTTCTCGATATGTCCACCTGAATCTTTCACTTCACGAAAAGCGATCACCTTTGCTTTGCCGTGCCTCAAACAATTCTTGCTCTTTTTTAAAGGATGCAGCACAAAATGAACCCAAGTCTGACCGAAATCGTCTTCAACATACTCATACTCTGCCGTGTGTAGAGCAGAGCTACGCGCCCCCGTATCGATCTTAGCCTTGATTCCCGGCACATTCAGCTCAGGTAAAGCCACCCATTCTCGCCAACCTATTTCCATCATGACTACTCTAAAGTTCTCGATTCTTATACGTGCTATCTGCACGATTCATGGTTAAATACTCCCGTCTTCCTCACCTTATTTCAATCACCTATTAAAGTCACTTGAGCATTTCATGAAAATCATCTGGGCCAACCGCAGTGAATGGAGAAAACCTGGCCCCATTGTGTATATAGGTTTGCTCAATGCGCTCTCCTTCGCTCAAGCTGGTTATCAAAGCCATTTTTTCGTCAGTGAGGGAAGTCCTTCCGATAGCCTCGCAGATTTGAGTGATTTTTACGGAGTAGAGAATCATGAGAAACTCCACATTCACCGTATCGCTAAAGGCAGCCAACTCACAGAAACCCTAGGCAGAAGCATCTACCGTCAAGCACTCAACTTTGCCCGCCAAGAATTAGAGCAAGGAGAAAAGGTCACCTTCCTCACTCGCGAGTTAGGGCTGATCGCCCTACTCTCTCGCCTACAAAAACGTTTCCCTGACACCCTGCGCACCCTTTATGAAGCGCATGACTTCCACGCCGACCTGTCTGCTAGAGATCATAAAATCAAGTTCACCGATCACCGCAAACGGTGGACCGAACGTTTTTTCCTACCCCGCCTCAGCGGAGTGCTTTGCATCACTCCTCCACAAGAGGCCCTCTATCGCCAGGCTTTGCCCAAAGTGAATACCCACGCACTCCCCCTAGGCTGTCTTGAGCATGCAGCGCTGAGCTTGCAAGAGGTCGAAACGCGGCGCAAACGCCGCACCGTAGTTTATGTAGGTCACCTGCACCGATACAAAGGCGTTCATGACCTACTCGAACAAGCAAACTTCTTTCAGCAACACCAACTTGAACTCCACCTTTTAGGCGGACAAACAACACAAATTGCCAAGCTTGAGAAAAAACTGCGCAAACAACAAACCAAACTTTCTACCGCCCCCTTGCCGATTCGTTTTTTCCCAGCCATGCCCCCTGTCCAACTGCATCGGCATCTCGAAAAATACGCCAGCATCGGCATCGTGCCTTTACAGGATAGCTACTACAACCGCGCCTTGACCTGTCCCGTCAAAGCCTTGGATTCTCTTTCCCATCACCTACCAGTGATCGCCAGTGATCTACCGACTACGCGCGCAGTCCTAGCCGATGCTGCTATTTACTTGCCACCACAAGACTCCTCTCATTTTTCCCAAGTAGCCAAGAATCTCATAGATGACCCTCAGCACTACCAAGAACTCGCACAAAATGCAGCGATACGCGCTGCCCAACTTGCCTGGAACAAGCGGGCTCAAGCAATTCTGGATTGGAGTTGGTAACGCCCCAAGCCTAAGCCCCGCTACTCGGCAGGAGCTTTTTTCTTAGCTGCACTGCCTGCAGCAGCCTCTCGTTTGCTGATCACCTGTTTGATCTTTTTACGAAGCACATTCACCCGATAAGGTTTCTGCACTTTCTCATCGGGCTCGCAACCCAATTCACCGACAAAGTCCACGATGTCCATCAAATAACCACTGCAAATGATCACCGGCAGTTCAGGGTATTCATTGCGCATCTGCACAAAGGCGTCGCGACCAGACATCACCGGCATTGTCAGATCCAAGACCACCACAGCTAACTTGCCATCCTGTTCCTGACAGATCTTCACTGCCTCTTCTCCGTTGTCAGCCGTCAAGACCTCGTAACCCTCTTCTTGCAAGATATTCGCCGCGACATCACGCACACTCTCTTCATCATCGACCACCAGTGCTTTCAAGCCTACCCCTTCACCTTCGCGGAAGCCTTCGCCCAAGTCATCAAAGTTCAAGTCCACATCCGCGGCAGCAGCGCCCGTAAGAGCTTTGCGACTACGCGGCAAGAAAATCCTGAACGTCGTTCCCAGCGCCAGTTCCGATTCACAATCGATCCAACCGCCAAGCTTCTCAACGATACCCAAACAGGTAGCCAAGCCCAAACCGGTGCCTTCACCTTGTGCTTTAGTCGAGAAAAAGGGTTCAAAAATACGCTCGCGGATTTCATCCACCATGCCTTCCCCGTCATCAATGATGGTTAACTCAACAAACTCACCGCTGCGGGAACCCTTACCGCCACCCGTTTTCACTTTCACGCGATTACTGACTTCCAAGCGGATAGTGCCTTCATCGTAAATCGCGTCACCTGCATTCACGCACATATTCATCAGCACTTGCTGAATCTGATTACCATCTCCGCGCACCGGCCACACGCCATCGTCCACCTGAACTTCCAGTTTCAACCTAGGGTCCAAAGTTCGAGAAAGCATCATCGCCGTTTCTTGCACGATTTTTTTGATGTCACAAGAAATCACGATTTCCTCTACATTCTTCTGTCTTGAAAAATCCAGTAACTGTCGAACCAAAGAAGCCGACCGCTCACAAGCCTCACTGGCAGAGTTGAGATAAGTCGAAAGGCTGTCCGTCTCACCTTCACTCAACTTCAAGGAGGCAATCGACACGTTACCAGAAATACCTGTGAGCATGTTATTAAAATCATGTGCCACTCCAGCAGCCAGATTACCCAAAGCTCCCATCTTCTGTGACTGCCGCAACTGCAGATCAAGCGTATGCACCTCCGTCACATCGCGGAAGACCCACACCCTACCAGTGACCTCGTCGCCGTCTGACAACACCGGCACCGTGCGAATATCAATCGTCAAAGGAGCCGTTCCAGGCGTGTGCCATTCATCATTGCCTACCATTCTAGGATTATCTGAAAAATGCTGCCAATGTTTACCAAAACCATCAGCGTCCTTAAATCGTGATTTCAGCTGATCCACCATCGCTTCCGATGAGTAGGCCTTCAGATCTTTCTGGGATAATGCCGCCAGATCACAGAAATGTTGGTTAGCTTCGATAACTTTACCGTCCAAATCTACCATCACCACTGCCTCACGCACCGCCTCGAATGCCGCTCTCAGCTCAGATGTAGCAGACGCCAATTTCTCCTTCGAATCGCGCAATTCACTGCTTTCTTCACTAGCTTTACTCTCCAAAGATTCACGACCTGATTTCACCTTCAACACCATGTCATTAAAAGCTTCAACCAAAACATCCGTTTCATCGAGGCCACCCGGCTCCAGCTCCACTTTCATATCGCCAGCACTTACCGCATCCAAGCCATCTGCCACATCGAGAATAGACCCCTTTACTTTTTTAGTCAGCACAGATCCTAGAACCACCGCCAAAGCTATGCCGATACCGGCAGCTACCGCAAACAAAATGGTTAACATACCCGTCGAAGCACCTCCTTTTTCTGCACCCACCCACACCAACAACCAGCCTTTTTGGCCCGTCATCAGATCCTTCGGCATCACCGTCTGCACAAACGCATCTTCCTTAGTATCAGAGGTCTTGATAGCCAGACCCTCCTCCGCTGCCAACCAATCAGAAAAACCCGTCACCTTCGCGAACGGCTTGAGCACCTGAGCTGGTGTAGCTGAAAAGAGCGTTTTGCCCGCTGAATCTATCATATAAAGCTGCTCGCCCTTAGCCAATTTGACTCCACTGAGAATATCCGCGATGCGCTTATAAGAAAAATCCAGACGCAATACACGTCCATCCGCATCCCCTTTAGCTTTGATCGGTTGATAAACCGAATAACTTGCCGTTTCACTTGCACCAATCTTTAAGGGGTAAGCCACAAAAGGTCGCCCCTCGCTTTTGGTACTTTTAGCCCATTTCGTAGCGTCCATGGTCGCTGCCGTTTTCGCCGTGGTCACTAAAATCTTCCCATTCTCATCGATGATAGTAGCATCATCAAATTTCCACTTTTTCAAACGAAGCAATTCTTCTTTTACTTGTTTCAGATCTTTTTTAGGATCGGCCACCAGCGGATTCCCCTTCACGCTTTTAGCTTCCCGAAGGGAGTTATCCACCAAGCTCTCCACTTGCTTTCTGACCGCCACCGACAGCTTCGATTGCGCAACGCTCGCCTGATGCCCTCCTCCTCCAGAAAGGGCTTGAATCAACAAAAACAACACCACCACAGGGATCACACCAGCGACGGCAAACAAAACAATTCCAAAATTTTTCAGGCTACGCATATCTATTTTTATCTATTATGATCATCTCCAGAAAAATCAGCCCTTCATTGATGAATGATCAATCCTACTTTCCAGAAAGTAATTTCGAGCGAAAGTAAACAATCTGACAGCTTTCGTCAATGCTTTCCCGTAGGGATATTCGATAAATTGAAAATAGAAGCCTGTCACTAATGGAAAATACAGCCTGAAGTAGATGCGTGACTACAAAAAATCACAGTTCACCGTCAATCCTGGTATCATCGAGAAGTGCCGGTCATAACTATGCACAGCAGCATCCACACGCAGCGCGCACGCTGCGATGACTATATCCTGCGCTGGAATCACCTTACCTAGCCTGTCCATAGTCCAAGCCAGTTCGTTAGCTTCTTCCCACAAAGCATGATCACTTGGCACATATTGCATCAGAGAGAACACCTCTTGCAAATGACTTTTTAAATTCTGCTCACGCGCTCCACGTAGAACCTCCAGCTGAACCATGCCACAGGTCACCACATCGAGCTCATCATAGCGTGTGGCAATCGCCTGCCCCGGATCTCTGCCGCTACGCAACAGGTCGATGTACACATTCGAATCAATCAGAACGTCCTGATTCATACTTACCTCCTTTTCCTTCGGCTACCAATAACGGACGGGGTTCATAGTCAGGCTCATAGCCATCGCGTATTTCGTCCGCGGTCAATCCCATCCCTTTTTTCAATAAGGCGCGTAACTTTTTACGCCGCACGACTTCTTTCAGCGCAAAATTAACCGCTTCTGTTTTGCTCTCACAGCCAAACATTTCTATAACATCACTCAAAGCGTCTTCGTTGATGTGCATCGTCATTTTCATAGTTTTCGTCCTTTCTATCGTAGACCATACCCTGTATGGCACAGCTTTACAACTTTTTCCAACCTTCCATTTTTACGCGCGC
>JAKISY010000040.1 GCA_021648365.1 Verrucomicrobiales bacterium
ATGGCACCTCGATCAACACCCCCACCACCGTAGCCAAAGCTGCACCAGAGGACAAGCCGAACAGCATCACCGCCGTCGCGATCGCCACTTCAAAATGATTCGACGCCCCAATCATTGCCGAGGGCGCTGCATCCTCAAACGATAATCCCAAGCACTTCGCCAAGACGTAGGTGATCCCAAAAATCAACAGCGTCTGTACCGTAAGCGGAATGGCGATCCAAAAAATAGTCAAAGGATTCGCCAAGATCGTATCTCCTTTGAAGCTGAATAACAACACCAGAGTCAACAGCAAAGCAGAGATCGAAACTGGACTCAGAAAACGCAGAAACACCTCATTGAACCACTGCAAACCCTTCGTCTTCAAAATCCATACGCGGGAAAAATACCCCGCCACCAAAGGCAAGGCGACATACACACCCACCGACAACAACAATGCCTGCCACGGCACCGGCATTTGATTCACTCCCAACATCCAAGCCCCTAACACACCGTATAACAACAACATCGCTAGTGAGTTGATCGCCACCATGATCAGCGTCAGCCCCTGATTCCCCTTCACCAGATGACTCCACACCAGCACCATAGCTGTGCAAGGAGCGATACCCAACAGAATAGCCCCAGAAATATACGAACGATATAACTCCACCTCACTGCCATCTTTTACGATCTCCGTGCCAGTCAGATAATCTTTGAAAAATACCCCCAGAAACAAAGTCGAGATGCCCAACATCGTGAAAGGTTTGACCGCCCAGTTGATGAGCAAAGTCAGCACCACCGGCTTAGGATTTCGACTAGCTTTCACCACCTCACCAAAATCAATCTTCACCATGATCGGATACATCATGAAAAACAAACAAACCGCAATCGGAATAGAAATCACCGGAGCCCCGTTCACCACGATCGCCATGCCGTCAAACCATGCCGCCAGATCTGGTGCCATTCGACCCAGCCCAATCCCTACCACAATGCTCAATCCCACCCACAAGGTGAGATGACGCTCAAAAAATCCCATCGATGATTTATCCAAACTCATAATTCCATATTTCCATAACAATGAAACTATTCACTATTGATCTACTGTCAAACTATGTTTGTCGAGACGGCTAAAGAAAGCGGTGTCGAGTCACCCGCACTCCAAGGTCAAGCACTGCTTTGGAGTGCTGCGGCTTGACGCAGCTTTTCTGAAAAAACGCCTGGCAAGCGCAAGCCTTACAATGACCTGAACCAAAATGCGGTGTAATAACCAGAGCCAAAAGCTACGGTAAACCATGACAAGCTATTCTTTTTCTTTCACCAAAATGCCTCAACCCAAAGCCTGACGATAACCTGCTACATAGGCTCCAAAAACTTTTCTGATTTCATCTCGCACACGGCGAAATGCTTCGATTTCCTGCTCACCCTCTCGCACCGATTTGGGCGGATCATCAAAGCCCCAATGGTAACGATGAACCTTGCCTGGAAAAGTCGGACACGCCTGATCCGCATCGCCGCAGACCGTGATCACCGTATCGATACCCGACTGCAAATACCGGTCGAGACGCTTGCTGCTATGCGAAGAAATATCGATACCGATTTCTTTCATCACCTCGATACCTAGCGGATGCACATAGCCCGCAGGATTGGACCCTGCGCTGAAAACCTCAAACAAATCGCCTGCAACCTCACGTAGAACCCCCTCCGCCATGTGACTACGACAAGAATTACCCGTGCATAAAATAAGAATTTTTGGCTTGCTCATTATGGGCAACTCATGGCAGATTTTTTCTATAAATACAACGGTTTTTACTTGGAAAGCAGAACGAGATAGGCTAGGAAAAACTACGCAATTACATCCATTAACACCACCCACCCTATTATGCCCTACGTCGATACCAACGGAATCCAAATGTATTATGAAGAAAGCGGTAGCGGAGATCCCGTCATCCTGATCATGGGAATCACTGCACCGGGAGCTGTCTGGGAAGCGCACGTCGCCGACTGGTCACAAAATTTTCGCTGCATCACCCCCGACAACCGAGGCGTAGGACTCAGCGACAAACCCGCAGGCGACTACAGTGCCGCCATGATGGCTGACGACTACGCAGGTCTGATGGATGCCCTCGGCATACAAAAAGCCCGCATCGTCGGAGTCTCCATGGGCAGCATCATCGCCCAAGAACTCGCCCTGCGACACCCGGATAAAGTGCAAAGCACCGTGCTGATGTGCCCTTGGGCAAAATGCGACCGCTACGCCACCGCCATCTTCAATCACATGATCATCTGCAAATCCCATTTGCGACCAGAACAATTCATGGAATGGGTGCAAACCCTCATCTTCACCAAACCCTTCTGGGATAACGACGAAGCTCACCAAGGCATGCTCGAAGGCCTAGCAGGCGCCGCCATTGACAGCAATCCGCAACCCGTGCACGGACTCGAAGGACAAGCCACCGCCTGCATCAACCACGACACCTCGGATCGACTCAAAAACATCACCTGCCCCACCCTGGTCATCGGAGGAGTCAATGATATGTTCACCCCAAAATGGATGAACGACGAAGTCGCCGCTGCCATCCCCAACGCAGAGCAACACCTGTATGAAAATGCCGGTCACGCCTTTCACTGGGAGTGCCTAGAAGACTTCAACCCCAGAATCAACGACTGGCTCACTGCTAACTAATTTCAAATCTCAAATCTCAAATCTCAAATTCCTAAAATCATGCCTAAAATCAAATTCGGCTCACAAGTTTACACCTGGTTCATGCAAGAAACCGGCAAAGCCTACGACAACAAACTCGACCACATGATCAAAGTCGCCGCACAGGCAGGCTTCAAAAGCATCGAACCGATGGTGCTAGAGATCTCAGAGAGTGCCCTCGGTTGTGGCAAATACTGGCTCGGAGATTTCTGTGACCCGATCAAACTCAAAGATACTCTCGATGAGCATAACATGGAGCTCGCAGGACTCGCCCTCGTCTGCGCCTGGGACGGCGAAGAGGAAGCCCCCAACGAACGCGAAGCCGCCGACTTCACCATGGACTTCCTAAAACATTTCCCCGGCGCCATGCTCGGCACCGTCACCCTACCCAGCGGACGCGCCAAGGATCTGCAACGCCGCCGCCTGAACGTTGCCAAAAACGTCAACGCCGTTTCCAAACGCGCCGCCGACCTCGGACTCACCTGCTCCTACCACCCCAACAGCCCGCCAGATTCCATCGTGCGTCATCAAGAAGACTACGACGTCGTGCTCAGCAGCCTCGACCCCAGCGTCACCGGTTGGACCCCCGACGTAGGTCACATCATCCGTGGTGGCATGGACGTGATCGAGACCCTCGACAAATGGTCACACCTAGTCAACCACATCCACTACAAAGACTTCAGTGGCAACGGCCCTGAGCCTTGGGCGCAAATGGGCACCGGCAAACTCGACTTCCACCGCATCACCGGTTGGCTCACCCAGCACAACTACGAAGGCTGGATCATCTGCGAAGACGAATGCGAACTCGCCATCAAAGACCCCGACGGCGTGACCCTACAAAACGGCGAATGGTGCAAAGAGAACCTGCAACCGCTAGTGGACTAGACAGCTCTCAACCAAGCCAGCCCTCGCCCTGCAAACCTTTATTTGTAGGGCGAGCGCCCCGCTTGCCAAAGTCTAACTCACACCCCCAACACTACATTAAAAGGGACGGCCGTCCCTTTTAATGTAGTGTTGCTATTGCCCGCATTTTTGTGTTCAACTTGACTTCAATCTCAAATCCTCTTCAACTTCCTATATCCAAATCCACAGTATATCCATTCATTATGTCTCTCACCCATCGCCTCCGCCTTTTGCCGATCGCCTTTGTTTTCATCATCGCCTTTTGCTCATTCATCGCCCCACTGTTACTCAGAGCACAGGACGCCACAGCTCCCAAAATCCGCACTTGGACGGATAGCCAAGGACGCAAAATCAATGCCGCCCTGTTGAAGGTAGATGGTGATAACATCACCTTTTCCATCAAAGGTCGCGAAGTTCCTTATCAACTTTCCAAACTCAGTGACGAAGATCAAAAATTCATCGCTCAGTGGCTCGACATCCGCAACCCCAAACCTTTGGTCAACGACGACGGCTCCTTCACCATCGGCGAAGATAGCTTCAAAGCTGGCGATATTTTCACCACCACCCTGAAAGCCAACGATGAAGATCGCCGCATCGCCGATGCCGATGATCTAGAAGGCATCATGATAACGATCGCCACACCTGCCGACTTCGACCCTAGCAAATCCTACCCCATTTTTGTCACTAGCACGACCACCAGTGCCACCAATGCGGTAGCAGCCAAAGGGAATTATGCACGAGTCGGCACACCTAATGGATTCATCGTCATCGGAGCACAATCCACTACCCTCGACATCAAAAAACACACCTATCACGAAGCTCGTGCAGCGACCTTCAATCGCCTAATCAAAGAAATGGTCCATATCTGGCCCGCATCCAAAGACTGGCCGCTGTATTTCGGCGGCTTTTCTGGCGGATCAAAAAACTGTTTTTTCTTAGCAGGCTATAGCATGAAAGAACTCAAACGCCCACCACTAGGTTTTTTTATGATTGGCAGCAATTATAGCCTGCTCGATACAGTAAGAAAAGAATACAATCTCTCCAAAAGCGACCTCAAACACGTGCTTTACTACGTTTGCAATGGCACTCAAGATAAAATCGCCTCACCGCAAGATGGCCAAGAAGTGGTCGAACAACTCAAAAAAGCTGGCGCAAAAAAAATCCGCTCCGAAACCTATGAAGACGGACACAAGTTTTCCAAAGAACAGTTTGATCAAGCTCTTAAGTGGTTTCTGGAAAATACCCGTGATAATGCTGAAGAATAACCGCCAACCTGAACATTTATCTTAGATTATAAAAATCACCGCCTTTTATAATCGCTCGCTTCACGTATTCTGATAAGATCTATCACATGATACGCAGTAGCAATGAGCAACGTTCCCGACAGAATAAACAACTTTCATATGGTGTTGTCATCATCGTGCTGAGCGGTCTTATCCTCGGCGTAATTTTAACCAACTCTGCCATTCAGCAGCATCTGCTGCGAAAAAAACGTGGGCCGGTCTATCAACTGGAACCCGGCACTCCCTTTATTTACGAGAACGCAAACATCAATGAGGTCATTCAATTCCTAGCGACAAAAAATAAGCTGCAATACTTCCACAACCCTCAACTCAAAGGGAAATCATACAAAATACATGGGCAGTTTGAAGAGAACTTCACCCCCATGCAAGAGATCGACAAGCTTGCTTTGCAATACAATCTACAATCGCTCACTTTCCGCAATACCCTCTATCTGCTCACTCCAGCTCAGTTTGCTTTGCGGAAAGACACGTTCGCAGAAACTCGTGAAAATAGTAAAGATTGGCAATCACCGAAATATATCCCAACCCCAGAAGATGCCCAAGAAGGATTCTTTATCACGGAAGCCAATCTGAACGACGTGATTCAATTCATCGCCAAATCTGCAAATCTTAACTATTTCCACAACGCTGAATTGTCTTCAAAGGACTACATTGTGAGTGGGCAATTACACCCATACACCGACGCATGCAAAGCGCTTGAAGAGCTCATCTTAGCCTATGGTTTGAAGGTTCTCCGCATCCGAAATACGATTTATATTTTTACACCTGAGCAATACGCTCAACGAAAAGTTTCCATCATCATGTTGCTCGATCAAAATCAAGATTGGCAGCCCTCGCCAGAAAAAGGTGTCGCACTGGATGATGATGGCTTTTACATTCGAGAAGCCAACATAAACGATGTGATCCAGTTCATCTCCGAATCAGAAGGATTAAGCTACTGGCAAAACCCCCAACTCCAAGGTAGCAAATATGAAGTCACGGGACACTTACATTCCAGCTCCCCAGCTCTAGAGATCATCGAAGAACTCGCCTTGATCCATAATTTGAAAGCGCTTACTATTGATGACAAAATACACCTCTTCACACCTCAGCAATTAGCCGCTCACTACAAAAAGCACTCAAACTAAATGATCCCCTTCTTCCGTAGCGATTACGACAAACTCATGCCTGATAGCGACGCCGATGAACGCCGTTATTTACTGCGCGGTTTTTCGCGCAAGCATTCATCATCCGACGATACGGTTCAATGGCCTACGCTCATCATTTGGCTCACTTTCATTCCAGGTATTTTTATAGCTACAAAATATACAGGAAACATTTCAATGATGCCTGTGCGAGTGCTTCTGATGGCATCACCCGTAGCTCTTGGCATTTTTCTTGCCTACGGGATGCATCGCTTCACATGGCCCTATAATCGTAAAAAATTTGGACATTACCTGAAGACTCCCCCCTCTCCTGAGCCATCATCCCAATTCGGCAAACTCAAACTATTTTACCTTTGCCTCATTTTTTCTCTTATACTCTCTTTCTGGATACTTTGGAAGCAGAGAGGCCCTTCATTTCCAGAAAACCCCTACATGGCAAAACTCACTCTGCGCGAGCCCTATTCTCAAAAGCTCATCGTAGAGAAAACGATTTCAGATAAAGTTCCCCTGCGTATCTTAAGCACTTTATTTGCCACAGGAAAGGTTGGCAAGAATCATAAATGCTCCTCATTTGGTGAGATCTCCTTCACCTATCAAAATGATGAAAAAACCTTATCCCTTTTACCAGGTCACAATCCACAACAATACGAGTTTCGCTACCAGGGACGTTTATTCACCTTGCCCAAAGAGCAATACATTGAAGCCTTAGTCTTGGCAGGAATCGAAAAAGAAGATATCCGTCTCAATCCCCACCCACCGCAAAAGCCTCGCAAGTGACTTTGTGAAATTTTAAAATAGATCGCTCTCCACCCAAAGGCACGCAGGAGCGTGCCCCTCCATTTGCCGTCCGTGGAGAGGCAAGTTCCACCTTGCCTTTCTTACGCAAGCAAGCACTGCCATCCTCCGAGCTTCACCCTCCCACTGCCGATCAAACATCTTCATCAGCAAAACCAATAACTGTTCAAAAGAACAGTTATTGGTGGATATTCCATCCACTTGTGACACGGTAAGGGAATCATGTCTCACCCTTTACGCGCCCTTTTCATCGATATGGACAGCTACTTTGCGTCCGTAGAGCAACACGTGCAACCCCAGCTCAGAGGACGTCCCGTGGGGATCGCACCGATGTTAGCGGAGACCACTTGCTGCATCGCAGCGAGTTACGAAGCCAAAGCTTATGGGGTGAAAACTGGCACCATGGTCGCAGACGCTCGCCGCCTGTGCCCTGGCATCAAGATCATCGAAGCACGTCCGCCCCTCTACGTCGATGTGCACCATCAAATCGTCGATTTAGTGGAATCCTGCATCCACGTCGATCACGTGCTGTCTATCGACGAGATGATCTGCTGGTTGCCAAAAAACTGGCGCACGCATCAGATCATCCACCAAGTCGCCGATCAGATCAAAGCCAAAATGACCAGTACCTTCAGTGACGCCTTGGGCTGCTCGATCGGCGTCGCTCCCAACGGTTGGTTAGCAAAAATGGCATCCAAGATGGAAAAACCCGACGGCTTGGTGATCATCGAATCAGACGACTTACCAGAAAAGTTATACTCCCTAGAACTAAAAGACTTACACGGTATCGGCAGCAGCATGGAACTGCGCCTACATGCCCACGGCATCCATAGCGTGCGCGACCTCTGCGCTACGCCAAAAAGCACCCTACATGGTATTTGGAAAGGTGTGGAAGGCTATCGTATGTGGCATAAGCTACGCGGCGAGCTGGTCGAAGATTACACTCGCGAAGCTATGACACGCTCGATCAGTCACGGGCACGTTCTCGCCCCCGATTTACGGCAGCCCTCTCGCGCCATCGCTGTCGTGCATCGCTTGACGCAAAAAGCTGGCACCCGCATGCGCCATCAAGGTTTATTGACCAGCCGCTTGGAGCTGCACCTACGCTATGTTGGTCAAGCTGCTTGGTCAGCCAAAACCTCCTTTCCTGAAACCACCGATTCCTTAGTGCTCACTCAATCCATCAAATTTTTATGGCAACAACGACCTCACCCCAGCACCCCGATCAGAAAAGTGAACATCGTATTAGGAAAACTCGTTAGAGAAGGACAATACACCCCGTCCCTTTTTGAACCCGAGCAAAGTGAAAAACGAAATCGGCTCAATGAAACCCTCGACTCGGTGAACGCCAAATATGGCAAACAAGCCCTATACCTCGGTGGCGCCCACGAGGCAATTGAAAGAGTGCAGGCGAAAATAGCCTTTCATCACATCCCCGATATGAAGGTGGAAGATTGATCGCCATCAAAAAAACACCCCGATTATTATTGACTTTTGTTTACTATTTAGATTTATTGATCTTGTGATGGTTACTCATTCAGTAACTGTTGTTTGTGTTTCATGTTTCAAGGTCGCTCAGCTTGCAAAAGCTGGGCGATTTTTGTATCCCACTCTCTCTGCTTTTATTTTCTAGATCAAAGCTCACGCTCAGCTAAAGCCCTACGGTAAGAGGCAGGAGTTTTGCCCACACGTTTACGAAAATGTTGGGTGAAGCTACTCGCATCGACAAAACCACATTGCTGCGAGATCTCTGACACACTCAAGCCCTCCTCCTCCAACATCCTCTGTGCTGCTACGATTCGAGTCACAATCAAAAACTCCTGCGGACTGATACCTAACGCCGTCCTGAATTGGCGTTGCAGTTGCCTCAACGACTGCCCTACTGTTGTGGCAATTTCCGCAATCGATACCGCCTGCGCAAAATCACGGCGAATGATCTCAACAGCTTTGGCAAAAAAATGCAAGCCAGGCAAATGATCGAACATCCCATGAAACAACCAACCCGCATCAAGCCCCCCGACCCAACTCTCACGCCGCTGCTGCCAGTGAGCTAGCTCCCTCTGAGACCGTGGAGAGCGGCTCCTGATCTGAAATGATGTCGTATTTCGCATAGTTTTTGTCGTTACATCTTTAGCCGATTTCCTCTCAAGTTTCAAGTATGCAAAAAGTCCCTATGAAACCCATCGTTCAAATCTCGCTCGATCTCACCAACATCGAAGAAGCTCTCGAAACTGCCGAGATGGCTCTGCGTGCTGGAGTGGACTGGCTAGAAGCAGGCACCCCACTCATTCTCGCCGAGGGGCTGCATGGCGTTCGCGCGCTGCATGAACGCTTCCCCGACACTCCGATTGTCGCCGATCTCAAAACCATGGATGGCGGTTACCTCGAAGCTGAGATGATGGCAAAAGCTGACGCATCTCATGTCGTGGTCATGTCGCAAGCACACGAAGAAACCATCAAGTGCGTGGTTCAGGCAGGAGCCGATTTTGGTGTTGGAGTGATGGGTGACAACCTCGCTTCGCAAGACATGGTAGCAGGAGCCAAACGCTTAGAAGATCTGGGCTGCGGGTTGGATCACCAAAGTCGGCTGGGGGCCAAGCCTCTTAATTTTTCACTCGACCCTTTGATCCAAAAAAACGTCACCCTGCAAGGCTCCTTCTCGCACAACTGGCCCATTTGGGAGCGAGTGCTCGCCCTGCTCAGCTCGGGCAAACTCGATGTCGCACCCATCATCGGTGGCACTTGGGCCATCGCAGACTGGCACACGGCTTTTGAAAAAATGCACCACGGCGAAGTCATCAAATCGGTTTTAACCCCATGAACCCAAAATCTTATTTGAACCTGAATCTCTCAAGCGTGTTGATACATGCATATCTATATGCTAATTTATATGCATGAGAACCACCCTGAACATCAACGATGACTTGATCGCCAAGCTCAGAGAGCTCACTGGCATCCATGAAAAAACCAAACTGGTGCACATGGGCTTACAGGCTCTGATCGAGCGAGAATCCTCCAAACGCCTCGCTGCGCTTGGCGGCTCGGCACCTGATCTAGAGATAGCTGCACGTAGAGCTTCGTCCTATCGAGTAGCTGAAAATTGCGAGTCATGATCTTAGCCGATACTTGTATCTGGATCGACTTTTTCAGAAATCAGAATGAACTCTTCGCTCTACTGTTGAACAGAAGTCAAATCAACTCGCATTGGATTGTCATCGGCGAACTCGCTAGCGGCAACCTACCCGCGCGCCAACAAACCTTGGCAGACTTGCGAAACCTCCCCCGCGTGCAGCCCGCAAGTTCACGGGAATCGCTAGCATTGATCGAGAACCACGCCCTCTACGGACACGGACTCAGCTGGAACGACCTGCAGCTACTTGCCAGCGCACTCATCCACCGCACGCCTATATGGACCCATGACAAGCGCCTGAAACGCATCGCCATGGAACTCAATGTCTGCTACCTACCTTAAACACAGCACAACTGTTAACATGCCGACTAAGCTCATATATATTTCAGCTCTCTGTTCACTACTTGTATGCACCCACGCAGCTGAGCCAATCAAAAAAAACAGCACAGGCCAAGCCCCCTATGTCGCCACCAACAAAGACATCCTCATCTACACCAAACAAACCATCGGCACTACCGTCGGACGTGGCGAGTGCTGGGATCTCGCACAGCAAGCGCTTGATTTCTCGCACAGTATTTGGCAAAAACCGCATCGCTTTGGTTTCCCATTAAAAAAAAATGCCCCCATCTTAGCCGGCGACATCATTCAATTTCAATCCGCTCGTTTCGAATGGGTGAAGGGCAATAGCTCTGGCTGGAAACAATTGGGCGCCCCCAACCACACCGCCATCATCTACGCGGTGAAAGGCAAACAACTGCAGCTCGCTCATCAGAACGTCAACGGTGTGCGAAAAGTTCTGTTAGAAGTCATCGATCTCAAAAACCTTGTCTCCGGCACTTACCAAATCTACCGTCCCTACAAAAAAGCCAAGTAACCCCTACCCTTTATCATGAGACTACAAAACAAAACTATCATCATCACCGGATCGACCACCGGCATTGGCAAAGCAATTGCCAAATACTGCCTGGACGAAGGCGCTCAGGTGCTCATCCATGGACTCGAAGCCGATCTGGCTGAGCAAACCCAACAAGAGCTCGATCCTGGAAAAAATAAAACCGCAGTTCTCATCCAAGACCTGACCGAATCGGCCGCTGTAGACAACATCATCCAATGCACCCTCGATGCTTTCGGAAAAATCGACGCCCTCGTCAACAACGCCGCCGCCGTCGGAACTGGAAACATTCACGATACCGATGAAGAGAAATTCGACCGCTACATGTCGATCAATACCCGCGCACCCTTTTTCCTGATCCAAGCGATCATTCCCCACCTTGAGAAAACCAAAGGCAACATCGTCAACATCGGATCCGTCAACGCCTACTGTGGTGAACCCGAACTGCTTCCCTACTCGATGGCTAAAGGCGCGATGCAGACCATGACTCGCAACCTCGGCGACACCCTGCACCGTGAGAATGGCATCCGAGTCAATCAGATCAACCCCGGCTGGATACTGACCGAAAACGAACAAGTCCGCAAACAAGAGCAAGGAATGCCAGCGGACTGGCCCGCAGATTTACCTGCTATTTTTGCCCCTAGCAAACGTATTTTTGACGCTGCCGAGATCGCCTCGGCCGCGGTCTATTTTCTCAGTGATGAAGCAGGACCCGTATCTGGCTCCGTGCTCGACATCGAGCAATACCCTATGATCGGACGCAATCTCGCTAAATGCTAATTCACTCTTCACGCTTCACCCTTCCCTTTTTATCATGCCAAAACTCGCCGCCTTCCCCAAATCCTACATGACAGCCCTCTGCAAAGACGGCTCGATGAAACTCTCAGAATGGATCGAACTCGCTTCGACCCTAGATATCGATGGTCTCGAGTGGTATGCCGGTTTCCTAGAGATGCAGGATGAAACCAACTGGTCTGGTTTTCGCCAACAAGTTGAAGGCAAGGGCATGACCATCCCGATGTTGTGCTGCTCACCAGATTTCACTCATCCAGATCGCGGATTCCGCGCCGACCAAGTAAAACAACAAAAAAGCTGGATCCGGATGATCTCCACCCTTGGTGGCTCCTACTGCCGAGTGCTCTCGGGACAGAAGCGCCCCGCACTCACCCGCGAAGAAGGCATCATCTACACCATCGAGTGCATCCAAGCCTGCTTACCTTATGCCGCAGACCACGGAGTCACCCTGATTATAGAAAATCACTATAAAGACGACTTCTGGAAATTCCCCGAATTTGCTCAAGCCATGGATATCTTCTGCGATATCGTCGATCGCATCGATCACCCTAACTTCGGAGTCAACTACGATCCGTCCAATACCTACCTCATCGGCGAAGACCCGCTCGAACTTCTACGCCGTGTCGCCCCGCGAGTGGTCACCATGCACGCCAGTGACCGCTACCTCAAAGAAGGCAGCTTAGACGACCTACGAGCCGAAGAAATGGGATCCGAAGGTTACGCCCAACGCCTCTGCCACGGCGAGATCGGTCAAGGGCTCAACGACTTCGATGCCATCTTCCAAATCGCCAAAGACGCAGGTTTTGGCAGCGCCGAACGCAACCCAGAGAGCTGGATCAGCATCGAAGACGGCGTCGATGGTTTCGATCAACTCGAACGCAGCGCCATCTTCCTACGCAAAAAAATCGCTCAATACTGGACTTGAAAGCCACGTTTCCACCCTAGCTCGTTCCACCCATGTGCTCCCGAACGCACGACGCAGCGTGCCCCTCCATTTGCCGTCCGTTGGAGGGGCTAGTTTCACCTTACCTTTTGCTAAGCCAACATCACGGCCTGCCGTATTTCACCCTACCTAGAATGGGTAGAACCCCCGAATTGTTGGAAATTGACGGTGGAAAAAGGACAAAAGCACGTTTAACTTGCTCTACGCTATAGCAGAACCACCAATCTATTTTTTCGATGGGGCAAATCCGACAACTACAACTTTCCTACAACCCCAACCAAGATCGTTTATTGTTCCGGCTCAGCGCCAGTGCGGGAAGGCAACTGCACGAATATCGATTCTCCCTGACTCGTCGCTACGTGCGACTATTGTGGAAAGCTCTGCTAGTCATCTTGAAAAACAATCAGCCCGAAGAACAGCAGCAACAAAGTGCACCCACCCAAGCCGCTTCGATGACCCTGCAACACCAGCAAGCCGTCGCCCAAGCAGATTTCAAAAGTCCCTTCGAAAAAAGCCACAGCTACCCACTAGGCGAAGAACCCATTCTCGTTGGTAAAATTGGCCTCAAAAAAGGCCCGCAAGGAGGTCAACTGCTCTCGATGCACCCACTGCAAGGAGCAGGTTTAGACTTTCATCTCAACGACCAACTACTGCACAGCTTTTGCCAGTTGCTCTCTCAAGCCACCCAGCGAGCCGAGTGGGATCTCGACCTCGATTTTGCCCAAGCCGATGACCTGATCTCCAAACAAAACCTCAACTGAAGCAAAAAGAATACTTGGCAGAAGCCCTCTTGACGTTTTAGCTCTAAAAAAATCATTCTCACTACAAATTTTATCATCTACTCTTCCCATCACTATGAGTAAATTCAGGATCTTAGCCCTACAAGCTCTCATGCTGCCCGCAGTTCTGATCGGTCTGACAGGATGTAGCCTTATCGGGCAAACGATTGGCATGATCATTCCACTCGCGCTCAGATTAGCCCCGATCAAACTCATGTTTCTCTGCATCCCCGAGCATACCCGCGTCGATACCCCGCTCGGCCCCCGCCCGATCGAACAAATCCGCGCAGGAGATCAAGTCATCGGGTTCTCTGGCCAACCCGTTCGCGTTATGCAAATCCACGCCTATTTAGAAGATCCTACCATCAAACGCTTTCTCCGCCTCGAATTCGAAGACGGCGCCACCGTGCAACTCTGCGACATGCACCGCATCGATGGCATCCGTGGCAAATACGTGAAAGTAGGCGATGTCATCAACGAAAAAAGCGTGACTTCCATAGAAAGCTTCGACGGCGTGCAGCGCTCCTACGACCTGCTCACCGAAGACGAAGGATACCGCATCTCAGGATTGCCTGTGAACAGCATGATCGAAGAAATGCTCGAAGCCGCTAGCAAAGGGAAGCGCCCCTCGCGCCATTAAGCACTAGCTCAACTGAGTCGAATCCGCCCTAATACAACTACGTCTTCGCGCCATAGCTACCGCTATTGACCTAGCAACGACGAACTCCTAGTCATCCCCTCCGGCCGAACCTTGCCCGGAGTCTTTGATCGTAAAACTGGCGACTTCAAATTCAAAAGCCAACACAGTTGGCGCAAAGATGCCGGCGGTGTGATTGGCGGCACGCAAGCACTGTTAGCTGACAAGCAAATCTATGCCTGGGGAGCCCATCACATCCTCGCTATGAATCAGAAAAATGGCAAAGTGGGCTTTGGCTGGTTCGCTGGACAGCAGATGGCGATCAAAGATGACGCCGCCTTTGTAGCCGACGGCAAAAACATCGCCCGCATCGATCGCCAAATCTACGCCGTCGAACCCGATGCCGATAAAGTCGCCACCGCTCGCCAGCGTCTCACCCGGGCAGGGTATTATGGCAACCGCATCACCATCCACCACGGATCGCTCGCGGACATACCCTACCCCAACTACTTTGCCAACCTCGTGGTATCCGATACTCTAGTCAAAACAGGCAACCTCCCCAGCGGCTTCACCGCCCAAGACATCGCCCACTGCGTCAAACCCCTAGGCGGAATGATCGCCCTCGGACCACTGAACGAAGGCAAAAATCCCAGTCCCGCTCAAATGCCGACGCTAAACGCTGTTGAGATTTTTAGGGACGAGTGACACAGGAAAACTCATTCCCCGCCAGCTCATCTGAAAAAAAGCAGCCGAGATCATTTTGAAATCAGCCACTTGGACGCGATTTGATCTAGAGCATCGGCAATCACCATCCAGTGAAAGGTATCTGACACCTTTTAGGTCCGGAAAAACTGGGCGTTACGTCCATCTGGAGGGGCAAGTTCCACCTTGCCTCGTTCCGCCCATGTGTTTGCGAAGGCACGCAGGAGCGTGCCCCTCCATTTACCGTTCTCTGGTAAGACGATTTTTGATTTATTTATATGACAGCACGAAAAGAGGTCTCACCTGAATAGTTACGTGAAATGAAAGGTATTTGAACCACAAGTCAACACGGATGCTCCAACACTGATCATGCACCACGAGCCGAAGTTTTTCGTTCTTCACAATAAGTGCTCACCAGTCGAGCGCGCATGACTCGACACCGCTTTCCTCCAGCCGTCTTGACGCCGCCCCTCACCACGCGCGCAGCGATCAACTCAAGCCATCTGGCTTACTCGAATCAACCATCTTGTGCCCTCTCACTGGTGGCAAGTTTTCATCATCGTAACCTTCAAGTAATTTCAGATTATCCAAGGCAGGCTTGTAATGAGGTTCTATCTCGATCGCGCGTTGCAACATCTCCCTAGCCTCATTCACGCGGTCGAGTGCGATCAAACAGGTCCCACTGTTGCCACAAGCATGATATGATAGAGGATTGAGTTCTAGAGTAATGCTAAATTGCTCCAGCGCAGCTTCCCACTCAAGCTCCTCCATGTGATCTAAACCGGAAGCATAAGTCTCCATGGATTTAATATAAACATCCAAACTGATACCGCTACGTTCCGCCTCTTTAGCAGAAATCTCAAGAATACCCTTACATCTTTCCACCTCACTCGCCCCTTCCTCACTCAAGTCTTCTTGATCACATTCCATGACTTGTTGAAAACACTTCAACATCGCTGCCATATGCTCCATGTTCCCCCCGCCAGGTAACTCTTCAGTGTTTCCCGAAACATTACTCAAGTGCATGTGCGCCATCCCTCGATTGATCCAAGCTTCAATGAACTCTGGATCTATCTCCGTCGCAGCTTCCATGGAAGATAGAGCCAGCTCAAATTCTTGCTGATATAGATACCAAACCCCCATAGCAAACAGCACATCTTTATCCTCTGGATTTTCATCCAGCAAGCGCTGCAACCTGGAACCCGCCCCCTTCATGTCGCCCTCCTCCATCAATTTGAGACAAAAATCCACCTCATCCCCTACCGAGGCGTCATCGCTCATTCCTCCAACGATGAAATGGAAACCATCCACTCCACAACGACGCTCTAACATCTTGATGATCTTATTCGCCTGTTGTGGAGATTCATTTGGACCTTGAAAATAGAAAGGCTTGCCCTTTCTCCCAAATTCAAAGCGTTCATCACAGTCCTTGGCATCAGTCCCACCAAACACTCTTGCCGCTTTTTTGTAATCACGAGGCGGCCCAAAGCCCAATTTGCGAGCATAGACAATCGCCGACTCGACAAATTTCCGCCCCCAAGCTCCGCTTTTTTCCACATAGCCATCAGGAAAAAGATCTTCCTTCAATTCCTCCAAAGCATCCGCATCGTGAATGACCGTATCCATGGCAACTTTCACCCCAAGGCAACCCGTATCGACGAGGAAGCTGCCCACTTCAAAAAAGTTCGCCCTGCGCTCACGCACCACCGCCACCCCGACCATCGGTGCGTCCCCTAAATCCTCAATATTCTTAGCTACGTATGTGATTGTTTTACTCGCCATGACTTATCATCCTTTATTCATTCAAAAATTCAACCCAACCCGCACAATTAAATTGCACACAATCGGCATAGTCCACCAGATCACCACCAAAAATATCCAGCGCACTGCCAATCGTCAGATCCACACGCCCCTGACTCAATCGCTCCACCGTATCGAGATCAGCCAAACTACGCACTCCCCCCGCGTAAGTCACCGCACAGCCACCCCAATCCCCCAACAACTTCACCAATCCCTCATCAATGCCCTCGCACTTACCCTCCACATCAGCAGCGTGCACCAAAAACTCATCACAGCTCGCAGCCAACTCGCTCAGCGTCTGCTCCGTCACTGACAAGTCTGTCAAGGTCTGCCAACGATTCATCGCCACCACCCAACCATCTTCTACTCGACGGCAACTCAGGTCTAAAACTAAGCGATCTTTCCCTACCTCCGCCACCAGCCGATCTAACTCCTCTACTTGGAAATTCCCTTGCTTATCAAACAAACAAGACGTCGCGATCACATGACTCGCCCCCGCCTCCAACCACTCACCAGCATTGTCCACCGTGATGCCTCCACCAATCTGTAGCCCCCTTGGATAAGCCGCCAAAGCCTCACGCGCCGCTGCATCGTTGTCCGCCCCCAGCTTAATCACATGTCCGCCACGCAAGCCATCCTCCCGATACAGCTTAGCATAAAAAGCCGGCGACTCTTCACTGACAAAATTCGTCCGCAGCACCTCATTAGCGGAATCCAAAGTCCCCCCAACAATCTGCTTCACCTTCCCCTGGTGCAAATCAATACATGGTCGAAACTTCGTCATCTCAAAAATTCCTAATTCCTAATTGCTTTCGGGTAATAACCTCCAGTTATCTCCACTTCGTTACGGTTCCTAATTCCTAATTCCTAATTCTTAATTCTTAATTCTTATCCCCCTCACGCCACACAAAAGAAATCCTCCCCCTCCACAAATCCCACCCGCCGCGCCCGACCACGAATGATCTCCCTCGCCCCTTCTACCCCCACCGCCGCGATCAGCACCGTGCCCTTCGCTTCGTCCATGCAGTCCTCCCCCTTCACCTCGATACCACCGATCTTATTTCCCACCTGACGCTCATTCACTTCAAAAAAACAATGCACCTTCACCCCGAACTCCTTCAACCACCGCGCCAGCTTTTTCCCGATCCTACCCGCACCCGCCACCGACACCCCACGTTCTTCCACGAGCAACTCTCGCGACAAATAAAACGCCTTCGCTTTGAGAAAATTATCCTGGCTGTAACGCTGCGAAGTACGCGTCACCCGCGAATCGCTATCGTACCAATCCAATAGCACCCGATCCACCTTGCCTATCTTCACCCCACTCTGCAACATGCGCAGCCACAAATCATAATCCTCAGCCCACTCGACCTCCTTATACCCGCCCGCTTTTTCCATCACCTCACGGCGAATCATCGCCGTAGGATTAGCAATCGGACTATCGATATAACGCTGCTGTGCCACCTGCTCAGGACTCACCAGACTATTGAGCCACTTCTCATAATCCGCATAACCCGGCAAAGGCTCCGTCGCACTCATATCTGACTGGCGCAGACGAATCCGCACCAAAGCACCGCACACACCCACTTCCGGATGTTGCTGCATATACCTCAGCTGACACTGCAAGCGATCGGCATAAGAAAAATCATCCGCATCCATCCTCACCAGCAAATCCCCATCCGCCTCGCGCGTGCAAAAATTCAACGCCTGCACAAAGGTCGAACCCGCCGGAGCACGAGCCACCCTCACCCGAGAATCCCTTTTCACATACTTTTTCATCAACGAAAAAGTCTTATCCGTAGAGCGATGATCCACCAGCACCAACTCGAAATCTGGCTGAGTCTGCGCCAGACAACTCTCAATCGCTAGCGGCAACGTCTTCTCCGCATTGCGAGCAGGTAGCAAAATGGAAATCAAAGGTTTCTTTTTCATCACTAATCTCCGAGCCCGCGCGCACTCGCCATCACCTCGTCACCTTCGTAGCTGCATTCAAAAACTATCAACATAGGTCGGCAGCAGATGTTGCAATCATAATCGTATTCCACAGGAAAGTCACTCTCTTCTATCACCGGTCCCGCCACCTCAAAAGTCTCAAAACAGGTCGGACAAACTACCTCACACAAATCCATCTTTTGATCCTTCGTGCTTTCGTGTGAGCCGCTATTTCAGCAATCTTTAAAATACACAATGCGACCGCAGTTCTCACAGTGAGTCAAGGCCTTCTCCCTCTTCGCCTCCACCACCGTCGCACTGATCACCCTCACATGACAGCCACTGCACTGCCCCTGCTTCAGTGCCACCACCGCCAAGCCCTCTTTATTTTTCATCAGCCGATCAAAAATCTCCACCGTATCTTCATCCAGCTTCTCAACCACCTCAGTCCGCTCCTTCCCCAAAATCACCAGATCCTTGTTGAGGTTTTTCTCGCGGCTCGCCAAATCGACCAACTCCTCATCCACCAACACCTGCGTCGCCGCCAAAGCCGTTTTTGCCGCATCCGAGTTCGCTTTCAGTTGCTCACCCAGCTCCATCAACTCCAACTCGCGGTCCTCCAGGTCGCTCACCTCCTGCCCGTAGCGCTCGATCTCAGTCCCCATCGCGCGAAACTCCTCATTCTTCTTCGTCTCAAACTGCTGCACCTTGAGCCTAGCGATCGACTCCTTGCGAGTATCGATATCCAGCTCGAGATTTTTCATCTCGATCTCATTCGCCTGCAGCTCCTGCTTGCATTTCTCCAAAGCCAGCTCATCACCCTGCAGCCGCGTTTTAGCCGCCACCTTGTCATCAGGGATATGTGCCAACTGCTTCTGAAAGCCACTGATCTTCTGATCCCTATCCTGTAAAATTAACAATGTTTCAATCTCAGCCTGCATCGTATGTGTGTCCGGTTATCTCGCTCTTCATGTTGTGCCATCATTCAGCGAACTTGTCCATGTATTCCCTCGGCTAATCGCACTGCAGGAAAAAAATAACCACTGATCGGCACTGATAAACACTGATGTTTTTTATAGTTGCCGATTCGTATTCCACGAAACTTCCATCCATTCTCTATCAAATTCTCTTTTCTTCAATCCAAACCCTCTTTATCTGCGCCCATCTGCGTAATCTGCGGTTCCTTTCTTTTTCCTAAAAACGTTGTGTAGCGTATCGGCTAATGCCGTCAATACGTCTCCACCGGCGAGCGCTTGCCATCTTCCACGCTGAGAATCTTCGCCCGCTCCTCCCCCAGCGTATCCACCCGCAAATCCCAGATCTCCGCATCCACCGCGCGATAAGCATCCATTGAGAAAATAAAAGGATCACCCATATTTCTCTTCGCCACCTCGATCCGACGCAGCGCATCAAAAACTATCGCATCATCGACTTGAGTCAGATGCTGCTTCGCCTGCTCCACCAGCTCCACTCGGTGACAGATCATCACCAGATCATTGCCCGCCTCCACCGCAGCCAGAATCGTCTCTTCAAAAGTCACCTCATTGAGAATCGCCCCCATATCCAGATCATCCGTCATCACCAGCCCATCGTAAGCCAGTTGATTGCGCAAAAACTGACCAATCACATTTTTCGACAACGACGCCGGCCAGCGCGGACGATCCGCATCCCAACACGGGTAATGCGAATGACAAGTCATCACACTGTCCAAGTCCGGCAACAAAGCGCGGAAAGGCAGCAACTCCGCCGCCTCCATCTGCGCAAGCGTCTTATCGATCACCGGCAACTCATGATGCGGATCCACCTCCGCCGACGCATAACCCGGAAAATGTTTGCCACAACTCAAAATCCCCTGCGCCCGCATCGCCCGATTGAACACCGACGCGTTATCGATCACCTGCTTGGCATCCTCTCCCCAGCAACGCCCCTTGAGCGAATTATCCGCCTCGTCATCAAAGGAGATATCCAGCACCGGACAGAGATCCATGTTGAAACCAAACGTGCGCAAAATGCGCCCCGTCAGATCCCCGTGACGCAAGATCAGATTGCGATCCCCCTTTTTGCGCAAAGCCTGCGCGTTTGGTGGCTCGTTACCGATCAAACGCAAGCGCGACACCCGTCCACCCTCCTGATCAATCGTGATGAACGGTTCCGTATCACTCAAATCACGCAAGTCATCGATCAGCTTACGCAACTGCTGTGGCGATTTGATATTGCGCCCAAAAAGGATAAATCCCCCCGGTTGCAACTTGCGAAAGCGCGCCGCCGTTTCAGCATCCAATTCAGGGCCAGGCACCCCAGTTAACAACAATTGACCCAGTGATTTTTCATTCATCACTATTGATCTAAACGACATTAGAAAATGCTCAAGCTTAAAACCCAGCAAAGTGATTCTAGCCCACGACAGCAAGTAAATAACATCAACACCCCAAGTTCTTTGCAGTGCTCAGGCTCGACTGAGCTTTGCACACAGCACCCACGCTTCTCCATAATTTCCAAGCAGTTCTTCTCATCCTCCACGAAAAAGAAAAGCTGCGTCGAGCCGCAAGCACTCCAAATTTCGCCTCAATAATCTTGCCAAACTCTCTGTAATTGATTATCAATTTAGCAGATCTATGAACTCCACGAAATGATCGCAAACTAAAACCTAGCCGTGACCACATCACTATCCAACCGCAGCACTGCACCCAGCGAAGACCGCCCATCTGAAGCGATGTTGCCATGGACGCTCCTAGCCATCCAGCTAACTGCGCGCTACTCGCAGTTGCGCGACCTCTTCACCTACCGCTACGACGACAAGAGCCTAGGAAATGACACCGAATCCAGCAACACCTCGCCTCCCTCCTTCGACAAACTTCACATTAACTTCATTTGCAGCTACGACGACCTCACAAAAAGTTATCGCATCGCTGTTAGAATCACGGTTAAACCGTGCAATAGACTGCCTGAAGAACATTACGACAACGCTCGAAGTTTACATTACGCCTTTAGGTATTATATGCCGGAAAGTGGGCGGTGGGCGTCAAGGGATCCGATTGGGGAAGAGGGAGGAATCAATCTTTACAGTTTCGTTGGGAATGATGGGGTGAATGAGTTGGATGTGCTGGGTGAGAGGGAGGGAGACACTCCTGATATTGAACCTACGATCGATTATGTAGAATGGAGATGCTCTTTTACATTTAATGTTAGTAGGATTCGAACATCTTCTCTTTGTGGTCCTTGCCAAGCGAAGGTTACTGGAACGGCTATTTCAACCACTGAGACGGGAGCTGTTTTAGCAGCTAGGAGTATTGCTTTGGGTAAAATTAAGCCTCCATGTGCGCCAGCGGGGGGTGGCGCTTTTCGGTGCCTAGTAACATTTGTGTCTCACCCACCTAATATTGCATGAAGTTGCCACATATACTTATTCTGTGTGTTTTGAATGTAGGCATGGCAAGAGCTTTTGCTGAACCTGAGCCGGTGGAACCTTTAATACTATTGGGTTCATTGGAGCCATTGGTCGCGAGCGCAAAAATAATGGCGTTACTTGAGGTGAGCAGCGCACCTCTCGACGGCGATGGTATTTCGGTGTTGCTGAAAGAATTTTTAAAAGCTCCTAATAGGAATGGCGAGAAAAATGAAATAGAAAGATTAAAATCAGAAGTAACAGGTTCTGTTAAAGTCGCATATGAAGGTGGAGTAACTATAAAGGAAAAATTTTCGGTTTTATTCATATGGTGGATCCCGGATCCATGGAAAAATAGCAGCAGTAACGCCGGAACCTTTTTGTTGCCAGTAGGAAAGAACGGAAAATTTGCCCATTTTGGTGAGAGTAGTTTTTCGATCGAAAAAATCAGAGCGATTGTCAAACGGCAAGAAAAGGAATAGATAACTGCTACGCGCCACTTTGGCGTCGGAAACGGGTCAGGAGGGAAACGGGTCAGAGGGAAACGGGTCAGGAGATAATTCTTGCAATCCCCACACCAACCGCTATCGCTGAACTCGAACGGTTCCGTGTTACGCGCCACTTTGACATCGGGTTTTTGTCCACCATTTCATCGCGGTGTATGTTTATGTAATTTAGAATTTGAGATCTGAAAATTGGACTTGGATCAAGTCTAATTAGCTCTCGTATTGGACTTCGAGGAAGTCCACTTTTGACTATAACTGTTCCCCGGGGCTGCGAAGGCATCCGAGACGGATGGCTTTGACCTTTCCACATGCGGGACGCATGTGGCTACACTGCGCGCAATCAAATAGATCGGGGTCAGCATATCTTGGAAAATCACATAACTTACTTATTGCTATTGAGTTACCTTAACTTTTAGACACTCCATTTTCTAAATTTCTGGCAAATTCGAACACCAAACGCTATCCTGCTACGCTTTCAGCTACGGCGAGACAAGTCGCTGAACTTGAACGGTTCCGCCCCCCCGTGGGCAGGTGAACATGGCAGGTATACTTAAACGCTTGAGTAACCCATTCCTCTGCATCTCTCACCATGTAGCACATGTAGATTAACCCATTCCTATCTCAGCAACGCTACAATAAAAAGGACGGCCGTCCCTTTTATTGTAGCGTTTTCATTTTGTGATTTGGTGAAAATTCTCTGTAGTCGCTACTCCAAAGGGCATTTGTAGCCGCTAGTGGCCAGCCTGCTGGATGAAGCGTCAACATGCCTGCCGTTCATTCACCTAGCTGGAACTGCAGGCCGGCAATGGGTCTTATACTACACGATGTCGAATCGTTGTCAGCGAAGCGGTGATCGTTGTCGTAATCGATTGCCCAAATCAAATAACGCTCTTTGGAAATTCTTAGCCTGACACGTATGCGCGAACACGAGATACGGCTGTGATTTCATTCACCCCCTACTTCGCCAGCAAATCGTTTTCAGTTTTGGGATGGTGTCAAAATCATGATCGCTCGTTACCAGTGTTCTCTTAAGAACTTTTGCCTGCCCTGCGATTTGGCTGTCAGGAAATGAAAGGGCAATGCCATTTGCTGATAATTGAGCACGGATGATACCAGCTTGTCGTGCAGCCTCTATCTTGAAAGGTAATACATTCACCTCTTCTATGAAAGCATTAACCATCTCAGTGATTTTTTTTGAATCTCTTTTATACGCGCCAAATACAAGTTCCATGACAGTGACCGAACTGATGGCAATATCATCTGGATTTGATTGGTGGATTTTTTTACTAACACCTTCGTCTCCACGCATATAGTAACTCACCGTATTTGTATCGAGCAAAAATTTCATACAAACGGATCCCTCGCAGCTTCATCTTGAGCAGGCCGTTCAAGCGGCACATCTAATGAACCTGATATTTGAAGAAAGTTCTCACTCCAAGACTCTTTAATGGGCTCTAATATAATACGATTCCCATCACGTCTTTCGGTGATTCTCGCACCGAGAGGAAACTTACAATCACCTATGAGTCGAACTGCTAAGGAGTTGCCTGATTTGAATACTGTAGTTTCTTGCCCCATGTTGTAAGTATATACATATTGTGTATACATTCAAGGATAGAACAGGAGTAAAAGGGGGCTGCATATTTTGACAAATTTGAACAGATTTCTTCTTATCTTATCTGTGCCCATCTGCGCAATCTGCGGCTCCCTTCTTCCTCCGAAAGAAAGTCATGTAGTGTGAATCCGCGTTTACCCTTCTCCAAACATCATCTGCGCCTCAAACGCCATGCCTAGAGCCGCTGCACTGTCCCCACCACTCGCCCACTGAAAATCCGTCGTCACCTGCTCCGGATCAATCGGGCTTCTCAAATAAATCGGCCAAGCACGGCTCTCAAAACCTTCCATGATCCATTCCAGATACTGATCGCGGAACGACGACTCCGCCAATCCTCCACCGATCACGATCAAGCCTGGATCAAACAAACGCGCCAAATCCGCCAATGCGTGCCCAAAGATAAATCCCTGCTGTTTGAAAATCTCAATCGACAGCTCATCGCCGTCCTGAGCCAGATCACGCAGACGAAACGCCTTTTCACCAATCGGCGCGTCATCTTGATTCAATACATGCCCTGCCCACTTTTCCTTCTCTAGCTCCAAACCCAAGCGACGGCGCAAAGCCATCAGCGATACCCAAGCCTCCACGCAGCCCACCTGACCACAAGTACACTGCGGCAGCGAACCATCATCTTCACGGAACGGCACCGAGTTGTGCCCCACCTCCAACGACAAACCATTGGCACCCTCATAAATTCGCCCACCGGGCAAAACCAAACCTCCCGCCAAGCCCGTGCCTGGTGCCGCCATCAACAAACTACCCTCGTAGTCCGGACGCACCGCATACTCACCAGCCGCCGCAGCATTGCCATCATTGGTCATATACAAAGGCACCCCGATCACCGCCTCAAACTCCTTGGCGATGTTCACCCCCACCCAGTCCTGCGCCAAATTCGCCTTGCTCCAAATCACCCCATCGCAACTAGGTGCCGGCACATCCAGTCCCACACCAGCCAGTTGATCTCGCGACAAGCCATTCGCCTCACACAAAGCATCCACCGCCGCAATCAATTGCTCAAACGTCCGCCGAAAGCCCTCATCCACATGACTGCGAACCTCGAGCATTTCCCCCACCACCTCACCCTGCTCATCCACCAACATCGACTTGATCGTCGTTCCCCCGATATCCAAACCAGCAAAATATTTTTTTGTTCCACTCATAAGCCTTCTCTTTCGACGATATTTCGCCCTAGATCAATCACGTAATCCCGTATATTCTCAAAAACACCCACACTCCCTAGTTGCCGACCTGCTTCATTTCTCCTACACTTCCCCAAACTTTCATCTTTTCACCTTTCCCACACCCACCATCCATGAATTTCCCGCCAGCCATCAGTCCATTATTGCTCGCCTCACTGCTCAGCCTTTGCCTCTCTGCCTGTGATCAAAAAAAAGATGAAAGCCCGGTTGAGATTGAGAAAAACACCAATGCTCCTCAAAAAGTCCAAGCAGCGACACCTTCGCCCAAGGCCACAAGCAATCCCCCACTCAACCAAGTCATCGACGGACTGAGAAAAAAACAAGCCGCTGGACTCGGTAGCGGCTCTGTCAAAGTCAACCAAGCCTGGACCTACAACGGTTACAGCGTACTCGACGCCGTTCCAGGCGCGCGCCTCGTCGCAGTAGATGTCACCATCACCGGACACACCCCCGCCTTCGACTTTGATGACATCGAGATCATCGACGGCAGCAGTAAAATGAGCTACGGCAGCGACCCTCACCTCACCCTGCTCACACCCGAGGGAAAGTTACCCACCCCAAAAGACCCTCCACCCACAGCAGGCGATCCCCTCCGCGTATTGCTCATCTACGGCTTCCCCAAAAAAACCCGAAGCTTCACCCTCTACTATTGGGGCAAAAACCTCTTACCAAAAAATCACAGTATCGAACCCAGCGGCTGGGAACTACCCTTTCCAAAAAACAAGCCTTGAGCAATTTTGACTTCGTTAACTTAGGATTCGCGCAGAAATCATCGGAGGAGAGATAGCACTAGCTATCAAAACATAATGGATTGTCGAATAGCGATTGGCGATTGATGATTCGAAGCGGAGCGAAGACAGCCAGAGCATATTGCTAGAAGGCAATTTTGAAGGGGGAAAACCAGAAAACATCATCAATCAAAACGCAACAATCGCCAATCATCAATCAAACTGGAGTGAATGCTCATTTCCGATTAAAAGTAACAAGATCAAACTAGCCCCAGCCATGAAAAAAAACCTCACCACACTCACCCTCCTCAGCCTCCTGCTGACACTCTCTGCCCCCATCCGCGCAACCGCAGGCGATTGGCCACAATGGCGCGGCCCCACCCGCAACGGCATCGCCAGTAGCGACAGCCAGCTGCCCGCCCAGCTCGACAAAGAGCATCCCCCCGTCAAAATCTGGCAGAGCGAAGAGATTCCCAGCGATCACTATGGTGGTCATGGCAGCGTCATCGTCAGTAAAGGAAAAGCCTTCATCGCCCTTGTCTGGCATCGTGATCAGCCCACTGATATCCGCATCATCGACGGCAATGCGCTCGGTGCCCTCGGCTACCGAGGCACCAAATTCAGCGATCAGCTGATCGCCAAGATGGAAAAAGACCGCCTCGCACTCAGCCCACGCCTGCGCGGAGGCAAGCTCGATGAATGGATCAAAAAGTGGAACCAAGAAAACCTCGACGAAGATCAGCTCATCCGTCTCGGCTCTTGGGTCGCTAGTCGTTTCAAAAAAGGCAAAACCGCCTTTGCCATGTCCGACTTCAAAAAACTGGAACCGATCAAAAACAAAGCCTTCGCCAACCAAGCCGCACTTGAAAAATGGGTGCACTTACAAGGTTTTGATGCCCCCACCGCCCAACGCATACTCGACGCCGTGCCCGATACCAAAAAAGTAGCCGACGATGCGATTCTCTGTCTCGATCAGCAAAACGGCAAAACTTTGTGGAAATTTTCCAATCCTGGCAAAGCCACCGGCAGAGGATCTTCCAGCACCCCCGCCACTGACGGCACCCATCTTTACGCAGCACTCAGCACCCACCTTTATTGCCTCGACTTCGACGGCAAAGTGATTTGGAAAACCGCCCTCACCGGACGCAAAGGCCCCGCTTCATCCCCCTTGATAGCAAACGGCAAAATCTACCTGCAACAAAACTACCTCTCCGCCTACGACGCCAAAAGCGGCGAACCGTTGTGGGACAACAAAGAAGTCAAAGGCTC
The DNA here is from genome assembly GCA_021648365.1 of Verrucomicrobiales bacterium. Classification (GTDB taxonomy): domain Bacteria; phylum Verrucomicrobiota; class Verrucomicrobiia; order Verrucomicrobiales; family DEV007; genus JAADHD01. Next base: position 27,137 of record JAKISY010000040.1, read on the forward strand.
CAACCCCTCCCCCGCCTCTTGGCAATCGGCAGATACCAGCCTCATCATTTGCAACTCAAGCAAAGAAGTGATCGCCGTCGATGGCCAAAACGGAAAAACCGTATGGAAACAACCCGGCGGAGGTGATGCCAGCCCCACCATATCTGGAGACACCCTGCTCATCGCCAGTCGCGCCAAAGGTCGCAGCCTCGCCGCCTACACACTCACCCCCACCGCAGCGAAGCCCCTATGGCACACCGACTTCCGCACCCTGCGCTACGGCTCCAGTCCGATCATCTATCAAGGTCACGCCTACCACCTCGGCAGCAAACGCCACCTCTGTATCGAACTCGAAAGCGGAAAAATCGTCTGGCAGCGCGATACCAGTTCCGCCATCTCCTCTCCCCTGCTCAGTGATGGCAAACTCCTAGTTTACGAAAACAACGGCGGCATGTTATCGATGATCAAAGCCAGTCCAGAAGACTATCAAAGCCTCGGACGCAGTAAAATCGGCGCCTTACGCTGCGCCTCCCCCACCCTCGTCGGCAAGCAACTTTTCCTGCGCACCAAAAACCAAGTGATCTGTTACGAACTCCAAGAAAAACAATGAAGCTTGTTTATCTACTCCTACTCGTTCTGCTATCGCAAAGCCTACTTCTCGCGTCATCAGACATTTACACCCGAGTAATAGAGCTCAACGGCCTGCCATTACACCTCGCCGACGGACTGCAGATCAATCTCAACGAAAACGATGTGAATGAATACGGTTCCATCGACATGGCACCCTACTTCGAAAGCATGGGCGTCAATGTGCCAAAGGGCTGCATGATCATTTACAATGCGAGTTCGAGAGGCTTAGTTGCCAGACTGAGCGAACAAGACCATCTGCTTCTCGATACCGCACTGACCTATTTATACCGACATGACAATCTGCTAGCCATCACCAAAGCCTACCTCGATCAGCTGCTACCTCTTTCGGACAAAGAACGCCTCACCAAAGTTCTAAGCATTGGTTTCATGCCTGACCCATTAATCTCATCGTTGATCAGTAAAATCAAAAAAGTTGAGCAATCCCTGATTGAAGCCTCCGTCGCCAAAGAATTATTCCCAGATGAAAATTCGTTTCCTCAAATCAAAAAATCTATAGATAAAGCTACTCGGAAAAAAATCGAAACCCGCAGCCGCCTGATGAAAAAACAACTAAGCAAGTTACTCGAAATATCTCTGCAACGCTTAAGTGAAGAATTAATAGTCCTCGAATCTTCAAAAGTTGACGGCAAAAATGAGTAACAAAAAAGCACTCAACCTCTGCGCAAAAAAAATCTAGCTCATAGACGGCCTGGGCAGTTGGCCCCTTGAAGCAAAAACATGCCCCGAAAGAATAAACCTATCTCAACCTTTTTCCCAATTCTCTTCAATACAATTAATCCTAAATTTTCACATCTTCCTTCATGAACTTCAATCCCTTCATGGTGAATCTCTCATTTATTCCAACCGTCGTGGCTGCTCACATCAACTTTCCCATTTGCCTCCCGCCCCGCTACTCCCCTAAATTCATAATTGCCTTCGTGCAGTAAGCTCCGGCTGTCTCGCTACGCTCGGCTCATAATTCATAATTCATAATCCCTAATTCCAAATGCACTCACGCCGCCACTTTTCCAAACTGACTCTCGGAGCTTCTGTGAGCCTCGCTCTCAACTCCCTCGCTTCCGCCGCCGATCCAAAAAAAGATACCAAAAAGGACGAACTCACTTGGCACCAAGTTGAAGACTGGGGCATCGAAGGACGGGGATGGCAAGCCGATGAAATGGACCGCTTTTATGCCCGCCTACCCGCCAAAGCCAAAGCCGTCGTGCCAAAGTCCGTTTGGAGCCTCTCGCAACACAGCTCAGGCATGCTCACCCGCTTTGAGACCGACGCTAGAAAAATCCAAGTGCGCTACACGCTCACTGGTGGACTCGCCATGCCGCACATGCCCGCCACTGGTGTCAGCGGTATCGATCTCTATGCGAAAAACTCCCAAGGTCAGTTGCGCTGGGTATCGGTGGTCAAACCTAACAAAAAAGAAATGAATGCCACCATCGTCTCAGGTATGGATGTCGGCACCAGAGAATACACCGCCTACCTTCCCCTTTACAACGGCATCAACTCACTCGAATTCGGCGTGCCCGAGGGCTCGACTTTCAAACCCATCGCTCCCCGCAAAAAGCTACCGCTATTGTTCTACGGCACCTCCATCACTCACGGAGCCTGCGCCTCGCGCCCTGGCATGACCCACTCCGCCATCCTCGGACGACACCTCGATCTACCTATCATCAACCTCGGTTTTTCTGGTGCCGGCAAAATGGAAATCGAACTGGCAACCTTGTTAGCAGAAGTCGACTCCTCAGTCTATATCCTCGACTGCCTTCCCAACATGACCCCCGACCTCGTCAAAGAAAGAGCGGAGCCCTTTGTGCGCCAGCTACGCAAACTCCGACCCGACACCCCGATCCTGATGGTCGAAGACCGCACTTACGGTTACGCCTGGATCAAAAAATCAGCTCGTCAGCGCCATCAGGACAGCCGCGCCGGCTACGTTCGCGCCTACGACAGCCTCGTCAGCAGTGGCATCAAAAACATCCACTATCTAGCAGGAGCCAATTTACTCGGCGACGACAACGAAGGCACCACCGACGGCTCCCACCCCAACGACCTAGGATTCATGCGCCAAGCGAGCGTGATGGAGCCCGTCTTGCGTAAGATTTTAAAAAAAGGATAAGGTAACTATTGGCTCCGCCTACCTACTCTGCGTTTTGGTTCAGAACTGTAAAAACTCGAGACGAAGCGTGATCTTTTCATAGTGCGTCCAATTGGAGGAGCAAGTTCCACCTTGCCTCGATCCACAAATGTACTTACGAAGGCACGACGGGGCTTACCCCTCCCCTTCGCGCCCTTGGCTTGGTCAATTAAGCCAATACTCCTAAAATGCCGGTAGCCATTCCATTGAGGATATTCGCGGAAGCATCCGCTGCCAAACAAAGGTTTAGTATGGTTGGTTTAGATACCTGCTCAGCAAACCTTACCAAAATACTTTCGCCGGCATCAGCGCTGCCCCACACTGGCACCGCTTGTCCTTGCTGGAGCACTGCGTGATCGGTGAAGAGGGGGTGGAGTGAGAGTTCCGCCTGGGCGGTGAGTGCAAAAATCCAGTGGGAGTCAATGATGAAAGCCGCGACGACCAGCTCGTTGAAGTGATATCAACGAGTGAGATCAACCACCTGCTGGAGTTTTCTTCGATTCACGTTTCCTGACATTGGACGCGAGGATTCGTTTTCTGAGGCGAATGTTCAGCGGCGTCACTTCTACCAATTCGTCCGGTGCGATGTATTCAATCGCACGCTCCAGAGAAAATTCGATTGGCGGAGGAAGCGTCACTGTTTTATCACTGCCTGAGGCACGGTGATTTGTCAGATGTTTTGCCTTGATCGGGTTGACGGTGATGTCATCAGCTCTCGGATTTTCACCCACAAGCATACCCTCATAGACTTTCGTCCCAGGGGCGATAAAAAGCTTCCCTCGAGTGAGGATGTTGTGCAGCGAATAAGCCATCGCATCGCCGGTTTCCATGGAAATCAACGTTCCTGTGTGGCGCGTGCGAATGTCGCCGCTATCAAGGCGATACTCTTTAAACAAGTGAGACATGATGCCTTCGCCACTGGTCAAGTTAAGCAGCTCAAATTCAAAACCAATCAAACCACGTGTCGGGATGGTGATTTCCAAGTCAGTTCGTCCATCTTTGGCAGTCATGGCTTCGACTTTACCTTTACGGTTTGCGAGGCTTTGCATGCAGCCACCGACAGCGTCATCAGGCACTTCAAGATAGAGCGTTTCGACAGGTTCATGCAGTTTGCCGTCGATTTCTTTCTTAATAACACTAGGTCGAGAAACGAGAAGTTCGAAACCTTCGCGTCGCATCTCTTCAACGACAACGGCTACCTGCATGGCACCCCGTGCGCTGACTCGAAATACACCGGCGGCGTCAGTGTCTTCTACTTTAATCGAAATATTCGTCCGTCCTTCACGGATCAGGCGCTCGCGAATCTCGCGTGATGTCACGCGATCTCCTTCGGTGCCGACGAATGGACCGTCGTTGACTGAGAAAAACATCTGCACGGTCGGCGGATCAATATCAACAAAAGGAAGGGCAGAACTCTCTTTGTTGAAGGCAATAGTTTCTCCAATATTCACATCTTCAAAACCCGCCAATCCAACAATTTGTCCCGCCGCGCCCACTTCTACTTCGATAGTGGAAAGCGCCGAGTATTCAAGAATTTTAGAGATTTTGGCACGCTGTGGCTTCTCTCCCTCCTGTAGGCGAAAAACCTGATCACCAATGTTTACCCGACCCGATTGAATTTTTCCAATCGCGATTCTTCCGACATAATCCGACCAGTCGATATTGGAAACCAGCATTTGAAATTCAGCATCCTGATCCACCGCGGGAGCTGGAATACTCTTCATGATCATGTCGAACATAGGAGCCATGTCCACATGCTCGTCATCTGGGGAATTCACTGCATAACCATCTCTGGCACTGCCATAGATAAACGGTGCATTGAACTGCTCCTCGTTAGCGTCGAGTTCCAGGAATAATTCCAGCACCATGTCATGAACTTCCAACGGCCGTGCATTGGGACGATCAATCTTGTTCACAAAAATAATCGGAGACAAACCAGCCGCGAGCGCCTTTTTCAAAACGAAGCGAGTTTGAGCCTGTGGTCCTTCATAGGCATCGACCACTAGCATAACGCCGTCGACCATTTTCATTACCCGCTCCACTTCGCCGCCGAAATCGGCGTGACCGGGAGTATCGACGATATTGACAATATTGCCATTCCAGTAAACCGAAGTGTTTTTCGCCTTAATCGTGATTCCACGTTCACGCTCCTGATCCATGGAATCCATAGCGCGATCTACGACTGCTTGGTTTTCCCGGAAGGAACCTGCCTGCTTGAGCAATTGATCAACAAGCGTGGTCTTTCCATGATCAACGTGGGCGATGATCGCGATATTCCTGATCTTATCAGGGCTAGTAATTGTTGGAGTCGACATAACGGCGGTAAAGGAGTCGTTTTTTCAGTAATTGCAAGCAGGGAAAGCAAAAGCGCTATAATAATGCTTTTGCTCTCAGTTCACCGACATTCGTCCAATAGCTCACAAAAACATTGAAGAGTGAAAGCTCCCTACCTTTTCAACACCGTCCACGCTGCCAAACAAGCATCCCTCAGAGTTGTTCGCAGTGGGCACCAAACTTATCAAAACGCAGCGCTGAACTGAGCACAGCCGGACGCAAAGCCGCCACTTCTCCCTCCTGCTTCAGTTTCACCGAAAAACGCAAATCTTCACAACACGACAAATTTTCATCGAAGCCTCCTATTTTTCCACTCATAGATAAATGAGCGGAAATCATAATGGAATCTTCGATTTCAAGCTCTCCTTTTCCCGTGGTTACTGTATCACATCTGCTTTCAAATCCCTCAACACCCGTAGCTCCCCCCACTGAGCCCCACGCATCTTACGCCCACCATCCTTCCGCCGCGCTCCGAACTGATCCCTCTTACATTCAAAAAATTCGTCCACATAGCGCTGACTCCCCAACACCGCACCATCGGTGAAATACCTCACCCGGCACCTCAAAGCCTCCGCCACCGGCAAACGTCCGCCCGACTCCAGCACTTCTTCGATTTTCTCCTGACTGAATCCAGCCTTACCCTTCTCATAACCGTCGACGCTCTGATCCGCCACCACCTCTTCTCCCTTCGCATACAACAAACAGCGATATTCCTGCGCCACCTTCTTCCACGCCACCCGACTGCGCCCCGTCACCGCATAACACAACCCTTGTCGAGCTCCGCGATTGCCAGCCACGGCAGCCGCATACGAACACCACCTGTAGCCCTCCGGCTCCTGCGCCAGCCCCGCGCGGATCGGGTTCAGATCGATGTATGCCGCCACCATGCGCAGCGCATCACTGCTTTCGCCCCGTTCACAATCAGGCCCCTGTAACAGCACACTCTTAAACGGTCCCTCCCACAGAGTTCCGCATCGCCCATGTTTTTTGTTATAGGCCAAAGTCATTTTTAGTTTCAATTCCTTCATGAACATCGACAGATCAAACAAGCGCCCCTTCACTGATTCTGCGATTTCATTCAAGCGAGTTTCAGCCCCCATCTCCCGGCAGCGCTCAACCTCATCGAGAGCCTGCTTCGTCGTCCACTCGCTCTTAAAAACACTAAGCCTTTGCAAATAATCCTCTCGCGACCACCCGCGCATCGCCATCTCCTTATCCGGCACCTCCAACAACAAATGGAAATGGTTTCCCAGAAAGCACCACGCCAGCGCCCGCAGTCCTGAGAACTTCAACTGCTTGAGCATCAAAATCCGAAAAACCTCCTTCTCATCGTCACCAAACAAGATATCCCGCCCAGTCGTCCGGCTCACCACATGATAATAGTTGTTCTGCCCCTCCGGCCCCAATAAAAACTCCCGTATTTTCCTCATAATCGATTTCCTTTCTGTTTGTGATTCCCCCATCCTATCAGGTTCTGCATCAAAGACAACTTTTATTCTACTTGGGGAACCTCCCCTAAAAACTTCCCCTAAAAACTATATCTATGCGATTGCGACCTAGTAAGCAGCGTCCCACGCTCACCTGAACCTGTTCTAGCGCGTCAAAGTCCAAAAAGTTTTCGACACCGTTGACTTAAAACAACGTCGAAGGGCTCGAAGAATACGGTTTATGTCGCTGGCTACGCCTTGTTAGGTTAAGGTATCTAAAATCAGCTTTCATTCTTCAGGTAATTTCGTTATTATAAGAGGCGTGCCCCTTGGAACGCTTGATCCCATTGAGGGTAGGTAGTTCTGTGAAGTGCTTTGAACGACAAATGGAAAAGTATTAGAGAGTTGAAAAAATATGCACAAATTCATCATAATCATAACTTTACTGTTAGGGGGGGCTAACGTATTCGCGTGGGGTCCAGGTCATGACGATCAAACAGAAGAAATCCTAAAACATCTGCCTGCGCAGCTTAAGACGGAATTGACTTCCAAAATAAAAGAAAAAACAATAAAAGAATATAGCCACTATCCAGATAGCTTTAAACCGTTTGACGTTGAAATTATTGGTGAAGAGGCTCTGCTATATTTGAAAGTAAATAAAATAGCAAAACGTTATGATTTACACTCAGACAAAGGTCGAGCCTTTTGTTTTATTTTGCTTTGTCGAGCTATCCGAAATGATGAGTTTGAGCGCGCGTTTTTTTGGCTGGCTTGCCTTGGTCATAGTTCAGGAGATATGTCTGCTTGCAATCATGACCCGTTGATTCATATCGCAACGTATGATTGGAAGGAGCTGCCGCCGCCACATGCAAAAGCGATGAAAGACTTAATGCCTTCACTCGATTTGCACTGGACCGCTAATTCAAAGCGTGGCAAATCAATTTATGAAAGTACCGTCAAACAATTTTTGTCAGCTACCCAAAAGCATGAATCGATCGATGAAGCATTACTACAGATCATGATGTATGGCCACGCGGGTGCGAGATATACTGTTGCGAGAGGCTCGGATATTCTCTCAGCCGCCTTTAATGCATCTTCCGATCAAAAGAGTAGAAAGAAGCTCTATGGTTCGATGAGTGAAATAGCCGCTTGGGCGACGGTTCGGACGATACGTGATGCGAAGTTTGCTGTCCGTTTGAAAACGGCGAAAACCGCTCCAGAGTGGACTGAAAAAATTAAGCAAGAGCATAAGGAGCTTATGACTGAGGCGGTGCAAACGGCAAACATCAAAAATGACAGTCTTTTTAAAAACATCTTAACTGAGGACTACAAAGGTATTGGAGTGGTGTTGGAGCCCACCTGGCGTATGAACGAGGCTGCACTTGGTTTTTCTTCGCGATATGTGGCGGCTGCACTGTGTGAGCGTTTAAAAAAAGAGCGGCGCGAGTATTGCACTATCGATGTAAGAAAAATTGCGACTACGGATAAGTTTAAACTTAGTCCAAAAAAAATACCGGTGATAATAGTTATCGCAGCTAATTACCAAAGCTACCACTCTATTAGGAGCCCAGTAATCAGTGAAAAATTATCAAAGTATATACGTGCTGGAGGGAAGGTTATCTGGGTTGGAGGTAAAACCAAGCCACCTGAATTTATACTTGATAAGCTTGGAGGCAGCATTCATTCAGCATCTAAGTTGAGGTGGCCGCTAGAAGTGGAAAAATTCATTAAAGGGGAAATCTATTTTTCAAATATGGAGAAATCTTACACGTTTTTTCGTAACCCTAAAACTCAAGCAGGTTGGCATCGTCCAGAATGCCCCTATACTTTTACAGGGAATAAGCCCCTATTAATCTATAAGTCCCCAAATTTAGATGAGGATCTAGTTATTGCCGCCATTTCAAGGAAGGTTGCATTTTTGCCAATTTACTCTCTGCATCCTTATTTATTGGGAGACCCTGCATTGATAGATTTGCAGAGCGTAAGTCTTGATAATCCTGGTTGGGATATCATATCGTATACGCTAGACCAACTCGAAATTGGCAAATAGCTCAATAAATGAGCGGAAATCATATTGAACCCTTCGATTTCAAGACCTCCTTTTCCAGTGGTTACTGGTATCACATCTGCTTTCAAATCCCGCAACACCCGTAAATGTGAAGCCTGCGGAGAGATCTCCGCAGCGATAGAATTGATCCACCACTGTGATCGCATCGTGACGCAAGGAGCCATGAATCTTACGATAAGCAAATTCATACTGCTCTTTGAAGTTTCTCCACTCTTTATGGACAATCTGCCAAAGAGGAGAAGCACGCGGACGACGAGGTCGATAAACGGACGGCTTAACAACTGCTCATAAGAACAGTTGTTATGCCTAAATTCAAGATAAAAACCACACAATGCCCATTAGCGTTGTATAAACCGCGCTACCTTGGATGGTCTCGTTTGTTCGACTTTCATGTTGAGCACCCAGAATCGCGAACCCAACGCTCCATCCCCGAGTGGAGGTTCCTGATATATTTTCTTTTTTTTGTATAGTGTGATCCCTCCCTACCTTTTCACCAGCGCCCTCGCCGCCAAGCAAGCATCTCGCAAAGTCGTTCGCAAGGGTCCCCATTTATCAAAACGCCTTGCTGAACTGAGCACCGCCGGGCGCAAAGCCACTACCTCGCCACGTTCCCGCAACTGCATCGAAAAGCGCAGATCCTCACAGCACGACAAATTTTCATCGAAGCCCCCTATTTGATCAAATACCGCACGCCTGACAAAAATCCCCTGATCTCCCAAAAACACCCCCCAGTTCTCACTGCGCCAATCCGCCAAACGGCAGGTCCAGTCTAACCAGCGCGAATCGCTATCAAACTGACGCAAAAAACCACCACCCACCACTTGTGCATCAGAGCAAAGCTCAGCAATCAAATCCAAGGCGCCATCCGGCACCAGCGTATCTCCGTGCAGGAAAAACAAAATCTCCCCCAGCGCCGCTTCCGTTCCGCGATTCATCTGCATCGCCCGCCCCGCCGCCACACACGCCAACACCTGCGCCCCTTCTTTTTTAGCAATCTCCTGGGTGCCATCACCGCTGCCCCCATCCACCACGATTACTTCGTTCCCATCCCCTTTTCTCCAAGCCAAGGCCTCCAGCACAGCTGCTAGATTCTCCGCTTCATTCAGCGTTGGAATAATCACGGAAATGCTCATATTTTCTCTAATCCTAATTACGCAGAGCCAGAACCTCGCCACAGCTTCCATTGTTCCTTGTCAATTGTCCCTTGTCAATTGAGACACATCCCTTACAATCCGATTCACATTTTGATACCCATCCCTTTATAAAAATGGAAAACAACGACTCCCTCAAACAAGAAATCGCCGAACTCGAAGCGCTCAACCAAAAGCCCTTCCCGCAACGTCTCAGATACTATGCTAGTAAAAGCGGGCCAGGTTGGCTACAAGGCGCTATTACACTAGGTGGGGGGTCGCTAGCCGGATCTCTCTACTTGGGAGTAGTCATGGGTTACAATATGATGTGGTTGCAACCTTTTGCTATGATCCTCGGAGTCATCATGCTCAGCGCAATTTCCTACGTGACACTATCAATTGGCAAAAAACCGTTCGGCGCCATTAAACACCATATTAGTCCAGCTCTAGCTTGGGGATGGCTAATCGCAACTATTTTAGCCAACATTGTTTGGTGTCTTCCTCAATTTGCGCTTGGGACGGCAGCCATTCAAAAAAACCTTATCCCTGCGCTCGATACAGATGCTGGGAAAATCATTATTCCTGTGATCCTCTTTATCATTGGCACCGCCGTAGTCTGGTCCTACAACTCTGGCAGTAAAGGCATTAAGTTGTTTGAGTTAACTCTAAAGATATTGGTGGGCATCGTAGTGCTGTCTTTTTTCGGTGTAGTTGCTGTTATGTCAGTTAAGGGGGGGCTTGAATGGGGCAAGATTTTTCGTGGGTTAATCCCTGATTTGTCTCTCCTATTCTCTCCAGCGCCATCTCTTTCGGGAGCTATTGAAGCATCTGGTGATTATTCTGAATACTGGTCAAAGACAATTGCTGAGGTGCAGCGAGGTAAAATCATAACAGCTTTCGCTACCGCAGTTGGAATCAATATGACATTCCTACTGCCCTATTCGATGCTAAAAAAAGGCTGGGGCAAAGCTCACCGAGGCTTGGCTATTTTTGATTTATCTCTCGGGCTGATCATTCCTTTTGTGATCGCCACAGCTTGCGTCGTCATCGCCTCCGCTTCTCAGTTTCACGGTAAATCAGAAGACGTTTTCAAAGCCGTTGAATCAGGAAAGGGAAAAAGCGTAGGCTCCTATAACAAATATTTGGATGCACGTATCGCCGCAGACCCATCAGCAAATACCGAATTTGACAAACTCCAATCAATTGCAAATAAAGCAACAAAAGGTAGTGAAGCTGAAAAAACCGCCGAGACACAAATTGCCGCTTTCCGCTCTAGTTTACCGCTATCTGATCGCAAACTTGCTGCGATGATTGCCGAACGAGGCAACCTGCGCCTAGCTGACACCCTCGCTCCCCTCACTGGTCAAACCATCGCTCAAACAGTCTTTGGCATAGGGGTTCTCGGAATGGCACTATCGACAATCATCATGCTCATGTTAATCAACGGCTTTGCTGTTTGTGAGATGTTTGGGGTAGCACCTGAAGGTAAAATGCATAGGGTAGGCAGCTTGATCCCTGGAGTCATAGGTATATTTGGACCGGTTATTTGGGCTGGCGCAGCGGCCGCTCTTGCAACGCCAACCTCCGTCCTCGGTGGAGCTATGCTTCCAATTGCTTACGTATCCTTTTTCTTGATGATGAATTCCCGTTCAATGCTCGGCGACGCCATGCCAACCGGAGCACGCCGTATTAAATGGAATATCTTAATGGGATTTGCCACCAGCATCGCAACTTTCGCTTCAATTTGGGGTATCTGGAACAAAAGTTTCAATGGCATCCCGATGGGGAAAATAGGAGTAGGCATCCTTGTTGTATTGCTTTTCGTCGGTATCTCAGGGTTTTTATCAAAAGAACGAAAAGCCAAAGCCGACGCCCAACTCATCGCCAAAAACTGATTTTATTAAATTGTTTTATAATTTCACACTTTCTTCATCTGCGTTCATCTGCGAAATCTGCGGTTAACCTCCCCTCTTTCACAAAATGCAGCACAGCGCAAAACTCACCCAACCTAACCCATACCATGAAACCTATGAAATTCGGCATTATCGGA
>JAKISY010000041.1 GCA_021648365.1 Verrucomicrobiales bacterium
GTTCCTACCATGGCTTGACGGTAACCCTGCTCACAGAAAAACATGCAGGCTCCATCCAAACCAATAGAAATGTAAGCAACCTCACGGGGATCAGGTTCGCTCTGGACATAATCCCAATGTGAACTTTCAAGTGGTTGGTGCGCAAACCCGGAGCCTTCAGCGCGTATCGTTGGCGCGACTCAATGTTCCCCTCACAGGTATTTCGACATCAATATCCCGCAGTCACGACCCATCTTAGATATCGTTCGACATAACTGGAAGAAAAACCCGTAATCCCTACGCTACTCTCCCAGGCCGAAGCTCAGATTCTTCAACTCCCCCTCCGTAAGCACCCGGTTGAACACCGCCACTCCATCGATGTAGATTTTTGATCCATATTCCATACTATCGGCTCCCTTACCCATCTCTCCCCACTTCGCCCCTTTCAAATCGTCGGATCCAAGCCCCAAAGCTCGACCGAAAGTAAAGGGAGCACCTTCGCTAATCGTTCTTTTCACAACCGTGCCGACCTGTTTCCATTGCCCTTGTTGCTCTTGCTCCAAGCTCGTCACAATGATGTCGCCATTCTGAATTTTCACCGACAGTGGAATCTTCGTCTGCAACTGATGCTCACCTTTTATTTCCATCGCATCGCCTAACAAGCTTTTATCATCGCGAATCACATCAAACAATATGCGGAAAGATTTTTCCTTGGGCAGCCGCTTCTCCTGCTCGTAGATCAAAGTCAAAGCATCCAAATCCACAGAGATACGGTGCTCGCCAATTCCGTCATCTTTAAAATTATATCCATTGTATTTTATCACAAAAGCATGCGGCGAATAAATCGGGTAATTAAAAGAATAAGGATTAAAAGACTGCTTTTTCTTATGCGGAAAAACTTCCTCCGATATGTATTCTTTGAAATCAGCGGAAGCCTGTGTCATTTTCCCGTTCAGATAAGCCGAAAGCTCTCCTTTCTCAGGATCATAACAAGTTGCCATAGCAACCCATTGACCATCTTCAAATGCTTGGCCATCAATAGCCGCTATTCTAGCGGTTGCGGCATACTTATGATTGGACTGCGGGTGACTAGCGGCTCCTGTCGCCGAAATATGAACAACGATCCCCTTTCGATTAAACATGCCTCCAAAAAGAGCTATCTGACGGCGACCTTCATAACGAGACCAGCCCCCTTCATCCCAAATACCCGCCACCATGTGACGCTTGGCACCTGGAATATATTTGCACCAAGCGATCATCGTAAAGGGAGTTTTTCCGTGCATATTCAGAGGTGTTCCATCGAACTCTTTTCTATCGACGCCAGCATAGATATAACCTTTATTAAAGCGAACCCCCTTGCCAAAGGGGCCGCTTTGATCCGTCATCAACTTCGACTTCTCATCCTGATAAGCCCAGCTCTCTGCGGTGTATGATTTGGGATCACCAATGCGCTTGAGCTTTACCGGAAAAGAGCGCTCCACCACCTTGGGGTCGAAGTAGGACCCCCAGCTTTCACCCTCTTCATGCGAAAAATCCCAAAATGCCACCAAGCCTGGCGTTGTCGCCACCTTATTGATGTTCTCCGCTTTGTTTTTATCAGCATTAGGCTTAATAACATTACGTTTCATGTATTTTGTGATCACCTTGAGCTGCGGAGTATCGACGTGCCCATCTGCTACCGCTCTTCTTGGATCATCACTGGCTATGGTCACATTCCACCCATCCCATGAACCTGCATAATTATGGCAAGACCAGCTGATTCCGTATTCCTCGAACACCGATATTTTATCATCAAACCATTGATCCGCGCCTTCAGCCCAACGCACTACGCCAAATTCACCGACGAACATTTTGACATCATATTTTTTCATGAAATCGAGCGCAGGTTGCATGTAATTGATAAATTCAGCACGCCCCCAGTCCTTTGATTTACTGGAGTTGAACATCTTTAACTTTCCTGGATACACCAGACCAGATGGACGTTTACCGAGCCCCTGATGGGTGTAGTTGTGAGGAGCATAATCGTGCCAACCATAAATGGTTTTGTTTGCAGGATCAGTTACGGGAGTCGTTACGCTTCCCGTCTTCCTCTTGCTCGCAAAAGATGGGTCTCCCCACAAACCTCCCGAGAAAATCAGGTAGGTATTATTATCTACCTCACGAATAGCTTTCACAAAATCAGGAATAACCTTCGTCTCCCAATGTTCCGCAATCCAACGCGTATGAGGCTCGGTAATAAAGTTGTAAGCCAAAACAATGATTTCATCTTTGTAGCGTTCAGCCAGATAGACATTGAGACTGATCGCGTTGCGAATGTATGCCTGCTCTTGAATAAGATTTTCTTCAGGAGGTAAGTCATTAGCCACGTTGATAGCGTCATTACCCAGCGCATGATCTACCCCGAAAACCAGATAAATACCATGCTCTTTTGCAAGAGTAACTATTTTATCAACACGGTGAAGCATCCCTCGATACGGTTGCAAATGGTCTGGAACTGGCGGGCACAGAACTGCCGCCTCTTTGGTTATTTTTGCATTGGCATCGTAGGTGAGATTAATCGTCATGACGTTGGCATGCCAAGCGCGCATCCTTTTGTAAGGCTCCGCTGTTTCCAAATGAGCCATCGGTATGCCCACAGTGAATCCGCGCAAACGATCGGGCCATACCTTTTCTGTTTTATTAGCAGCAAGACTAAGAGCTGGAGTAAGCGCAGTGAGCGCCAATAATAACAAAGCGGCTATAGCATTAGGGTGTTTTTTCATGAGTAAGTATTTTCTATATTTCAGTTTAAGTTCTTGAGCACTTGCTTTAGTGAATGAAATCAGAAAGAGATTTCGGTATATATGGGGAAATGATCTGAAGGGTAGCGCTCATTGGTGGAGTCGCGGATGATGATAGATTTCGAGACTTTTGCCTTACCTTTTTCTACAAAAATATAATCGATTTTCTCCTTAAATTGACCAAATTGAAAAGCGGTGAACGTTCCTATATTTTTGTCTTTGGGGTGCACGACAAAATGGGTGTCCACCAGGGTTAATTGCGCATTCTCTTGTAGGTGTTTTATTTCGGGGGATGATATTCCTGCGTTTAAATCGCCCATAAAAATCACCGGATCGGCTGATCGCCTAGCTGCCATCGTTTCAATCATAAACTTGGCTGACTTCAGCCTTGACTGCTGAGACTGATGATCAAAATGGGTATTATAAACATAAAAGCTCTGTCGGTTTTGTTTGTTGGTTAATTTAAGCTGAGTGCAAGCCCGTTTGTAGCTATTTCCCCAAGAAGCGGATGGAACATCTGGTGTGTCCGACAACCAAAAAGTTTTGACCTCTTGTATATCAAACTTACTTTTTTTGTAGAAAACACGGCTGGAACCAGCCTTTACCCCCTTGCCTTCACTTCCATAACCGACCACCTCATACTCCGGCAGAGCCGCAAGCATTTGCTCTATTTGAAAGTCCCACGCCTCCTGCAAGCCAAGAACATCTGGTGAATATTTCCTAATCACCTCAAAAAGCATAGCCTTTCTTTTGTCCCAATGGTTCGCACCATCATTAACCATGCCGTTGCGAATGTTGAACGACATTGCTTTGATCGGATCCGCCTGAGCAGACTGACAGAATAGAAAAAAACCAACAAAACAGATATAAATAATTCTCATAAACACACTTCCATTAGGGAACCTTTTGGATAATACATCAAATCTATCACTACACGATATTTTTTATGACGGTTGGCGGATTTACATACTGGGCGAATTTTCAAACCCCTTTATTTTGGGCTCTTCAGCGGCTGCGGAACACCTCCTTCAATAATAATTCTGAATCCCACATTGTGATTTTTCTGCCAGGAAGGATAAGCCAAGCGAAAAGCAGAGCGGCTACGCTTAGGCGGGTCAAAAAAGGAGCCGCCTCGCACCACTCGGTCTCCCGCGGTATGTTCGTCATTGCGACCATCATCCGCATCATAAGGGTAGGATTTATAGAGCGATCGGGTCCATTCCGCCACATTTCCGTGCATATTTTTCAGACCAAATGCATTCGGCTTATACTGATTGATCTCGGCAGTGACGATCTTCTTATCATCAAATTTTCTGTCTGCAAGATCAACCCCTTCCGAGATCAGACATTCGAGATCAGACGCGATTTCAAAGAGGCCACGCTTACTTTTTCCGGTAAGACCGGCGGTCGCAAAGGTTTTATCGGCAACATTGGCGAACTCCGAATAATCCTCGTCAAGATCTCCAAATGAAAATGCTTTATCAGAACCGGCACGACAAGCAAATTCCCACTGAGCTTCAGTCGGCAAGTTAATTTTTCTGCCTGTTTTCGCGGACAACCATTTGCAAAATTCCATCGCGTCATTCCACGACACTCTTAAGGCGGGTTGATCATCACCGTCCAGCGGGATGCCCTGATTGTCCGAGCGCTCAATATGACGCTTGCCATAGTAGCGGCTGTTGTGTTCCAATTTGAAAATTCTGAATTGCGCATTGCTTATCTCCGTTTGCGACATCCAGAAGGTCTTTTTGATATCCACTTTGGCAAGAGGGACTTCGTCTTGAAGCCCTTTTGCATCCCCCATAACAAATGCGGAAGTCGGCAACTGTTTGAAAGTAATCGTTTCCCCATCACCTATCTTCAGTTCCTTAGTTTTCAATTTCAGCCTGGAAGCATCAAAGGGCCAGCCCTTCACTTTCACCTGGGGAATTTTTTCTACCGGCTTCACCTTTGCGGGAGTCTCGTCGTAAGCTATTTTCACCGGGGCATCCAGATTCACTTGTTTGCTGCCATAGAGATTCTTGTATTTCCGCCTCAATTCGTACATGCCATCTGCGGGGGTTACTCCATAGACATCTTTCCAGGTACCGTGACTGGGTCCGTTGAGATCGATCCATGCATAGAATCGCTCAAAGTCCTCTGCACTTAATACGAGACCATGATGTCCTTTTTTTAGGATTTGAATAAGTGGACTAGTGTTCGCCATATATTCACCAGGAACAAGGAAAGAAACATCATCTCCCACTCCCACCCTGCGTATGTAGGGAATCAGAGATTCGTAAGCCGGGGTATAAGCCACCATAGATTTGCCGTCGAAGAGCTTTTTGTATTTATCATTCAAGCGCCTAAAACCGGAATAAGAGAGAACCGAGCCGACGTAATCCGGCACTTGTGCTTTCGGTCTCAGATCGAGGCTGTCATTACCGCCGTCGTGACAACTGACGCAGTTCTTATTCAGAACGGGTTGAATTTCACGGGCAAAATCGAAACCCCGCATAGAACCATACCATTCGTCCAGATCTTGAGGTTCACCCTGTAGAGCCAAGGTAGGTCTTCCCGAAGCTGCGATGCTGCCATCAGCATGACACCCCACGCAGGACATTCGCTCACCGGGCATAGCCGTCGCCCAGGTGCGCATGAGCTGCACGGCCCGGCCTTCTTTATCGATCAACTGAAAGGTAACGGGAGTATCGGCAGGGATCTTGAAATAGGCGGAACCATCTTCATGCACCTTCGCTTCCCCGATCATCTGCATCACATCCCAAGGGCCGGTCATCCCGATTTTGTCCACCCCTGCAAGCGTAGGGTAGCCGTAATCATAGCCGACCACGCGGACTTTCTCAATAACGCCTCTCTTCACACCCTTGAGACCGGGACCAACATAAACATCCTGAATATAGACAGTCGCATCATCTTTTTCCAGATCAACCTGGCTCGGAATAACCCTCGGAGTTTCACGCTTTCTCAAAAGAGTTGGCTTGAGATACGCAAAACCGTCAGCATTCCTGATAAGGGCAAAATTGCCGAATACGTCAACCAGATATATCCCAAACTCATAAGAATGCTCCTCTGTTAATACGCTCACCAAAAAATATTCATCATCGACAGGACACGGGTCCGTAAACAGGGGCAAAACAGATTGGGTCAGTTTATCCTCAATAATGTTCTTGGGACCCAGCGGAGTGCCGGTAATTATCTGAACAAGAGGGGCGTCGCCGCGGTCGCCTTTTGATGGATCAAGAATGCCAAGATAGCCACAGCGATTGCCGTCATGATAACCACTGACAATGCAGACAATTTTCTTTAAACCGTTCACATTGACTTCATATATCTTCCACGAATCATTGGCTCGTCTAGCAAAGAGCAGTCGCTCGCCATTCCAGTTTAAATCCAGCCCGGCAATCGGCTCGCCCTTTTCGGGTTTGACGATTGACTCTTCCTGCACCTCAGACCTGATAGAAGTCAGCTTCACAATCTCACCGGCAAGAGCCCTTTTGGAGACACTTCCAATGGAAAGGTGGGGGGCAGGCAGACCTATAGTGCTCATCATGGAATCAAAGCTCTGTTGGCTCTTCGGAATTTGCCTATTCAATGCCATCTTGATGCCGAGAATAGTGCAATCTTTAAGCATTGGGTGGGCAAGCAGCGCCTGTTTTTTTAACTCATCCAGATCTTTCCTCGCAAAGCTGTATCCTGCTTGCACGTCCCTTTTAAGTTTGTTCAACCGCCTGAAGTAATGTTCTCCCTTGTAGGAATCTGGATATTTTTTCTGAAGGTTTATTATAGATTCCTCAAGCACTTTCACTTGCCAGTTTAATTCAGAGGATTCCTCGCCGAGCTTCAGTTGCATTTTTGTTTGATCTGCAGCACCTACTGATAAAATCCAGCCTGACCACAGGAGAACCGAAAGCATCAGCTGTTTCTTATATCGCATATTGGCAAAATATTTGTGCTCATTCATAAGAACAAGGTGCGTCTCTGCTATTTTTGGACAAAAATATTTCTACTACCTAAAAAAGCACGACGTTTAAATTTTGAGTCCATTTTTTATTGTTTTGTGAAATCAATAGCTTACAAGCATCACCTCAAGGGCGTCCCATTTCGTAAATATCCGCAATCTCTGCTGCAGAGAGCACGGCAGAAAAAATAGCGAACTCATCGATCCTCCCATTCAGCGTGCGGATCATCGAGTAGGGTTGAATCGGATCGCTCCAATTCCCAAGATCAGCTTTTCCAATCCTCATGCTTGAGAGAGGTTTACCCATATTAGTGCCGCGGCTGGTGCTCACCAGCTTACCATCAACGTAATGCTCGACCTTCCCTGTGCCACTCTCAATCGTGGTGGCGAGCAAAAACCACTTACCGCTGAGCGAAGCGTCCCAGAAAACATCAGAATAAAATTGTCGATTGTGTGTTTTTAAATTTTCAGCCCCCTTCGGACTACTAGAAAAAAGAAGCTCTCCTCGCCTAGACAACTGCCAGTGAATCTCATTTTCATCAAAATGATCCGTCAAGAATAACGAGTTGAGTTGTCTATCTAGGGCATCGATGCGAACCCACGCATAGATGGAAATAGCCTTGAACTCTCCTGCAATCTGGAAGCGCACCCGATCCCCTTCCTGGCGGAAATCCAATGCCCTCTTTTCACCCCACCGCCCCAGTTCAACTCTAGCACCTACAATACCGCCATCCAGTTCAGTTCCGTCGCCATGAAGAGCTTGATTCCTCAAACGACGTGTAGCCGTGGTCAAATCTTCAAAGTCATAATAGGCAAGTAACCTAGGATCACGACGAAAATCCAAGCTCCACTCCTTCCAAGCCGCATAACGAGTTTCTTCACGCCCCCCCGACTCAGCAATGATGCTCATGATATCAGGGAAATCAGTTCTCCCTCCAGCCTCACCCTTATTTTGTCGCAAGGCTTTTCCTGCTGTTAATTGTACCGATTCTCCCTGTTCTAACAATAGCGGCTCAGCATCTTTTGCCAATACCCGCACCTCGCCATCGAAGACCTGCATCCGCCCTTGGCCTTTATTATTCATTGCTAAGCCAAAACTGGTGCCCAAATCCTCCAATACCACATCAGCGGCACGAATCTCGAATCCTCGAGCAGCTGGCGGCACATCGGCTTTGAGTGAACCGCTATGCAGAATAGCCGCGTCGCGGCTGATCAACTCAAGCTCAGCAGGTCCAGACAAACTGATAGACGCGCCACCAAAAAAATCAATTTGAGCCATTCCCTGCTGCAATATCACTCTGCCAGGTTCCAGCGCAACTCCTAGCCCCAAGCGAGATGCACCTAACTCCCCCCATTTTGCACCCGCCTGCGCCGTGATCACCGCAATACCCCTAGTAGCCTCTTGACGATGCTCACTTTGGCTCAAAACAGGAGCTTCCCCCACTTGCCTCAACAACAACGTTGCTGCCAACGAGACCGCCACCACCGCAGCCATAGCCCATACCCACCGCATCGATTGGCGCGGCTGGAAAGGCACCAGCACCGCAGACAGGTCATGCCGTGCCCCTGCCGCATCACCGCCATCCAGAGAGTCTTTCAGCCCCGCATCCAAACGAACCAGCTCTGCATAATCATTCCTCGCCGAAGGTGAAGCCTCTAGCTCCATATACAACTCTTCAAATTCCGAATCACTGAGACATTGATCCAAGTGCGCTTGTATCAATCCCCTAAGTCTGTCCGAATCATCCTTCATCATATACTAAACTCCCGACCATCAGTAAATTCCCCAACAAAAATCTTCTCAAAAGAAAAAACACCTCAGCTCTTTCCCTCTTCCAGTTCAAGACGCCTCTCGATGCAGATCTGCAACTGCCGACGAATACGATCTAGCGCCTTGTAAAAAGCCGTTGCCGATTTGCCCACCACCTGAGCAGCTTCCTTGATACTTCTATCTGAAAAATACGCGGCTTTAATCAAGCCCGATGACTTTTCAGGCAATTGCTCTAAGCAAATTTCCAGACTCTCTCGATAATGCTCGGCCCCACTGCGCTCTTCCAACTCAAGTGCCGCCCCAGCGAGCAAGTCCATCAGGTCGGCATGAAACACATGCCGGTCTCGCGCCATGCTGCGCCGGTACTTGAGCACCTCAAACCGGGCAATCACGCGCCCCCATGACATAAAACTCGTTTCTGGATCAAACTGCTCCCACTTGCGCCACATGATCAGACTCACCGTCTGCACCACGTCATCCACCGCCATCCAATCTAATCCCATCGAACGAATAAAAGCTCGCAAATGACGTTCATTGCGAGCAAACAACTGAACAAATAGCTCCTCACCTTTTTCTGCATTCATCATCGCTTCGCCTGTTCTTTGTGAAGCTTCACCGCTGCCCAAAAACTCTTATAAATCTCATCAGCATCAATGTTAGCATATACCTCTACTTGGCGAGAATTGCTGGTAAAATCCTCAGTATTCCCATCATCCAGCACCCGAGGTGCTGGCACGGTGACTCGCTGTCCAAGCGCAGGATCGATCATAGCGTGGATTAATGCAAGATCCCACAGAATCTTACCCTTATGAGCTTTGAACCGCTCAGTCTCCCAGAGCGATACCAGGTAATCATAAACCGCCCCCTGACGGCTCAAGCGCTCCTTAATCACCGAGCGTTCAACATACAGTGGATCAGGGTCATCACGCATCGCATGATCAATGATCATCTGACTAGCAGCACTCGTCAGAGGACTTAACTTATCCTTCATCGGTCCCGGACTGCCCAATGCTACGGGAATCTCCCCCGTCAGCCCCATCAGTTCAAGCACTCTATTCAGTTCATCCAGACTTCGTTGCGCTCCCTGTTTACGATCATGATAACCCGCAGATGTTATCGCCTCGACCTTCAACTCTGGTGCGATCAAAGCTCGAACAATAGCGTATTGATCATCCATTTCATTGTTGGCATCCGTATCGATCAAAACTCGTCGGGCTTTTTTATGCTTCAGATCAGCTCCCCATGATTGAGAGAGCGAGGCGCTCGAGAGCGCCAATGCTCCCGCACCTGCTAGGCTTCCTCGTATAAATATCCGTCGATTCATCTCTCTAGGATTAAGCTTATTACCTTGCCATGACTTCTCTTCTATTTGGTATTGCATCTCTTAAAAATAGCCTAACAATCACCTCAATGCCACACTTGCGCCGCCGATGGCTGCAGATTCATAGATTTTTTCTACAATACGAATATCCCGCCACCCCATTTCACCCGGCGTCTTGAATGCCCCGTCGCCTTTGGTGATCGCCATCGCGAAAGCATCCAATAGAACGGCTTGTTGTAGCGTATCCTCACATACGATGTCTTTGCCGTAGCGATAAACATGCTTGGGCGAAACTTTGCCGCCACGTGACTGAGTAAAGGTCTTGGTCAAATCACCCACTTCCACGCGGCCTTTTGTTCCCAGGCTGAGACATTGTTGAAAATTATGACTGTAACTCGCTCGGCAAATCGCCTGAAAGCCATCTTCAAACGCAAGTTCATAAGCCATCGTCTCCTCAATCCCAGTAGGGAAAATATCTGCGTGCCGCGTGCTTGGAAGTCCACGCACCGAAATTGGCTCCCGCCCAGTCAAATAACACGCTGCCTGAATTGGATAAACTCCCGTATCAAACAAAGCTCCACCTCCAGCCATTTTTGGATCGAGCAACCACTTCTTGGCCTTTTTGGCACGCACCGGAGCCAGCAGCGCAGCAGCGTAACCCCATGAAAACTCATAGTTACCACAGGCAAGGTCTCCACAAGCGCCCGCTTTTATCAAATCAATCGCTTTCAAATGATGCGGCTCCCAGTGCAGACGGTAGTTCACTCCCAACAAAACCTTCGCCTCTTTGGCCGCCGCAATCATCGCCTCACACTCCTCACTAGAGATCGCCATCGGCTTTTCCACCATCACATGTTTGCCCGCTTTAGCCGCACGAATCGCATACTCCGCATGCATGGAATTAGGCAAAGCGATATGCACCATGTCGATCCGATCATCCGCCGCTATTTCATCAAAGTTTGCATAAGCATAAATGGCATCTTCTTCGAATTGGTATTTTTTCGCCCACTCCTTGCCTTTGCCTCCAGGATCGCCCGTCACCACACCCGCCAAACGAACATGGTTACAAGAATTTAGCTCAGGCGCAATATTGTGCGTAGCGTAACCACCTAGACCAACGACTGCCAGCCCCAGCTTTTTTTCACCGGAGTTCTGCGCCATCGCTTTCCCCATAAAAGGTGCTGCACCTACTGCGATAACGCTAGCCATGCCACCATGAGCGAACTGACGGCGACTGAGCGATTGGGATGACTTATCGTATGGATTCATTGGTTTTTATTTTTGCTTAATTTTAAAAATTTAAACCGAGCCACATGCGCCGCCTTCGAGGTCGTCACCGCCACCCAATAGTTGTCCCCGTCATCCTGCATGAAATCCATCGACGTGCAGCGCTCAGCAAAAGGCAAAAAGCCCACCCTTTCCCCCGCTTGAGAAAGGATCGCTACCCCATCAGACAATGCCACCCAAAGCCGTCCGTCTGGTGCCAGAGAAATGCCATCCAGTCCGCGCTCAAAAACTACCAAAGCACTTGCCTCACCTTGTATCTCTCCTACATCATCGAGCGGATACATCCACAGAGTTCGGGTTTTGCTATCACCAATGAAAAGGCGCGAACCATCCTCATTAAAAGCGATCCCATTGGGCAGCTTGAGATCTCGAATCACAGCCCTTAGATTTTTTCCACTCACCTCATCTGGATCATAACAAAACACATACTGACCCGCTAACTGCTGCTTTTCTTCAGGCCGCTGTTTGAACAAAAAATTTGGATCCGTGAACCACACCGTTTTAGCCCCAGGTCTCACCCGCAAATCATTAGGCCGGTTGAGCCGTTTACCCTCAAAACTCTCCGCTAGTACATCAACTCCACTGAGATCATCGCTCAGCGCTAACAATCTACGCGTTCCTTGTTCCACCGCATAGTAACCTCCACCAGACGGGCGCAGCGTGCTCAACTCCGCCGTGCCCTCTTTCCACACGCTCAACCCGTGCGCCTCCGACCACCTGAAAAGCAAAAAATCATGATGCGCCGCATAGATCAATTCTACCCCCTCACCCGCCTTCTGCCACTGTGCACCTTCACAGCCCGCATAGTCCCCACCGAGACGAATCCAGTGATCATCAAGCGCACGCAGTCCCAGTTTTTTTCTAGCGGAAGGTTCCACCACCAAGGCTACCCGCTGCTCTTGCCGTGCCTCATCCGCAAACAAAGGCGACAGCACCAACAACAGCATCGAAAGCGAAACAAAAAAAGCAGAACCAGACATGATATAAACCAAACTCCCGATTACCAATAAATTGCCCGAAAAAAATGCGAAACAATGAACATCCCCATCCATCTGCACTTTCCACTTGCAACTTAAACAGCCCTCTATTCATACCTTTTGAACTTTCCACCTTAATGCAAAGCCGCGCTCAACTGCGCCATCAAACCCATTCCCATTTGAGAGATCACTCGATAATCACTCTGCTGCAAGGCTGCCCCGCCTCGATTGCTCTGCGCAACCCCAGAGAGCATACCGTCGGGAGTCAAGTAGGAAGAAAGACCTGTCATCGTTTTTTGAGCGACCTCACTGTATTTACTAGGCAACAAACCTTTTTTAACAGCAATCGCCAAAGCCGCCGCAATCCCCGCCGAGCCAGAAGTATCCACTGCCACCTCCTGATCTAGAAAACAACTCCACAATCCATTCTCCAACTGATACGACGCAACCCACTCTGCCAGACGGTTTAACTCTTCATGCAAATCTGGCACCTCGCTTGAGCCATTCAATTCGTCCAAAGTTCTAACCAAACCCAAAGAATACCAAGCCACTCCCCTTGCCCAATTCCGAAAAGATCTTTCCCCATTTGCCAGATAACGCAAATAACAATCCCCTTTATGTATCAGTCGCCTTTGTCGCAAACGAATTTGCTTGATTGCCTTATCGATCAAAGCTTGATCCCGTCTTTTCATGCCGATCACCATCAGAGGGTAAGCCACCGTATAAGCTCCCTCTGCCGATGTCATATCGCCATCCTGAATCAGACCTCCAGCTTGCTGCCTGCGTAGCCAAAACCCAACCGTCTTCTGCAACACAGGATGCTCAGGGTTCAACTTAGCGATCACCGCATTAGGTAAAGTAGATTCGATACCATCCACCAAGCCATCCCTCACCTGACTGCGAGACCCCTCATACACCAGCTCTTGTTTCTCGTCAAAAAAATACCCTAAATGACTACTGAGAGCTTCTTGATAGCGCTTCTCTCCCGTCGCCTGCCAGAGATCAAACAACCCGTCTAAGACGCAACCCTCCATCCAACCATAAGGCTGCAGGCTAGCGGGTGAAGCTAAGCTATTATGAAATTCTCTAATCGGATCCGGGTTCTCAGCAAACAACAAATGAGGTTGCAATACCTCGTTTTGTGCAGCGTCCTTATCTACTTGAAATAACCACAAAGCTTTACTCCCCTTCGTCATCACCAGTTCGATCCCCGCCTTGGCTACCAGCCCGATTTGCTCAGCCGTCAACAACACCTCAAAAGGGTGCAAAGCTGGTGAAAACCGGATATCAAAGAGCCCTATCTTCTGGCGAGTACCAGCAACACGCACTTCTAGTTCTAATTCCTCCCTCACATCCACCGCCACAGTCAACCGCAAACGAGCCGCCCTACCTAGAGGTAATCCCTCCCACTTCATGACCGGATGCTGATCTCCTCCTGGTGCAGGCACAGCAAAAGCGCGCCAAGCAAAGGGCACTCTTTTACCCTCCGGAAAAGAAACCTCAGGCAGCTCGCTGAGCGAAGGAAAGCTGTATCTCAGATGCACAAGCTCTTCCCCCCTCCCTTCATTCATCAATGGGTAGCTCGCAAGCGCCACCCCGCAATTTTGCAAAAAACGCCTTCTCCCCAGTTTTTGCTTAGCTATATGTGATAGACGAAAATTCATACGGATGTGATGATTCACCTCGGACTAGAACACAGCGCTACCTCAGCGTCAAGCCTAGCGCCCCCTTCAACGACAGTTACCGAGTTCCACTCCTTCACGATTTCACTCATTCCCATAAAAGCAAAACCAACGATCTTTGAATCCTTGCTTTGAGCCGAACGTTTGCGAACTAAAAATTGAAGCCTACCATAAGTTTACGATCAGACTCCACCAGCAAGTAAGCGGTCACCAATTGCTTGAAACTTAAACTTTCATATACTCCTCTATGCTTGCTCTACGCGTCATTCTATGCCATGAATAAACATAATGAAAATAAATTTCAACCGCTCAACACTCGCAGCTTTAACCCTGTTTGCCACCTTCAGTTTAGCTAACGCCAGGGATTTTCGAGAATTGACCAATCTTGAAGGGAAAAAAATCAAAGCTGAACTACTTGACCTCAATGACGGCAAACTTAAAATCCGCGCCAATAGTCGAGTCTTCGAAATGCCTCTAGATAAATTATCATCAGCAGATCAAGACTTCATAGTAGAATGGGACGCACAAAAAAAAGGAACTACCGATGAGCTGTATTACAAAGAACAAGTCTTCGCTGATGACTTCTCCAGCGAAGACTTTGGCGAACAGTGGAAACACTACAAAGGCGAAAGCGTGATTGAGGACGGTGTAATGATCGGCAGAACGATCGACATCAAAGAGCATGTGGTGCTGGACTCCGTTAAATTTGAAGGGAGGCGAGACCTACAAGTATCACTGAAATTCAAATTTGCCGGCCCTGACGCCAAAAGTTTCACTGTTCGCTTCGCCGATACCGACTGTAAGGAAGTGCACGCAGGGCACATAATATTTGTCAATATAGCCCCCACAAAAGGCTCCATCCTTGATGGGAAAACTGGCGCGTTCAGAAAAGACATTTTTGACAAGAAAAAAGCAGGCGAAGAGCTAGACGATGCCACCAAAGAAATGTTGAAAACCAAGAAAAAGTTCTTCGAACTCGATTTTGAAGACAGCAAGGATCAATGGCACGACTTGGTAGTTCGCACTAAAGCTGACCAAGTGTTCGTATTCATAGACGAAAAAGAAGTCGGCTCGTTCCAATCAGAAGGATTAGCACACGAAACCAAATCCGCGGTCAGCTTGTTGACCTATGATCGAGGAATACACTATGATGATCTCGAAATAAAGGCAGCCCCCAATACTTCAGAGAATAAGTAAGCTTCGCACGAGCGCTGCTTATCATCATTATTTCCACTGTCACTTACGACAGCTACCTTGTCTGACAAAAAAGCTTATCAGCGAAACTCACGCAGACTCAACCATTGCCACCAACGCTCTCCTAAAATAAATTACACACGTGCGCTTATTGACGAGAGTCATCCGCCCTCTCTAGTTCTCTCGCCTTTGTTTCCTCACCATGGTCCTTCGTTCATCAATGGCCGCAGCTATTGGTTTAATCACAGGCACGCCCCCTTCGCCCGCAGCGCGCGCAGTTTTAACTTCCGACTTGATCTCCAAAGCCTCCAAATACTCCGCAATACTCTGCCGATCACTGCACCAGGACTCTTCACGCTCTTTATCACGCAGACGTTCGTCAGCTGTCTGTGCCTCTTGTCCACGCAGTCGCACTACCCTAGAGCGAATCAAATTCACCCCGCCTTGAGGCAGCGTGCTCAACTCCACCCCGTAATCCCCGTCATTGGGTTTACGAACCACGATCCTGCCATCACGCACAAAAGCAGTCTCCATACCGGATCGCAATTCGTAACCGATCGACTGCAGTGCGGTCAACACCTCGCGACGAGCTACAGCGGCAGCGGCAGCAGCATTCGCTTCTTCTATAGCCTCTTCTACTTCCACCGCCTGAACCGCATCCCCCCGCTCAAACCTCCTTTTCCATTCAGCTAGATCCAGATACTCAGCGTGAACTGCCAGAGCCTGCAACCATTCCTCCACCTGCTCCACACGTCTCGCCGATTCACGTGCCTGACGAACTTGTTCAGCCAAAGGGTAACGCAAGTCATCCAACAGCCGCACCCGTTTTTCCTCATCAATTTCCGCTTCAATCCGAGCCAGCGATGCTTGAATCTGCTCCACCGCATCAACTGCAGCTCCCTCCAATAAACCCACTTCCTCCCGAATACGCTCGACCTCCAAACGCCAGCGCTGAGGGTGGCGCTCTGGTAATTCAGCCATGGCTGCAGCTCCTTCCTCACCGCTATCAAACTGCGCAAGCCATTCACGGATGGCTGCGTTACCTTCACCCTCCTCCTGCGTCTCCATCAATTCCAAAGCCTCCTCATACAGACGTGCCTTCTGATTGATTCCCTTTGCCTCTTGAGCTGCGACCAATTGCTGACGCACTCTCGCGTCACCAGTTCGTCCCATTGCCCGCTTAATACCGGCATCCAGAGCATAAACCGTTGCACTTGAACGCGACGCATTCTCAATCGCCGTTTCTTTCAATCGCGAAGTTTCAGTTTTCACAAAAGCTATCTGCGGTGCCACTTGATCACGCAGTGCGATCAAGTCAAAAACCGTAGCCTGCTGATCCGCCGCCGCCCTCCTAATCTTCTCAGCCAAGCCCATATCCACCGCCGAACTCAAACCACTCTGCTCAGCAAGCTTCTGGTGCCGCATCAAAACCACCTCAAGCCGCGCACAAAAAACAGCAATCTTACCCCGCTCCACCTGCCTAGTTGCCACCACATCAATAATTTTCGGACCACTCATATAAAAAATAAACTCACTTCACAAAACCCAACAATCAAAAACATCTTCACCCTACCTTATTCTCCACATTCTCATCCTATTTCTTCTCTTATCCGTGCTATCCGTGGTTAAAGATTCTTCTCCCCCCCATAAAATATTTTCCTTTCGTGTCTTTCGTGGTTAAAAACCTCCCCCCATTCACCGCAACCCTTTCGCCGCCTTCAACAGCCGTTTTTCCTCACTCTCCAAATCATCCAACCAAGCCCGCGACGAAAGCCTGATCACTTTTGGTATCGTTCCCGCCATCGTATCCGGTCGCCAAATCTCCCGCGCCTGAGCCGAATCCAAATCCCGATGCAACGGCGGATCACATTCAATCGCCAAACCATAACGCCCGTTTTTAGGATTGATCAAAGCGAGATCAAAATGAAACGCATCGCCAGGATCTAGCCCCGCTTCCGGCGCAAAACCCTGCTCACGCAAAAACTTCACCACATCTCGAACAAAAGCCCGTTGTTCGGGCGCCTGATCAAAAGCCGAACGGTCATGAACTCGCTGTTGCCGTCCCCTAGCTCGATTCAAAATCGCATCGCCATTTTTGAAATCTCCCTGCGACACGCTTTGCGCAAAAGACAGGTAAGCTTTCAACACCTCTCGTGGACTCTCTCCCTCCCCGGGAAAACCCTCCGCCACATCAGCAATCGGCATCGAGGTGAAAATAATCATCTTCTCACGACTACGGGTAACCGCCACATTAAGCCGCCTTTCCCCGCCGCGCTGACTCGCTGGGCCAAAGTTACGAATGAAACGCCCTTTGGCATCCGGACCAAAGGTGGTCGAAAATACGATCACATCCCGCTCGTCACCTTGCACATTTTCCAAATTACGCACAAAATAAGCATCCAACTGAGATCGACTGTTCTCACACTCACAGTTCCGCCGAAACACTTCATCCGTTTCCATTCGCGCCTCGATTTCATCCTGAATCAGTTCAGCCTGTTTCATATTAAAGGTCACAATGCCCACGCTGGGAGGATTCGGCTGAGACCAATGTTCCGCCAGAAAATCAATAACCGCTTCTGCTTCACCCTGATTGGTCTGATTTTCATACAAGCCGTTCACCTGACGCAGCTCAAGCGGTTGATGTTCCCTGATCCGTCCATCCGGGTGATGCACCGGGATACTGAGCCGTCCTTCATAAAAAGCGTGATTCGAAAAAGCGATCAAATGCCTCCAACGCGAACGGTAGTGAATGGAAAGCAAACTGTTCGGCATTTCATCCTTAGCCAACTGCAACAAATCCGAGCAATCTTTCACTTCCCTGCGAGTCGCCTTACTAGCCAGTCGCTGACGAGTTTCTTCATCCAAGTCAGCATCAAAAAAGATCCCGCTTTCGATCATCGCTTCATCAGCATCATCCTCGTCGGCATCGTCAAAACTGGAGCGAAAAAAGTTAGTCGGTGGAAGCTGTTTTTCGTCACCGCTGATCACTGCTCGCCGTGCCCGATAGAGCGAAGGCACCGCCAACTCAACTGGCATCTGCGAGGCTTCATCAAATATCACCACATCAAACAAGTTCTCTCGCAAAGGGAAAATCCGCGACACCGTCTCCGGGCTCGCCAACCAGACTGGGCGTAAATTAAACAAACCACGATCAATGCCCTGGTCAAAAACCTCTCGCAGTCGCCGTGCGTTAGCTCCAGTGAGCTTGAGAATTTCAAGCCAAGTCGTAGCGTTAGCAATCAAACTCATTTGCCAAGGACGCTTGAGCGTTTCCGCAGTGGACTTTCGCATGGCTTCCACTGCTCGACGCAGAGAGCTCACCTTCGCATCGAACTCTGCAGCATTCATCAATAGTGCTGGATGCCTAGATTCAGCCAAGCCCTTCCATGCCAGTAGAGCTTCCCGCTTAATCGTATTTTCTAGCAGCTCACCCCATTCCTCTTCAGCTTGCTCCTCCACCCCCTCGCGGTATTCCTCAAGCAATTGAAATAGTTTTTTTGCGCTATCCGGCAACTCACGATGTCTCACTCTAAATTGAACGAAGTCCTCTACCTTGTCGATTTCAGCATGCATCAGCTCTATTTCATCAAGCCCATCCTCCGCTTGTTGAATCTGCAATCGCTTGGCAGCAACCCACTGATCATCAAACCATCGACTCAGCTCCTGCAACTTCCCCAAACTCACCTGCTGAACCTCAGCATACTTCAGACTCACCCCTGCCGCAGCTACGAAGTCCTCCACCGCAGAAGAACTCCCTTTACTAAGCACCTTTCCAAAAACCTCAGCCACCGGACAATGCAAACAATAATGAGCACTACTCTCTGCCACCATCAGGCGCTTGCGCAAACCTTCGGCCTGTTGCAAAATTTGATTCGGAGAAAGTTGCTTACCTCCACCGCCACCCTGATTTACTCTCAACGTGGATTTTACTTCCCGCAACCTTGCCTGCAAAGCTCGACGAGTGATCTCCCAATCGATCTGTGTATGCAAAGCAGACAAAACATCGTCACTTTCCTGACCACCATCATAATCACCGTGTTCATCATAAAACTTGACCAAAGCTCGTTTGGCAAAAAAGAAGCCTGGCAAGATTCGCTTAAAAAAACTCCCAGCAGCAGCCCGAACTCGATGACTGGATTTCACCAAACGGCGAAAACACTGCCCCTTCAACAGAGCCAAAGGCGCACCGAGGTCATGTTGCCGCGACGTCACGCCGACAGCTGACGCCTCAAGCGCCAGCTGTTGTAAATCCCCCTGCAACGCCGTCGCCTGTTCTTTGTCACCACAATCAAAAAAATCTCGCCAGCGATAAATGTCCTTCACCTGCTCATTGCTCAATTTTGACAAGTCCTGACGATGACTCTCCAGCCACGTAGCCATCGTCTCAGCGTCAGCAATAGAAAACACCCGATGCGCTTCATCAGCAAAGACCGCGCGCGCCTGTTCCGCTGCAGCAAAACTTTGAAAATCTTCACGGAATTCCAACAACGCCGCCGAATCAGTTGAGAAATCATCCAAGCCTTGCCACGGACTCGCGAAAAAATTCGACCTCAACCACAGCGACGCAAGCCCCTTCACCATTTCCGCCAAAGCATCCACCTCTTGTTTGGAAATTTGCTCAAAAAATTCACGCAAATGAAAAGCACTAACCCGCTCTAGCTCTTGTGACTCGATCAGCCGATCCACGATCTGTGCATAGGTCAACTGGCTCGGTTTCACTTCATTTTGAATGGCATCCGCACTGGCACACAGTTCATCCTCTAAACTAGCAATGGTGCTAGCTAATTCGCCTCGCGAATCATCTTCAGCATCCGAACGCCACAACGCCCCCGCAGCAGTCTGACTGCGCAGTGCTTTGATCAAAGTCCGACGGCTACGCTTAGCATCTTCGATCATAAAAAAACGATCACCCAACCCCTCTTCCTCCATCCGCCGCGCCACCACTTCCAACGCCGCGTATTTTTGACAAACCACCAGAACTTTTTCTCCCCGCCCAATGCAATCCGCGAGAATATTCACAATCGTCTGACTCTTGCCCGTGCCCGGTGGCCCTTGAATCGCCACTCCTTCTTTTCCCCGCGCGTCCAACACCGCACGTTGCTGACTGGGATCTGCTGGCAGAATAAAATAGGGATCTTGCTCCTCATCACAAACCTGATCATCCGCACCCCCAAGCTCACCAGCTTCGACCACCTCCTCTTTCACCGGCATTCTCAAAGCATGAGACAAAGCACCACTTTTCAGTCCCCGTTTGCGTAACTGACGTATATCCTTGGCAATCGTTTGTTGGGAAAAATCACACAAAAACAAAGCCCCAGCAGAGTACAAATGCCCCTCACCGTGGCGCATCTCTGGTGACTCGGAGACCAATGGACTCAGCTCCGCATCGTGGCGCACCTTCAAAGGCAAAGCCGCCGCACACAGCTCATAAAACTCCGCAGCATCCAAACGACTGCGCACCAGCGCTTCGGCAACAGCCGCCAGCAAAGCCTCCTGTTCATCCTGCTTGAGCAAAGGTTGTAAAGCAGGGTTCAGCTCCACCCCACCCGATTCATAGTCACCGCGCTGATGATCATAGGAAATCTTAATCCTACCTTGACGGCCTCCCATCGCATGGATTTCCACCGGCCACAAAAACAAAGGCGCGCGTTTGGGCTTAGCCGTTACGCCACTGGTAGCCGGCCGAAACAACAAAAAAGGAAAGCCCAAATAAACCGAATCAATGCCCGTATCCCGCTGATAATCCACCCCCACCCGGTGCAAGCGACGAAGGCGACGCTCAACTTTCGGGTTAGAAATAAACACCCCAGGATCAATCTGCGACATCTTTTCTTCACGGCTAAGAATGCGCTCCAGCAAAGTATCCGCTGGCAGTTGCTCACCACCCAACTCAGTCAGATCAATGTTGCGCGAGTTTTTCGACACCCGCAGCCGCAACAAAGGCCCGCTCTGAATCCCCTGCAATATCTTGCGGTGAAAAAAATCAAACAAACTGCCCAGATATTCTTGCTCCGGCGGAGTCTGCCATTGCCCCTCTGGCACCTGCAGCAATACCAAAGCTTGAGGCAAACTCAAGCGCTGCTCAAAACGAAACACATCAGCCCATTCATCGAGTCGTTCTTGATCACAACGCACAAAACCCGACAAACGTTGATTCAGCTCACGAAAAATTTCGCGATAGCTCGAATCAAATCTCTCCCTCGCCAGCTCCTGATCAAAAAACTCCACCTCCGCCCGCTGCGCTTCTTCTTTGGCTTCTTTCAGTATTCCATCTGCCGCAGTGAACTGATCCACGCGCGCCGCCAATACCACCAGCAACTCTTCTGGCAAAGGCTGATCTTTTTCCGTCAGACTCGCCAAACCTCGATGATGAGAATGAGGGAAATCGTGACGTCTTCGCATCCAGCGTTGACGCAACTGATGATCATCCGCCACCAGTGATGCCGCGCGAAAAGTATCTCGGTCGAGTTGCACCATCTTCTCCTTCGCCACCGCTTCCGCACGCTCCCGACGAGCGGACATTTGCACCAACCAATCCACCCGCTCTATTCGAGCCAGGCGATGAATGAAGTCCCCCTCCAACCACCTCAAAGCCTGCTCGGTGTTTTCCAATAACCAACGCGGGTTCACCAGCTCTCCGCGAAAGCTAAGCGGCAAGCGTGAATTTAATAATACCACCACCGCCGCCAAACGCTCATCCGCGCTCAGTGCCTCGTCACGTGACAAGCGATCCAGTTCCGTTCCAAACTCCTGATCTGATTCATCCAGCTTTAGCAACCAAGTAGCCAGACTGCCGCTTTCGAGTTGCTGCCGAGCCTCGTTCCAGACCTCACCCGCTGCCGCAGCCAAAGCCCACTGTTGGGGAGAATAACAGGCCTCCCCTGCCAGTTTCAAGGACTCACCTCGACGACTGCTCGCGACATCATTTTCATAAAACTGGGGAATGCCTCGCTCCCCATGCAACCAGCGCAAAAGTTCCGTGCCACTCCAGCGCTTGGCGGGATCACGAGTGAGCAAACCTTTCAACAAATGCACCCACTGACCCGGAAGATCATCTGGCACCAGAATGCCTCGCGTCACCACATTCAACAACATCGTATCCGCACGCAGAGCAAGCCGCGATTCATCATCATCCGTCAGCAAGTCGAGCAACAGCGCCCCCAAAGCCCACCAATCCGAAGCCTCCTCATACACCCCCACCGCCGCTTCTGGAGCGATGTAAGCAGGATGACTTTTTGCCGGTTCACGACTCACACCAAAGTCCGCCACTGCCGCTTGGGACAAATCCAAAAGTTCCACCTGCACTTCGCCCTCAGCGTTTTTTAGCCAGCCAATACTTTCACGATTTAAGTCGCGCAGCAACACCTCCTGCTGATGCAAAGCACTGATCCCCTGAGCCAACTGAACCGCCAGCGACTCCAGTGCAGCGCTCTTTTCCTCTTTGTCAAAATCTCCCCAATCCAGCTCAGCCAAAGATTTGCGTCCCTCGCCCGCCCTCGAATTTTCCCACACTTCAAAATACCGACTGCGATCTTCCTCCACCCGCCCCCGTGATCGCAGCGTAGCGACAAATTTCGACGACACCTGCAGCAATCGATCCTGCAGCGTGGCATCCGGCTCTAAACCTTGCGGAAAAAAACGAACCCGCTGCTTGCCTAGCTCGACTGTGAAAAATTCATGATCAGCGACCTGCCCAGGCAGCTCCACCCTCAGCTCTCCACAAGTTAATACTCGCTCAGCGCCTTCCCCCTGCGCTGTGGAATCTTCCTCCTCCGTCACCGCCGCCGCCCCACAATCCAGGCACAGCAAATCCCCCAATTCCATCTCATGTCCGTTTTCACAACGACGCCCTGCACTCGCAGGAACATCTTCTTTCTCCTCCACGATTGCAGACTGCGAAGGAAACTTCACTGACGTGAAAGTCAGGTCATTGGTGCACTGTTGGCACAAAAACGCCCCCACAGAATTTTCAAATCCGCAGACCCCACAAACTTTGCTACCGGTACTTCCCATCACCCTACACTACAAAAAAATAACCACAGATGACGTAGATATCCCTATGTTTCTCAGATTATCATTCACAAAATTTTATTTCCTCTTTATCTGTGTAAATCTGCGCCATCTGCGGTTCCCTTCTTTCTCCTCTTTATCAGTGATAATTCGCACCATTTTTCTGACTTCATTTCTTTTCCCCATCAGTGCTCATCGGTGTAAATCAGTGGTTTAATCATCTTTCTTTTTACTCAACATGAGAAAATTTTGCGCTTACCCCTTTTTGTTCCAGCATACCATGCACCCTCAGCCAATCCTCCGAACGAGGCACCCCCGCAAACCACCACTGCCCATCCTGCTCAAACACATCCAACTTGCGCTGCGCTTCATCACCTTCCTCCACCCCAGCATATAAAATGCGCGCCCGTTCACTCAACAAATGCAATTGCTGATTATCCGACCCCCACCAACGCTTCGACTGACCACTATTGACCTCATAAGGTCCACTCACCAGCGCATCGATTTTTTCCAACACCCCCCCGTGCCGCTTCCTCAAAACCGGAAACTCATAACCCGAATACACCAACACCTCACGCTCGCCCCCTCGCCTTTCGAACCAAGCCAACAATTCACCCAAAGCCTCAGCCTGATCAAAAGGCTCGCCACCAGAAATCGTCAAACCGTCCGCTTGCGGTAGCCACCCTTCCAATACCTCAATCACCGCAGACAGCTCAATCTGACTCGACTCGGAAAACTCCCAAGTATCACGACTGATGCAGCCCTCACAATGGATCGAACAACCATTGAACCACACCCCCATCCTCTTGCCCGGCCCCAGCGTGCTAACTGGGAAGTGCATCTTGTTCAGCTTCAGGCTCACCGCACTCATCTTACCAGCTCCACCAAAGGCAGCTCGGGTTCCGCCTCCACTGTCCACACTTGCGCTCGCTCCCCGCTAACAAATTCCCCATCAAACAAAGCGCGCGCCAATGGATTCACCAGGCGCGCCTCCAGCTGATTCCGTATCCCTCGCCCACCGTTGGACAAATCCTTCAAACAAATATCCAGCAAAGTTTTCCTAGCCAGCGAACTCACCTCAATCACAATCCCAGTCGCGTCCTCGAGGTCAGCAATGATCTTCTTCAACATAAAATCAAAAATCGCCTCGCCCACATGCGGTCGAATAAAATCAAATACCAGGATATTCTCCCCCAAGCGGTTCAAAATCTCCGGACGCCCCAGCTCCAGTTTGAAATAGTCCTCAATCCCTTCCCTGACCCGATTCGCCACCGTTTCATAGTCATCCTCACTGGTCACACTCAAGCCGCGCGTGCCATCCGGCTTCATCTGGTAAATACCTAGATTGGAAGTGAATACAATCACCGCCTCGGAAAAATACACCCGCTCCCCACGGCCAGAAGTCAACACTCCGTCATCCAGGATCTGCAAAAATTTATCCAGTATCTTCGGATGCGCCTTTTCGATCTCATCAAACAAAACCAAACTGAAAGGACGCTCGCGAATCGCATTGGTCAACTCACCACCTGAGTCATAACCCACATACCCCGGAGGAGCTCCGATCAGACGCTGATCCGAATGCTCGGCAGAGAACTCGCTCATATCAAATCGGATATAAGCCTTCTCATCTCCGAACAACAACTCCGTCACCGTCTTCGCCAATTCTGTTTTCCCCACTCCCGTCGGCCCCGCCAGAAAAGCCACACCACGCGGACGGTTAGAGCGTTTGCCGCTACCAGAAAAGCCCATCACCGCACGTTTCACAATGTCCAGCATCGCAGTTACCGCCCGATCCTGACCCATCACCCGCTGACGCACAAACTCGTCCGCCTTAGCTATCTTATCACGGTCGATTTTTTTCCAAGGATCTTCCGTCACTCCCAACTTGTAGCGCCGCGCCCCTTCCGGCAACTCGCTGAAATCCAGATCTTCAGCTCGACAAAGTTGCACAATGCCCAACAAATCCGCCAGTCGCATCCCCTCGGTCTGAGCCACAAAATCATCCACCGTCGCATCACTCACTCGCCCCTCGCGACACAGCGCCTTGATAAAAACCTTGCGCAACCCAGAGTCAGGCACTGGAATCGGAATGGATCGCAAACGCGGATTCTCCAGCACCAGCCAGTCGGGCAAATCCCCCTCGCGATCCAGCAACCAGAAAACCGCATTAAACCGCGGGCTCGGTGATTCCTCTTCGCCTCCACCAAACGCCGCCAAGGGACGCGCTCTTTGGGAGAACAACAGAGCCTTGGTGAACAAGCCATGTTCGCAATCACTGATCGCCTCGTCCCTCACGATCAGACGCGACGCCAGATCCACTGCCACCCCGACCGGCTGCTCATCATTTTGAGAGATCCTACCCATCAGCTCAAAAAAAGCATCGTTCGACATCGGCAACACCTCCTCCGACTCCTCCCATTTCAGACCAAAACGCTCATCATAAAATTCTTTTTCCTTATCCAGTTCCATTCCCAGACGCGGCACAATCCTCAAACCCTCAGCTATCGTAAAAGATAAAAAATGCGGCACCCCATTCTCAGCCAAATGCGCCGCCAAGTATTCCGCCAGCCCCAATGGCAGCACATGATCCCCCTGATGCCAAGCAAAACGATCCCGCACATTTCCCCACAGCACAAATTGACTGCGCAAAGGCAAAAAGCGGCGTAAATCCCGCATCCAGCGCGGCGTCCCTACATCATGATCTTTGGATTTTCCCATCAAGGCAAAGTGTCGCCAAATCAGACTACAAAAGCAAGCAGCTTCGTTCCTCGGAGTCAGGCTTCCGAGTTATTTAATGTTATTTTGGGTCCTCGCGACACAAATTATTCATCCCCACTTCATGTCTATGTACAAAGGAAAAACGTTGAACATGAGCCACCGCTGATTGCTGACCGCAGTAGCACTGCAAATTTGGCATTTCAATCACAAATCTTTTTTGGTGACACCGCGAGTCTGTACTTGATCTCCATGGGCTTGTTTTGCATTGTCAGGTATCCGCGTAACCATTCGCTCAGGGTGTTCACGTTGACGTGCTCGAGCCGCTTCTGCGATCTTTCGAAGGTCGAAACCGTATTCCGCTGCGTTTTCCTCCTTGATGCGCCGAACTTCCATGATAATCGACTCCGTATTTTTTTCAATTATCGTTGTCATAGCTATCTCCAATAAATTCTTCTGGGGTACAGATTACAGGCATTTTGATCTGATGTCGATCAAAGCATCTCCGTATCCGAGGTCTGTTGTGCGGATTGGCGATGTGCTTGCAATTCCAAGTGAGTAAAAAATCGACTCCGTGAACT
The DNA here is from genome assembly GCA_021648365.1 of Verrucomicrobiales bacterium. Classification (GTDB taxonomy): domain Bacteria; phylum Verrucomicrobiota; class Verrucomicrobiia; order Verrucomicrobiales; family DEV007; genus JAADHD01. The sequence goes on from JAKISY010000041.1 coordinate 26,256, forward strand.
CCCGCGCACGCAATGTGAAAAGCATCGTCCGAAGCCTTCTCTGGGACATCTAGATAGCCTGAATAATAATTATATCCATGCTCTCAGAATCTCTCGATCTTAAAACCTCCTCACGAAAGACCTCCTGATCCTCTTCATTTCACTTCTCTTCGGCTCCTTTTCTGTAAATTTCGCGGATCCCCTCTGAAAAAACTCAACAAAATTTCATTTTTTTTGCCTAATACCATGAAAAGTCGCCTTTACTTATAGCAAGTCTGTTGATGTCTGAAAAAAATCCAGTCGAAACCAAGTCCTCCGCGCTACCACACAACGGCGCGATCAGTGATGCCGCGACCATCACCCGGCTGCTGCTAGAGCACCGCTCTGCCCTGATGGCCTACATCCTCGCCGCCGTGCGCAACCACGCCGACGCCGACGACATCTTTCAGGAAAGCTCACTCGCCATCGCCACCAGCTTTTCCCAACTGCGCGATGAGAGCGGCTTCCTTCCTTGGGCACGTGAAATCGCCCGCCGTCGCATTCTCGCTCATGTACGAAAAAACAAACACCTCTTACTGATCGACGACGAACTGCTGGACCAACTTTCACAAGCCGCCGCGCGCATCGATCAACAAGATCTGCAGCGCAAGGAATCTCAACACAGCGTTCTGCGCACCTGCCTAGAGCAGCTGCCGACCGAAAGCCGTCGTTTGATCGCCATGCGCTACGACCAACCCACGCCCCCCGTCGAATCCATTGCCCGACAATTCGGTCGCTCTTTGCAAGGCACTTACGCTTTATTAAAACGTATCCGCTTAGTCCTGCGTGACTGTGTCGATAACAAACTTTCACAGGAGGGAGACCTATGAAAAACGATACCGAACTGCTATTAGAATATTTGCAAGACGACATTTCCCAGCAAGACGAGCTGCTACTGCAACAACGCCTGAAAGCAGAGCCCGACTTGTGCGATCAGCTTATCACACTAGCAAACGAAGAAGCCGTCCTCAGCGATTGGGCACAAGCCGAAAAAATGTCTACCACCCTAGACCATCTGGCATTCGATCCAGTAAAGGAAAAAAATACCCATCACCTCTGGTCACTACATCCCGCATGGGCCGTAGCTGCGGTCGCCAGCCTGGTCACCGCCTTGACCTTGGCAGGCATCATCCACCCATCCTTGTTACAGAAATCTCACCAGCAAACAGGCATCACAAGCACCCAGACCACAAGCCCCACCGACCCCAATACCAAGCAAAAAACCGCAAGCAATATCGCCGCCCTGTTGGTCAACGAAGCCGCCGCACACTTCGCTCCGCAATACGCTCCCGCTGCGGTTCAATTCAAACTCGGCCGCTACCAACTGCAAAGCGGAGCTGCTCACATGCGCTTTGTCAATGGCGTGGACTTGATCTACCGCGCACCCGTTGATTTCGAAATCATCGACCCTTTTCACATCGCCCTACACCATGGCAGCATGCGCGCCATCGTTCCCGACAGCGGCACCGGCTTCACTATCGGCGCACCACAGATCGATTTTGAAGACCTCGGCACCGAATTTGGAGTTTCCGTCGATTCCAAAACGGGAACCAGTGAACTGCATGTTTTTGAAGGACGGGTGGACATCAAGAGCAGCGACAACCAAGCCCTGTTGCAAGCCGCCACTCTAGGCCAGTCCTATACGATGGAGAACGGTCGCGTCGCCAGTGGTGCCCTCCTCAAAGCCGCCGACTTTCCCACCCCGCAATCCATCGGTTATCAACGCTGGAAAAACTGGAGCCTAGCGGTGCAAAAAGATCCCAGCTTGTTGATCTATTATGACTTCACTCGCCAAACAAAATCTCCTAGCATCTTAAAAAACCAAGTCAGCAACAGCTCGGTAGAAGACGGCATCATCCAAGGTCCTATCTGGGTCAGTGGTCGTTGGCCGAACAAAGACGCCTTGCTCTTCGAACGCGACCACGATGCGGTTTTGCTTAACATTCCAGAACCCCTCACCGCTTTCACCTTTGCCGTCTGGGTCAAAGTCAATCGCTTGGATCACGAACTTTCCACCATCCTCGATTCCGATCAATGGGAGCCTGGCGATACCCATTTCCAAATTTCCCGCAGTCGCCGAAATTTCACTTTTGGTTACAACGGTGGCGGCAAACGCGAGCACTTCCCCATCCCTTTGCCACTGCAACACTGGGTGCACCTCGCGGTGATCGGTGATGGCTCAAGCAAAAAAGTCCACACCTACGTCAACGGCAAACTCTCCTCCACCGCCCAACTAGGAGAAGATGCCATCATCACTCCTGGTTCCTGCCGCCTCGGCGACTGGAAGCCGCACCCCGATTGGGAAAACCCCATCCGCAGCCTACGTGGTCGCATGGATGAAGTCATCCTCTGGCAACGCGCCCTGAGAGAAAGCGAACTGCAAAAAATGATCGACGCCGGTAGCCCCACCTCCTTATGGGCAGAACAAACACCTTAACCCCAATGTGAGACAGCTTTCCAAGCTGTCCTCCCCTGTATAAAACAACTTTAAAAGCCATCCCCCATGCACCGCCTATGAAATCGCACACCTTCTTATCTATCCCCTTCTTCACCTTGTTGCTGACCTCGCTGCATTTGTCAGCCGCCGAAGAACTCGATTTTAACCGTGACATCAAACCACTGCTGTCCTCCAAATGTTTCAAATGTCATGGCGCAGATGAAGGTTCTCGCGAAGCTGATCTTCGTCTAGATACCTTCGAAGGAGCAACCAAAAATCTCGACGGCCATTTCGCCATCAAGCCCGGCAATAGTAAAAAAAGTGAACTCATCGCGCGACTCATCACTCATGATCCTGATGACCTCATGCCGCCCGCCGAATCTGGCAAACCTCTCAAACCTAATCAAATCGAACGCCTGAAACAGTGGATCGACAACGGTGCCAAATACGAACGGCACTGGTCTTTTGTTCCTCCGGTGCGGCACCAGCCTCCGTCCATACAAACACCCTTCTGGCCAAAAAACGAAATAGACTATTTTGTTCTCAGCCGACTGGAAAAAGATCAAGTCACCCCCCAAGCAGAAGCCGACCGCTACCAACTCATCCGCCGTGCCTCACTCGACATCACCGGACTGCCTCCACAACCAAAAGAAGTCGCAGCTTTCATCAACGACCCATCTCCGCAAGCTTACGAAAAACTCATCGACCGCCTGCTCGCCAGCTCAGCTTACGGCGAACGCTGGGCTGCCATGTGGCTCGACCTCGCCCGCTACGCTGACTCCATGGGCTACGCCTCCGACAACCTGCGCAGCATCTGGGCTTACCGCGACTGGGTGATCCAAGCCTACAATACCAACATGCCCTATGATCAGTTCACCTTAGCCCAAATCGCCGGAGATTTGCTGCCAAAAGCAAACAAAAAACAACTCATCGCCACCGCCTTTCACCGCAATACCATGAACAATACCGAAGGCGGCACCGACAACGAAGAGTTCCGCGTCGCCGCCGTGAAAGATCGCGTCAGCACCACCATGAATGTGTGGATGGGACTCACTATGCGCTGCGCCGAATGCCACACCCACAAATACGACCCCATCACCCATAAGGAATACTACCAGTTCTACGATTTCTTCAATCAGACCGCAGACGCCGATACCAATGACGACGCGCCTTTCATTGCTGTTCCCGGCTCCAACGAACTGAAAAAACGCGCAGCCCTCGATCAAAAGATCGCTGCGGTTGAAAAACAAATCTCCCAAGCAGACCCCGCCAAGTTGCTCGCCGAACAAAAAACATGGGAAGCCCAGTACCTCGGCAATACCCAGTGGACTCCACTTGGCATTTCAAAAGCAAGTTCCATCCAGGGTTCCACTTTTGAAAAACAGCAAGACGGCAGCATCTTGGTCACTGGTAAACCACCAAAAAACGACACTTACACTCTGGCAGTCACCACCCCTTTAAAATTGATCACCGGATTCCGTCTCGAAGCCATCCCCGACAAACGCAACCCGGCAGGCGGATCTGGACGGGCGCCAGATGGCAGCTTCATCCTGTCACGTTTCGCCGCCACTCTAGATGCCGGAGGCAAAGCTCCACAAGCTCGTTACCTAAGAATCGAACTGCCAGGCAAAAACAAAATCTTAAATTTAGCAGAAGTCGAAGTTTTTAATGGCAAAAACAATCTCGCACTCAAAGGCAAAGCCACGCAATCCTCCACCTACCTAGGAGGTGAAGCAAAGCGAGCCATTGATGGCAATACCAACGGCCTATGGAATAATAAATCCGTTTCCCACACCACCAGCAAAAACAAATCCCCTTGGTGGGAAGTCGATCTTGGCAAAAGCTCTCCCGTTGATCGCATCACCATCTGGAACCGCACCGATGACAAGCTTCAATCCAGGATCGATGGCTACCAAATCAAGCTCTACGATCAAAACCGCAAACTGATCTGGCAGAACGCCAAGCTTAAAGGACCTAAAATATCGCAAACTTTCCACCTCACCGGACCGCGCCCGCTGATCTTCACCCGCGCCACTGCTGACTTCTCACAAGACAAATGGCCGATCAGCAATGCCATTCCCACGGTGGCGAAGAATCTGGCAGGCTGGAGTGTTTCGCCCAAACAGAAAGAACGGCACCAAGCTTTTTTCGTGACGAGCGCACCGACTGAAATAGCCGCCAACAACAAGTTGGAAATCATTCTTGATCATCACTACAACTACGGCGGACAGAAAACCCTCGGCCGCTTTCGCATCTCAGTCACAGACGATCCAGCACTGTCCAAACGCGCCACCCTGCGCCCCGACATGCTCACTATTATCGACCAAAACGAATTGCAACGCAGTGCGCAGGCTAAACAAAAACTAGCCCTCTACTTCCGCGATTTTGCCCCATCTCTCGCCAAGCTCAGAGGTGAACTAGGCAAGATCAAAAAACAACGTGATGCGATCAAACCGCCAACGGTTCCCATCATCACCCAGTTGGCACAAAACAAACAGCGCAAAACCCAAATTCATGCCCGCGGAAACTTCATGGACTTGGGAGATCAGGTCAAAGCCGCCGTGCCCGCCTCCTTCAACCCCTTTCCAAAAAACGCCCCAGCCAACCGCATCGGCGTGGCTCAATGGCTAACCTCCACCGACAACCCACTCACCGCACGAGTCGCGGTCAACCGTATTTGGGCTCAGCTCTTCGGCGCAGGCATCGTCGAAACCGAGGAAGATTTTGGCGCCCAAGGAACCTACCCCACCCACCCCAAACTGCTCGACTGGTTAGCAACAGAATACATGCGTAACGGATGGGATAGCAAAGCCCTGCTCAAAACCATCGTCATGTCTGCCACCTACCGCCAATCGAGCAAAGCCTCTCCCCAGGCATTTGACGCCGATCACATCAACGCAATGCTCGCCCGCGGTCCACGCTTCCGCCTCAATGCCGAACAAGTCCGTGACCAAGCGCTCGCCCTCTCTGGCCTGCTCAGCCACAAAATGCATGGCCCCTCCGTTTACCCACCGCAACCTCCTGGCATGTGGCGCGCCGCCTTCAACGGCCAACGCAACTGGGCGACCAGCAAAGGCGAAGACCGCTACCGTCGAGGACTCTACACCTTCTGGCGCCGATCCGTCCCTTACCCCAGCATGGCAACCTTCGACGCCCCCAGCCGCGAAGTCTGCAACCTGCGCCGCATCCGCACCAACACCCCACTGCAAGCCTTCGTCACCCTCAACGACCCCGTTTATGTCGAAATCGCCCAAGCCATGGCACGCAGGATCATCAAAGAGGGTGGCAAAACCAACGCGGAACGAATCCGCTTTGCCCTGCAACTGGTGCTCGTCCGTCCGCCCTCGAAAACCGAGCAACAAGTCATCGCCACCCTGTTCCAAAAAGAGCTGAACAACTTCAAACAAAACCCAGCAGCAGCCAAAACCCTAGCCACCAATAAAGGCGAAAATAAAACCGCAGCCACCGACCCCATCCAACTCGCCACCTGGACCGCCATCACTAACATCCTACTCAACCTAGACGCCGTGCTGACTAAATCCTGAATACAAAAAAGAGAACCACGGATTACACAGATAACACGGATGAATATAGGAAATTATTAATTAAAAAAATATCCGAGTTATCCGTGCTATCCGTGGTTAAAAATCCTAATCTTATTCGCGTTCATTCGCGGTTCTCTTTTTTCTTACCTACAGCCTAAACCCCTATAACCTAAACAACCTTCCCCAATGAATCATCTAATCAAAAACTCCGCCCAACTCGCCACCCGACGCCACTTCCTACGCCACTGCAACGCCGGCATCGGCGCCCTGGCATTCAATCAACTGCTCGGCTCCAATGCCCACTCGAAGCTCAGCTCACCTGCGTCACTACCACCCAATCCATCCGCCCCCAAACGCCCCGACTTCGCCCCCAAAGCCAAGCGCGTCATCTACCTGCACATGGCAGGCTCCCCGCCGCAGCACGACCTCTTTGACTGGAAACCTGAGCTGGTCAAACACACTGGCAAACCCTGCCCCGAAAGCCTGCTCAAAGGAGAAAAATTCGCCTTCATCAAAGGGCGTCCCAAGTTATTAGGCACACCGTGGAAGTTTGAACAATGTGGCGAAGCCGGCACCTGGGTATCGGAAATCCTGCCGCACTTCAAAACCGTCGTCGATGACGTCTGCATGATCAAATCGATGTTCACCACCCAGTTCAACCACGCCCCCGCGCAACTCTTCCTGCACACCGGACTCAACCGTTTTGGCAATCCCTCGATGGGATCCTGGGCCAGTTACGGGCTCGGCAGTGAAAATGAAAACCTGCCCGCTTTTGTCGCCCTGCTCTCCGGCGGCACCAACCCCTCCGGCGGCAAAGCCCTGTGGGGCAGCGGCTTCCTACCCGCTCTCTATCAAGGCGTGCAATGCCGATCCGACGGCGATCCAGTTCTCTACGTCAACAATCCCAAAGGTCTTAGCCGCGCAGCTCGCCGTCGCGGACTCGATGCCTTGAAAAAGCTCAATCAACTCGAACTCGAACAAGTTGGCGATCCGGAAACCCTCAGCCGCATCGCCCAGTATGAACTCGCCTACCGCATGCAGACCTCGGTGCCCGAGATCATGGACATCAGCCAGGAACCCAAACACGTTCATGAAGCCTACGGCACCCAACCCGGCAAGGAAAACTTCGCTAACAACTGCCTACTCGCCCGCCGCCTAGTCGAGCAAGGCGTGCGCTACGTGCAACTCTTCGATTACGGCTGGGACATGCACGGCACCAGCGCCAACAACGACATCTCCATCGGTCTGAAAAACAAAACCAAGAACATCGACCAACCCATCGCCGCGCTGCTGAAAGACCTCAAACAACGCGGACTGCTAGAAGACACCCTGGTCATCTGGAGCGGCGAGTTCGGCCGCACTTCGATGAACGAAGAACGCAACGGTTCCAAGTTCCTCGGCCGCGACCACCACCCGCATTGTTTTAGTATGTGGATGGCAGGCGGAGGCGTGAAACCAGGTTTCAACTACGGCGAAACCGACGACTTCGGCTACCGAGTTGCCGATGGCGCCATGTCCGTGCCCGACCTGCAAGCCACCATCCTCCACCTGCTCGGCAAAGACGCCCACAGCTTCACCTACCCCTTCCAAGGTCTCGACAACCGCCTCATCGGCGTCGTCGGACACCCAAAAGTGAATCATGAGATTTTGCAATAATCATGGTTCGCTCGTTTAGAGCCAACTCTCCTATCCCAAAGGGATTTCAGGCGAAAGGCCACGGTGGAACCGTGGTGGTTTCCCATCACCAACATCCCCTTGCTGCAACGCAGCAACAAACGATCTCAACGAACCCTCCTGAAGCATCCACAAGTTTTGCCTCATCATGATGTTCTTTTCTGGTTAAATGGATTGGCCATCTGCCCTCACCGAGTGTCAGTGGGGCGGCATATTAAACTTAACCAAGTCGAATTATGCCTTTGCCCCAATGGCACTTAGTTAAGCTACTATGCCGTCTTTCACACTACACGATCAAAAATATTCCAACCACTGATCGGCACTGATAAACACTGATATGTGATATTTTTACGACTCGATATTTCTTTTCTTATCAGTGAAATTTGACTCCGTCTATCTACACTGCGTTCCGGTTGTGGTTAAATTCTTCAATTCCAAAAAATGGCGCGCACTGTGATTTTGCATGTGAGACAGAGACTAATTTACTGAAATACACGGGAAGATCCCTTAACTAAGTGCCATTGGCCTTCCCCATATTTCTTGCACCTTGAACGCTTCATTTTCATAGAAGTTATTCTCTAACTCTTCAGCAAAGTCTCATCATGCTCAGCGCACTCTTCACAATGTCCGTATTCGGTAAAGTGTTCTGGTTTTTTAGCCCTAAAAACCCGCTTAGCCTCATCAATCCAATTCATACTCATTTATGCAGTTTCACACTGAACTCCAATTGATCAAATCATTCTCTGCGTCTCCGCGTCTCTGCGTGCGCCCCTCTTCCTCATCACATCAAAAATCACCAATCTCTACTCATCAATCATCAATCCGCCTCCACCCCTCACCCACGCAATACCATTACGACCCACATTCACCGCTAACTCCCGCCTCCTCCAACCCCTGTGACCTTTGAGCCCTCTGTGGTTCAACTCTGCATCCCCCTTCCTTATCGGTTGTTTGAATACAAAAGCGCCTCCCCTTACGATGAGCGGTAGGCGAAGTCATGATAATCACTTTTATGTTGTCCTAGGAATAACCTCGAATACAAACGATAAACGACCAAACCGTCTAACACCAGACAGAGCACCAATGGTAATCAGCGGCAACTGATTCTCATACACATGCAACATCAAATCTTCTCCAACAAAAGTCGGAGTGATCGGGAACCCTGATATGCCTAAACAGGCAATCACAAAAACAAAAGCCAATCGCGGAAACTCATACGAGTGCCCATGAAATTGATCAAGACTGATACTGGCACCTTGCTTTTTCAGCCTATAGAAAACAAATAACTGATCAACAAACTCACCACTCCAATCGCCGCCGCACGCGGATCTAGATTGGCAATAAATTCTGGGATATCGTAAAACAACTCAAACGGCCCCTCCCCTTTACTCAAAGCGGGGTCATCATTCAGCATCACTGGAATCTGCTTGGCGATAATGATCAAGCCAATCGCAGCGAGCATGCCGTGGATGGCGGACAGGGGAAAGAAATCCACGTATTTGCCTAACTTGGTCACCCCAAAAATGATCTGCACAATCCCTGCGACCACCATCGCTCCCGCTGCCATTTTCCAGCCCTCTACTCCACCGCCAAACTCGGCAACCGCGCCTGCAACGATCACAATCAAGCCCGCTGCAGGCCCCTTGATTGCTAATTTACACCCTGTGAAAAAGGTCAGCAAAACCCCACCGATGATCGCCGATACCACTCCCATGATCGGAGGCAATCCTGAAGCTTGTGCGATGCCTAAACTCAAAGGCAAGGCGAGTAAAAACACCACAAACCCGGAACTCAGTTCCCCACTAAAATTTTCTTTCAATCCTTCCAACCAATCTTTTGGCATGTCCGACTTCATCTCTTTTGTCTCACTCATTGTTATCTAAATTTTAAAATTTCTACTGTTATTCAATACGGCTGTTACGAATACTTGCTCGATGCGGAGCGGCTACATTCTGGTTCTGACATCTATGCAGTTGTCGGCTGTCATTCAGCCAAGACCTCCTTGATCGCTTGCCTGTTGTTAGGCGCGTAAAACATCTGGTCGATGTTTGCTTGCTGAGTTTGAATAGCTTCAATCTCAGCGCGACGAAGTCACAATATCTGCGTAGATATCATTTTATGAAAAAAGGGTCACGCTGGATCAAAATCACCACAGCAAACGAATCACTCATTGCCGACAACGAGCCTACTCCCTTCTTTCAGAAACTCAGCAGGAAGGGAGTTTCAAATTACAATACAAAAGGTACAAAGGCGAACGCCTCGCCAGAACGCTTTTTTCTAAAGAGCGAAAAGCAACCGCAGAAACCACCGAAGCCAAATATTCCCAATGTTCTAAATCGGCAAAAACCGGTGCAGCTCTATCCTCTCCGCTGCCTCCTGATTCAATATGACTCCCACCGAACAGACTAGCATAGCTGGACTCAAAACCTTCCAACTCAGTTGACTCCCTCTCAACCTCAGCTTCAGCACTATACTGAATCGACTCCTTTTCGATCAAAAAGCACGCACCCAGAAGGAACACGAGGCAAATCAAACTATAGGATTTCAACGATTTCATTTTTTTAAGGATCAGCTCAGTCACATCTACAGCTTATCACCAGAGGGGGCTGCATCATAGGGCGTCACTGTTTTTCTTTTTAGCCTATTTTCTCCTCGACACTCGCATTCAACACCTGTTTTTCAACTCATTTCTCATTTACTCCGATTCTCCATCACCCACGATCCCCCATTCGACACCATCCCCCCTCTTCCTCCCTAAAAACCTCTTCCTCCGTGTCCTCTCTGCTCTCCGTGGTTCAACTCCTCCATCGCTTCCTCCGTGTCCTCTCTGCTCTCCGTGGTTCAACTCCTCCAATCGCTATTACTTCCAAATACCATCCTCCAGCTACCTTCATTTCATTTCGATTCATCAACCCAAAATCCACTTCTGCGCCCTTTTGCGTTTTCTGCGGCTAAATTCCCTCAGCGTTTAAGCTTAACTCTTGCCATCAACCATTCTCCCTCTTCTCCCCCTAAAAACCTCTTCATCCCTCCGGTCTCCGTGTCCTCTACGCCCTCCGTGGTTCAACTCCTCCATCGCTATTACTTCCAAATATCATCCTCTAGACTTGTGATTTGGCATAAATAAGGCTAATCTAATTGATAGATTATGTCCAAAAACCTTAGTGCCATAGCATTCCGTAAAGGAATGGATTCAAACCCTTTCGAAAACTTCGTCGCAGCCGCGCAAGACAGTGGCAGCGCGAGTGATCCCGACACCCTACGCACTCTTTCAGAGCAGCACCTCGTAGGTGATGCCATCACCCTAGGAGCGGTTTCTTTTTATGACTTCCTCAAAAAAGAAAACGCAGGCAAAAAGGTTTTCATCTGCAACGGCAGTGCCTGCCTTTGTGCTGGCAGTCAGGAAAATCTCCGCACAGAAATGTGCGAACATTTTGAAGAAAAAGAAATCGGCCACATCTGTTGCCTCGGCCGTTGCCACGAAGCAGGTGCCTTTCAATACAAGGATCAAAATTATTCAGCCAAAAACCGTGAAGACCTGGCAACCATTTTCACCTCAGCAGAGGAAGATGAAGCTAAGCTCGACCGTTACCAAGTAGGCTCGTCCCTAGACACCCCACTGCTCACCGCCGACTTCCC
>JAKISY010000042.1 GCA_021648365.1 Verrucomicrobiales bacterium
ATCTTTGTAGCTTTAAATGTTGCAATGTGCAGAACTGGACCAAATATTTCACGCTCTAAATCCGCAATTCCATTAACCTTTATAACAGTTGGGCCAATAAAATTACCTACCTTAGGGCTAGATAATTGTTTCAATATCCGATTGTCATCTCTTGCTATTTCGATATATTCTTCAATATCATCGCGAGCTTTAGCGTTGATTACAGTGCCAATATCGGTTGAAAATTCCCATGGATTTCCCAAAACAAGCTCGTCCATTGCCCCAAATAGCATTTTCTTAAAAGGCTTAGCAACATCTTCTTGCAAATAAAGAATTCGCAAAGACGAACAGCGCTGACCTGCCGATTGAAAAGCAGATATAACAATATCCTTTATAGCTTGCTCTGGAAAAGCGGTTGAATCTACAATCATCGCATTTAAACCACCAGTCTCAGCAATTAATGGAGCGTGTGGAGCAATATTATCTGCCATAGATTTATTGATTGTTAGTGCAGTAGCAGTTGAGCCAGTAAAACATATTCCACCAACTTTAGCCTCGCTCGTAAGTTTAGCACCAACAATAGCGCCAGTTCCGGGCAAGAGCTGAAGCACCTCTTTTGGCACCCCTGCTTTATGTAATAAGCGCACAGCAATAAAGGCACAAATTGGGCTTAATTCAGATGGTTTAGCAAGCACCCCATTACCTACTGCTAAAGCTGCGCTAACTTGCCCAGTAAAAATTGCCAATGGGAAATTCCAAGGGGAAATGCAGGCAAATATTCCGCAAGCCTTACGTTTATCTAATGTGTTAATTTGTGTTGCATAATAGCGCAAGAAATCTACTGCCTCGCGCAATTCGGCTATTGCATCAGCTGGAGTTTTCCCTGCCTCTCGTGTAAGAACAGCAAAAAACTCACCAAAACCTTCACTGGTCAATGGTTAGGGTTACGTCAAATCGACTTCACCGAACCCAGCAAAAAACTCTACCCAGAATTCGATGAATACCTCAAGGTGTCCATGCTCGAAGAGAGCCATCGTTTTTTTCAAGAAATCCTCGATCACGATCTCAGCCTGCTCAATTTTATCGACTCCGACTGGTTGATCCTCAATCAGCGTCTCGCACAACATTACAACATCAAGGGCGTCACAGGACTGCACTACCGCAAAGTCCCCCGCCCACCCGGCAGCGTGCGCGGCGGAGTGCTCACCCAAGCAGCCGTGCTCAAAGTCACCGCCAACGGCACCAACACTTCGCCCGTGTTGCGTGGAGTATGGGTGCTCGACCACCTGCTCGGGCAACCCTCCCCACCGCCACCCAAAGGAGTTCCCGCAGTCGAACCCGACATCCGAGGAGCCACCACCCTGCGCGAACAATTAGCCAAACACCGTGACGTAGCATCCTGCGCCAGCTGTCATGTCAAAATCGATCCCCCTGGCTTTGCACTAGAGAACTTTAACGTCATCGGTGGTTGGCGCGACCACTACCGCAGCCTCGGCGAGGGCAAGCGACTCAAAGACAAATACGTCGATCCCTACAACCACGTCCGAGTGCAATACAAAATCGGTCTGCCCGTCGATGCCACCGGCACCACCCCAGACGGCAAAGCCTTCAAAGACATCATCGAATTCAAAAAACTCCTATTGAGCAATCCCACCCCCATCGCACGAGGAACCACCAAAAAACTGCTAACCTACGCCCTCGGACGTGCGCCAGGATTTTCTGATCGCCCCACCATCGACCGACTGACCACCGAATCAGCAAAAAAGAACTACGCCATGCGTAGCCTCATCCACGCCATCATCCAATCACCCACCTTCCAACAACCTTGATTCCACCCAAGTCAGCTTAATCCATACCCTCATGCACCGCAGACATTTTTTACGCGCCACCGGCGTCTCCATCGGACTCCCCTTCCTCGAAGCCATGCTGCCCTCCTCCAGCAAAGCGATCGAAGCCGCAACCAGCAAACCCCGCATGGTCGCTATCAATGTCGGTCTCGGCTTACACTCCCAAAACATCATTCCCACCAGTGCAGGACCCGACTACAAGCTCACCCCCTATCTGAAACCCATCGAAGCTTTTCGTGACCAATTCACCCTCATCTCCGGCAGCTCACACCCCAGCGTCGGCGGTGGACACTCAGCAGAAAAGTCCTTCCTCACCGGCGCCCATCACCCCGGCAGCACCAGCTTCAAAAACAGCGTCTCTCTTGACCAGTTAGCCGCTCAACAAATCGGCAATCAAACCCGCTACGCTAGTCTCGCCCTCAGCCTCACAGGACGCGGACTATCGTGGTCGCGTGGCGGAGTCGAGATCCCCTCAGAAACCCGCCCCTCCCAAGTTTTCAAAAAACTTTTTCTCGAAGGCAAACCCAAAGAAAAAGCCCTGCAAATCCAACGACTCAAAGACGGACAGTCCATCCTCGATAGTGTGATGGATAAAACCAAAAGCATGAAAAAACGCCTCGGCAGCAGCGACCGCGCCAAACTCGATCAATACCTCACCGCCGTCCGCGAAGCCGAACAACGTCTGATCAAAGGCGAACAATGGGAACACAAAAACAAACCCAAGGTCGATGCTAAAACCCCCGTCGACATCCAAGACCGAGCCGACGTCATCAACAAAGCCCGCCTGATGTATGACATCATGCACCTCGCCCTGCAAACCGACTCCACCCGCCTGATCACCTTTTTCAAGAACGGCATCAACGCCGTGCCGAAGGTCAAAGGCGTCGGTCAAGATTACCACAACCTCTCCCACCACGGCAAAGACCCAGAGAAAATCAAAGAGCTGACCATCATCGAAACCGCTCAAATGACCGCCTTTGCAGAATTTCTCAACAAACTAAGTGAATCAAAAGAAGCCGATTCCAGCCTCCTCGATCACACCATGGTATTGTTCGGCTCCAACCTCGGTAACGCCTCCAACCACAACAACCGCAACCTGCCCATCCTACTCGCCGGAGGAAATTTCAAACACGGACAACACCTCGCCTTCGATCAAGAAGACAACTACCCGCTGGCAAAACTCTACGTCAGCATGTTACAAAAGCTCGGCATCGAAACCAACAGCTTCGCCGGCATCACCGGCACCCTGCAAGGCTTAGCCTAACTTCCTACAAATCTCATTAGCCACTTTGCAGTGCGCGCGGCTCGACGCCGCTTTTTTTCTTACCTATGAAGGCAAGATGGAACTTGCCTTTCAACACCTTCTTCGCTACTACGGTCTCTGCTGACTTCTCCCTTGCTCTCACAAGGGAGATCTTCCCAGGTAAGGTGTGATAACTTTCATTCTTTGTCACTCTTTCCAATCTTTTCCTTTCATTCAATTAGTTATCACCCATGCTGGGCACACGAGGGGCGCGCTCCGTCGTGCCTTCGCACCTCACTTGGGTGTTCGAGGCAAGGTGGAACTTGCCCCTCCAGATGGATGCGCTGATGGAGGTTCAAACTTCTCCATCATCACTTAAATCAATGTTTTGATAAATTTAATCAATTTAAGGAAAGTGAGTTTTTTTGTTATACCTTCAAACAACCAAAAATTTTATGTTAGCTTTCATCCTCTCCATCACCTTCCTGGTCGTCTTCCTGGTCTCATTTAACAAACTCAGTCAACAAATCAGAAAGCTGCATGAAGAGCTGACCTCTCAAAAGAGCAAGTATTCGAAATTAAAAGATTCTACCCGCCAACTAAAAAACCAACTGACTCGAATCGAGAAGCGCATCGCCCCCCTCACACAAGAAGAGCCCGCAGAAAAAAGCACTGACCACTGCAAACCCGTCATCACGGCTCCCTCTAAGCCCACTGAAAAAACACCCGAGATCTACAAGCAGCTGAACTCAAAAAAAACAAGCGAAGCCCAAGCCTCTCCGCCGCCTTTACCCTCTCACAACAAAAAAACTTCCAGCCCTCATCCCACCCCCAAAGCCGCCCCGTCCCCAGCGCCAGCGCCACACACCACGCCCCAAGAAACTGCCGAACCCTCTTTTTTCAGCCGCATTCCATGGCGCGCTATCCTAGAGAAATTTCACCTCTGGCCACCAAGCCAGTCAGAAAAAGGAGCCAGCGCCGAAACCCAACTGGCATCCTGGTGGGCGATCCGAGGCGGTCTGGTCATCGTCATCATCGCCGCCGTCTTTTCTGGCATCTACGTCAGCCAGCACACACCACCCATCCTGCGCGTGCTCGCCCTCTTAACCGTATCCGCCGGCACCATCCTGCTCGGCACACGAATGAAAAACAGCCTGCTCGACTTTGGTCGCGCCATCACTGGTGGAGGTTTTGCCCTGCTCTACTTCACCGCCTTCGCCGCCTACGCCTTGCCTGCCACCAAAATCATACAATCCCCCGCCATCGGCGTCTTCGCCCAACTCGCCGCGCTGCTCTTCACCATCACTTGGTCGTTGTGGAAAAAAGCACAGAGCATCGCCACCTTAACGCTATTATTAGGATTCATCTCCTGCGCATTTTCTCACCAGCACGAGCTCGAACACTTTGCCCTGCTCGGACTGATATTGCTCGCCGCCACCGCCGCCTTCCTGTTCGCCCAACGCGGCTGGCTGACCTCTTTCATCACCGCCCTCGCTGGTTCATGGATCGCTTATGCCTCCTTTATTCTACTCGATTGGCGCAGTGGCGATGCCCCTAGTTTTGCCACCTTCCTCGCAGCCCTGATCACCCTGACGCTACTCTTTGAGGGCAGCAACCTACTTGCCGTCGCGAGAAAAACTCACCCGCTCAGTGACCGCTGGAGACGCTGGCTCATCCTCAGTAATACCTCCGTCGCCGCCGTGCTCGGTTACGCACTCACCCGCTTGATCTACCCAGAGCAACTCTCCAGCTTCTATTTCATCTTCGCCCTCATCTATTTTTTCTTCACCCTCATTCACTACGTCCGCTCCACCGATCAAGCACTCACAGAAACCCTATTTCTAAAAAGTAGCGCCCTGCTCTGCCTGGGATTCGCCTCCGCCTCCGCCTTCGACGGCCCCGTGCGCTGGCTGGCGATCGCCTTCCAAAGCTTTGCCCTCTTGTGGACCGCACGCCGCAGTCACTCTCGCTGGATCGCACTAGGCTTCGCCGCCGCATTCGCCGCTTCCATCGCTTGGTTCTGGCGAGACCTCATGTTTGAGTCGAGAACTCAATGGCTATGGGTCGAAACCTTTCGCATCGCAGGATTTTTCTACCTACTATTCCTCACCGCACAACTCGCCCTTCATCGCCGCTGGTTCCCCGCAGGCATCGGTGGCAGCGACCAGCACCTCAAACAAAGTCACAGTGCACGCTGGTTTGGCGCGCTGATCATCAGCTTAGCCGCCATCAACTTTGCGATGTCCCCCGCCACCCGAGGCCTCACCGATCCTCTATGGTTCATGCTGCTACTATCTCTCGCACTTGCCAGTCTCACCCCCTTGTTACGAGTAGCACTGCCCTGCATCGCCGCCATCCCTCCCTTGTTTTCCACCTACATCGCCTACGCCTTTCTCTCCAACAGCACCAGTCAAAGCAATGCCGCACTGTTGTTAGGAACCAGCTTGATCGCCCTCGCTTTCATCGCCGCAGAAGTCATGCGCCGCTACTGGCCCCAACAGATCAAAGGAAAACAACTCAGCCGAGATTTCATCCTCATCACCGGACTCAGCATCACCATCCCTTTCGTCTACGCGATCAAACAAAAAGTCAGCATCTCACCAGATGCAGGCTTGTTGATCTTTGCGCTGATCCCCCTACTGGCAACTGCCGCCCTGCTGATTCGCCAAAACAAAAACTCCCATTCTTACCAAGCCCATTCCCCAGCCTCCGCAATATTCCCACTGATCACAGGCTTCATCGTCCTATTTGGCGTCCTGAGCCCATGCTCCAGAGCAAGCCTCCTACCCAGCGCCCTCGCCCTCGCCAGCCTACCGATGCTCGCCACCCTATTCAAAACCCGTTCCGCAAGCAGCGCCTTGGCAGGTGCCGTGCCACTGCTCGGCAGCTATGTGTTCCTCTACCAGCAACTGCTCGCCCATCGCCCAACACCGCTCAACCAAGACTGGATCAACCTCGTCACCGTTCTTGTCTCGACGATCCTGATCAGCGTTTTGATTTGGAAAAAAATCACCCAGCTCAATCTGCAAAAACTCGGCCTAAGCGGCGAAGTACTGCTTCACAGCCTCGCACTCTTTGCCCTTCACCTCTTTTTCCAAAAACACCTGATACTAGGCGCAGACTTTTTCGCCTCCAGCCTCTTGGGACTCAGCCTGCTCTTCATCAGTCGCCGCTTCCCCTTCCGCATGCTCTCCGCGCTTTCATGGTTTCCCATCATCTTTGCCATCTTTTCAGGATTACAAAATCACTACTGGCAAGGAGTCGCACAAGGACAACTCTGGTTCATCGCCGCCGCATGCATCGTAGGTCTGCAGTTATTACTCGCCACCGCTTGGATCAAAAAAGGCCTGCACACAGAAAACACCTACCTCACCGATACCCTGTGGTTACAACTCGCACCACTCGCCTCTTTCATCACCCTCGGAGCCTGGATGCTCGCCAGCCTCGCCGCCACCCCAGAGCCATGGCAGATAGCCAGCCTCAGTGCCGTCGCCTTGCTTTACACCAGCTTATGGTCATGGAAAAAGATCGAATCTCTCGGTCCGCTGTCACTAGCACCCTTGTCATTAGCAGCCCTGATGAGTTTCCAACTCATGCTCAATCAAGGCATTCCCTCAAACATTGCCCAACAAGAGCTGTGGTGCATTTTGATCAATGCCGCAGCCTTTCTCAGCAACGGCATCTTCTTAGCACAAGCGCAGCGCCGCCTACTCAAACAAAAGATCACCTCCACCAGCGCGCTGCCATGGCTGCATGCCATCCTCAGCCTCAGCATCACTTTCATCGTTTGCGCCACCGATCACTTAGTGAACGAAAAGCTCACCGTCATCTTCTGGGGCATCGCCGCCATCACCCTATTCATCGGCGGCCTCTTCGCCGGACTGCGAGCCTACCGCCTCACCGGACTCACCGGACTGCTGTTGTGCATCGCCCATATTTTCATCTGGGACATCCAAGACACCCTCTACCGCATCTTCGCCTTTTTTGTCATCGGCGTCGTACTGATCATCATCGGCTTCCTCTACGTCCGCTTCCGCGACCGCATCGCCACCCTCGACTCCTAACCATAACCAATTGCTCTCTTCTCTTTCCTACCTCTGTGACCTCTGCCCTCTGTGGTAAACATCTTCCTTTCCTAGCTCGGCTCTCTCCACGTCCTCTTGACCGCCGAAGCCTTGGCGAAGGAGGTTGAGCGAAGCGGGCGTGAGAACCTCTTCTCTGTATTGAAATCCTGTCCATCCATGCCAACTCCCCTCTTCTCTGTATTCCTTCAACAACCTCCCCATCAAAGTTCCGATCTAAGTTTTTTTCAAACTTCTCCCTTCAAGATTCAATCCCCCCCGCCACGCAATACCATTACGTCCCACATTCCAATCCCTCCTTATTCCCCCACCTTTGCGCTCTTTGCGGCTTGAGCGAAGCGGGCGTGAGAACCTCTTCTCTGTATTAAAATCCTCTTCATCCTGTCCATCCATGCCAACTCCCCTCTTCTCTGTATTCCTTCAACAACTTCCCCATCAAAGTTAAGGTCTAAGTTTTTTTCAAACTTTAAACTTCTCCCTTCAAACTTCACCCCTCACTCCACTCAATTGTAAAATCAGTGGTGATAAAAATTTCATCGTGTAGCTTAAATCCCTTTTAATCACCACCCAGTCCACCCGCCTCAATGGAACCGCCCAAGCCAACCGTCCCCGGAAAAATCCTCGCCGTTGATGACAATGAGATCAATCTGCAAATCTTAGTCGCCTGCCTAGAAGGACTCGGACACCAAACCCAGTCCGCCGCCAGTGGCGAAGCCGCCTTGACTCTACTCCATGACGAAGATTTCGACCTAGTTCTGTTGGATGTGATCATGCCAGGCATCGACGGATTTGAAGTCCTGAGCACCATCAAAAACGATGCCGAACTGCGCCACCTCCCCGTCATCATGGTATCCGGACTCGAAGAAATGGACGCCGTCATCCGCTGCATCACCACTGGCGCCGACGACTTCCTGCCGAAACCCTTTGACCCCGTCCTATTACGCGCCCGCATCGACGCTTGCTTAGAAAGAAAATTCCTCCGCGATCAAGAAAAAAACTACCTGCAGACCATCGAGTTGACCCAGCAACGCCTGCAATCCGAGCTCGGCGAAGCCGCCAAATACGTGCGCTCCCTGCTACCGGAGCCCATGCTCGATCCCTTTCAAATCGACTGGCTCTACCAACCCTCCACCGAACTCGGCGGCGATGCCTTTGGTTATCATTGGATCGATGAAGAACATTTTGCCATCTACCTGCTCGACGTCTGCGGCCATGGTGTCGGAGCTTCGTTGTTAGCAGCGAGCGCCATCAATGTGATCCGCGCCGAGTCTCTTGCCGATACCGACTTCCGTGAACCCGCACGCGTGCTCGAAGGTCTCAACCGAGCCTTCCCGATGGAAAACCAAAACGACATGTATTTCACCATCTGGTATGGCGTCTATCACGCGCCCACCCGCAGCCTGCACCACTCCTGTGGCGGACACCCACCCGCACTGCTGCTCCCCCCCGCCACCGATCCCCATACTGACAGCGCCCCCGCCATCCAAGTTCGCTGTCCTGGCGCCGCCATCGGCGTATTTGACCAACGCGAATTCAAGTCCGATCGCATCACCATCGCCGCCGACAGCGACCTACTCGTCTATTGCGATGGCGTTTACGAGATCACCCGCCCCGATGACAGCTTGGTCGAACTCGAGGACTTTGAAAAACAAGCCACCACCTGTGCACGCCAAAACGATGGTCTTCAACAGCTCTTCAACTGGGCAAAAGAACAAAATCCAATCCGCCCCTTTGACGACGATTACTCCATCGTCAAAATCCATTTCCCCTAGCAGTCACCCCAAGTCACCGCCACCACATTTTTTTGATCTTGCCGCTGATAAAAAAAACCATCGCTCATCTTGCGCACCAACATGATTCCCAGCCCACCTATAGCCCGATCTTCACTAGCAAGCGAAGTATCAGGCTCGGCAACCGCCAACGGGTCGAAAGCCATACCAGCATCACACAAACGCAAAGACAAAAGTCCACTCCCACCTTCCACCTCGACATCGATCAAATCCTGTCCTCCCAAACCACTGTGCTGGCAAATATTCATCAACAGTTCCTCCAAAGCCAAACGCAACGCTCCCACCGCATCAGACGACACAGCTTTCGCGCCAATAAAATCACACAGTTCATCAATCAAAGGGAAAATCTTCTCCTTCGCAGCTGGCACTTTATACTTTTTTTGAAAAGAAAGCATTGTAGATTCCCAGCCTAGACAATATCCAGCAAAGCTCAAGCCCCTATCCCCATCCCCTCTTCTTCTACTCCCCTTTCTTCACATCAAAAATCATCAATCGCTAGTCGCCAATCATCCTACCATCCCCCCCGTCATTAACAATTCTCCATTCTCTCTTCCTTTCACACTTCCTTTCACACTTCACACTTCACACTTCACCATGCCCCCACTTCGCCTCCTCCTCATCGTAGCTCACCCAGACGACGCCGAAGCCCGCTGCGGCGGACTCATGAGCATCTACCGCCAAGCCGGCCACGTAGTGAAATGGATGTCTTTTTCCGTCACCGTGCCAGCCATTGTCCCCGATACACCTGCACTGTCCAAAGATCCCGTCATCGCCTACATGGCAGACCTATTCACCCGCCCCACTCCTCTGCGAACCGATATCGCTATCGACGTCGATGCATACCGCGACAACATCATCGAGATGTTTTCCTGCCATGCCTCGCAAGCCTTCGAATGGTTACCCTTCAACCGAGGCGAGTCCGACTCCGTACCTGAAAGTGCTGAGCAACGCAAAACCTGGATGCACGAACATTTTTTACCCTGACTCTACGGTAAAGTCGCCGAAACTTACCGCCAAGAATTGATCGACACCTATGGTGAAAAAGTTGGTGAAAAGACGCCCTACGCCGAAGTTTACGAAATCAGTGAATACGCCTGCCCACTCGATGACCAAAAGCGTAAAAAGCTTTTCTGGTTTCTCCCAGAGTGAAAATAGTATCACTCATCCCAACTCGAAGTCGTCGTTGAAATCCAATAACCGTAGCGCTTCACTGCGACTCCGCTCACCCCACCTCCACTAAGAAACGGTCCCGTCGCTTGACGCTGTGACCACTCGTAACTTTTTTTGCCGGTCATCTTGATCATCAGCTCGACCACCAACCCAAATTCCTTTGTTTTTGGATCATAATAAGCTGAATTCGATTTCGCAACTTTCACTTCTTCATCCGAAGCCTCAATTGCTCGGGAACCCCTCCTCACATTTGGCCAGTTTCTGCGACAAAATGTCATCATTTCCTTGCTTGGATCATTTTTATTTACCGATAGAAACTGAATAGCCTTCGCTGAAGATACACTAAAAATATCGAGTGATTTCAGTAGTCCTTCAGGAAATTCACCCACAAGCTTTTCCTTTGCTATCGGTTTTTTCATTACATCGCACACATCCCAGTATTTTTTTTGAAACGCCATATCGATTGGCCGATCACCATATCTTGATTTCACTCCCCGATCTGCTCCGTTTGCGATTAGCAACTTGGCAATGCCTGGCTTGTTATACAGTGAGGCATAGTGCAGTGCCGTCCACTTGGTATCAAAATCCAACGCTTCATCAATTTGCAAACCTGCCTGAAGCAGCGCTTCCAGCAATTTAATGTTGCCATCCCCCACTGCCAATGTCGCCGCTTGGCATAATTTCACATGTTTCCAATCCCGTTTGTCGATCTCCTTATTTTCTTCAGTCAAATACTTCGCGTCTGTTTTAGTTTTTTCCGCTTTCGATTGTTTTTGAATAATTCCAAAACCATGTCCCGCCTCATTCACAAAATAATGCACTCGATACAACAGGTCATTGTCATCCTTCTTTGCATGAAGCTGAATGATTGTGCCAGTTAGTTTCACTATATAATGATCTACTCCAATCGCATCCACCACAATCCCCCCCACATAGGCAAACGGCCCCTCTGGATCGCCAAATTCCTTGATGAACTCTCCACCTTCATACGCGTTATATTCACGCGCCATCTTTGCAGAATAGCGAAATTTCAGCGCCGGCGTTTCCTTCACCTTCTCTTCACCACAAGCAAGCCCTGCCACCAGCACCAGACCAATTTGAAACAACCATAAAACCTCTTTCATTGCCAAG
Source organism: Verrucomicrobiales bacterium (assembly GCA_021648365.1). GTDB lineage: Bacteria > Verrucomicrobiota > Verrucomicrobiia > Verrucomicrobiales > DEV007 > JAADHD01. The sequence goes on from JAKISY010000042.1 coordinate 11,243, forward strand.
TATCATTCCAGAAACAAGAAGAACCTACAAGTGCGAATATCACTCTCAATTCCGAATCTACATTACCCTCCTCAAATTGGCACTCGCCATCAGCAATACTAGGTCGCGCCATCTGACCAAATCTTCATCTTCAGTAGGAGATACGCCCTGATGACCAGGTAGATTCAAAAAACTCATCCAGATCGCGGGTATGATCAATGGGATCGCGGCGTAGAGTAGGGACAGCTTCCCAGTGGAAGCCATCCCCCTCATCAAAGCGGACGTACAGTTCTCCCGCATCCGGCCTTCCGAAGTAGTTCTTCAGTTCGATCCATGAGATAACAGGTATCCAGTTCTCCACACGAAAATCGGAATCGACATGCTCGAAGCCATGATCAAACGGATGTTGCCTGCACTTTTTTGCGGATTCAAATCAGTAGCCACCGACAAGGCCGCGGAAAGAGCTGCGCACTGACAAAATCCCAAAAGGGTTCAAAGTGGCAAGCTCGATTCCTTTGTCACGCATAAGAGTTCCCGCTTTGGGAATCGAGTTAGTATAACTGGTGAGTCGAGTTTCATAACCACCTCCATGCTTACCTATAGAGCCTCTTCATAGTGCGCCTGATTCGGTCCACGACGCGCGATCTTCATCATCTCCTTGCGCCGACCCACCGCCTGATCGGAAAATCCAAGATCAGGAAAAAGTGCGTTTGTGCAGCAAAATCCTGCTCGAACGCTACTTTAATCCCGCAGTGAACGGAGGTTAAGTAATCCGCCCAAACAACCAACGCAGACTCACTCTCCCAAATCCGCCACCTGGATGTCCTTGAACCTCACCAGCAACTTGTTGCCCGAGTGCATTTGCAAGATAAAATGCCCCGCCTCCAGCACTGGGTCGTTTTTAGATTCCGCAATCTGGATGCCGTTCAACCAAGTGACGATGTGCCCACCTTCAGCCAAAATCTCCATCTTATTCCACTGATCGTATTTGAAAGCCTTTTTCACCAAAGCTTCATCAGGTTTGCTCACCCACTTGCGCCCGTAGCTTTCATAGATGCCAGCCGTGTTATTACGCGGATCCACTTCAATCTGCAAACCACGAGCTTTGTCAGGTTTTTCCACACGCGCACGAACATAAAAACCACTATTGCCTTCGAGTGACTTAAAAGAAAACTTCACTCGCAGATTTTTATACTTTTCATCAGAAACCAACAGCCCATAAAGCTTCGCTGCCTTTTGCGTTTTGCCCGTGATCGCCCCCTCTTCGATCACCCAGTCTCCATCTCCCACCTGATGCCAACCTTTAAGCGTCTTACCATCAAAAATAGATTTCCAAGCCAACTTAGCATCGTCTTTGTCCGCAGCCACAGAATAGCCAATCAGGCAAAATCCAATCATCGAACAAAGGGCGGCAGAAATCAGGCTATTTTTTTTCATGAGGTGTTTTTTTAAATTAAAGATGAGATATAGAATGCCTACGGTAAACAAAAACCAAGCTAAATCCAGCTCAATGTGAAACAGCTTTCCAAGCTGTCATTCCTTGCATTCACATTAAAAGCCCTCTTCATTCTCTCAGGCTTGGTATCCACTCCCGGCTTATAATAATTGCCCATCAGATTCAGCCCTAGTAACCGCCTTTGGTTTACGATTACCACCCAGGTTGGTTCCAACGTGTTTCATTCTCCCCCTTCAGAGCTCAGGCTTAAGTTTCCATCCCTGCCATCCCCCTCTTCTCTGCATTCCTTCGCGCATTCGTGTGCAAACTCTCCGCCCCTGCCCCCCCCTAAGAAACGCGGCAGGTCGAGCCGCACACACTCCACATTTAATTCATCATTCCAAATTGCCTTCGAGTATTTATCTCCGGCTATTTGCTTTCGGGGAATACCTCCAGCTACCTCCACTGCGTTTCGGTGCGACTACGCCTCGGTTCCAAATTCATTTTCCCTTTGCCAAGTGCCACGCTTCGTATTAAACAAGAGCCATGGCTCAACAGGAATCTTTTTACATCGTCCCAACAGAACAGCACGACCAACTGGTGCGAGCCGCTTATATCCACCGAGGTTTTAATGCCGAAGAAGCCAACGCTGCCGCCGCCATGTGCTCCAATGCCTCCCATCATGGCATCCGCACCCACAATGCCCTGAAGGCTCTGCACCTCGACGAATTGTTTGGCAGCGGCTCCGGCGGCTGTGTCCCCAACGCAGAGATCGAAGTGATCGAGTCAAAATTCAAAGCCGTGCAGACTTGGAACGCCAACCGCAAACTCGGACAAGCCGTCGCCACCCAAGCGATGAACACCTGTATGGAACTCGCCGACGAATACGGTGTCGGTATCGTCGCCGTGGACAATGCTTTTCACTACCTGTGGGGCGGAGGCTACGTCATCGACGCAGCCAAAAAAGGCTACATCGCCTACACCAACTGCACCTCGACTCTTTCCGAAGTGGTACCTTTTGGTGGCAAATACCCCACCCTCGGCACCAACCCGCACAGCTGGGCTTTCCCCACCGTGGACGCCGTAGGCTATCCCGTCGTGCTCGACTGGGCGACTTCCACCATCGCCATGGGACGCGTACAACAAATCAAACGCGAAGGTGGCGAGCTGCCACCCAACGCCGCCATCGATGCTGACGGCAACATGACCACCGATCCCAATCAAGTCGCCGCACTGCTCCCCTTCGGAGCTCACAAAGGATACGGACTATGCCTATTGAACGAACTCTACGGAGCCGTCATCGGCGGATCGCTACCCACCTTGCGCGGACGTGCTGATCTAGCCAAAGCCGCTGATGAAAAATCCACCACCGCCTTCTATTTTCAAGTCATCCACCCCGATGCCCTCAGCGGACAAAATTTCTCCAAAGGTCGCACCCAAGCAGAAAACATCACCGCCGTGATCGAAGACGTGCTCGGTCATGGCAATGAAAACTGCATGTTACCCGGCACCATCGAAGCCAACAACGCCAAACGCAGCGATCAATCTGGCGGCCTGTTATTCTCTGCCGCCGAACTCGCCGAATTCTCCGAACTCGCCAGCGAGTGCCAACAAGACCCCACCCCCTGGTCCACCGACACCCTCCCCATCTTCGAAGAAGCTTAATGCCCGCCTCTTCATTTCAAATTTCAAATCTCAAATTTTTAATTCCTCACCATGTCCTACCTCGACCAACTCTTCTCACTCGAAAATCAAACCGCCATCGTCATCGGTGGCACCGGTACCCTTTGCGGTGAAATGGCGCAAGGCATCGCCCAAGCCGGAGCCAATACCATCATCGTCGGACGCAGTGCAGAAAAAGGCGCACAACGTGTAACTGCCATCGAAGCCGCTGGTGGCAAAGCCCGCTTCGTCGCCGCCGACGTCGCCGACCGCGCCTCGCTCGAAGCCTTACTCGCCGATGTTTTAGCAGCAGAAGGCTCAGTCGATATCCTGGTCAACGGCGCAGGTATCAACTCGCCCACACCCGTGCTCGACATCCCCGACGACGAATTTGCCCGCATCATCGATATCAACCTCGGAGCCATCCTGCGTTCCTGTCAGGTTTTTGGCAAACAAATGCTCGCTCAAGAAAACGGCGGCTCGATCATCAATCTCGGCTCCATCTCTGGACTCGGACCACTGAGCCGAGTTTTCACCTATTCCGCCAGTAAGGCCGCCGTGCATAATCTGAGCAAAAATCTCGCCCGCGAATGGGGCGACCAAGGCATCCGCGTCAATACTCTGGTGCCAGGTTTTTTCCCCGCCGAACAAAACCGCAAAGTGCTCACACAAGACCGCGTCGCCTCCATCATGGGACACACCCCGATGGATCGTTTTGGCAACGCCGACGAGCTCATCCCCGCGACCCTTTTGTTGGCTTCAAAAAATGCAGGCTCATTCATCACCGGCATCGAAATGATCGTTGATGGAGGTTTTTCTGCGATGTCGATCTGATCCGTAACGACCCGTAGCATGGGCATCCTGCCCATGATGAGTCAGAGCGATGCAAACAACACCACACAGCTCAGTTAAACCATAAAATTCCGACTGCAACCCATGGCCTAGCAACCCATACCACAGCATGAACCACCTCAGCACCTTTCTCACCGGAATCGCCATGGGAGTCGCCAATGCGATCCCAGGTGTTTCTGGAGGCACCATCGCCTTCATCACCGGCATCTACGAACGCCTCATCCACGCCGTCAAATCCTTCGACGTGACCGCTATCCGCAAATTACTCAAACTTCAAATCAAAGACTTCAGTGATCATGTTGATCTACCCTTTTTGATCAGCCTCGGACTCGGCGTGGTTGCTGGCATTCTCACTTTAGCGCGCTTATTAAAATTCCTTTTCATCAGTTACGAAACTTATGTTTGGTCTTTCTTTTTCGGCCTTATCCTCGCTTCCATCTGGTTAGTCGGAAAAACCGTCAAACGCTGGGGCGCAGCTCCAATCGTCAGCCTACTGATTGGACTAAGCATCGCCGTTGCCATCGCTCTGATCAAACCCGCTGCGGAAAACGACCACCCACTCTACCTCGTGCTCTGTGGTGTGATCGCCATGGCGAGCATGATCATCCCAGGCGTCTCAGGTTCTTTTGTACTGCTCTTGATGGGCAACTACAAGCTCATCATGATCGAATCGATCACCTCCCTCAATTTGAAAGTGCTCATTCCCGTCGGCATCGGTGCCGTGATCGGCATGATCACCCTCAGCCACCTGCTGTCATGGATCTTCAAACGCTACCACGATGCCGCCATCGCCCTAATGACAGGTTTTGTCGCCGGCTCCCTGCTTACCATCTGGCCCTGGAAACAAGCCATCACTCAAACCTTTCAATCCGGTGACAAAGTGAAAGAAAAAGTCATCGGCTACGACTGGTTGCTACCAGAAATGAACAGCTCGACCCTGATCTCCATCGCCATCATCCTCGCCGGCTGCCTCACCGTCTGGTTGATCGAACTCGCAGGAAAAAAAGCGAATCGGAAATAATTCAGCCTCCTTCCGCCTCACTGAGAATTTCAACCGTTCTCACAACGTTTTTGGATTCGTTCCTTCGCTTCGCTCCATGATGAATAACTTTCAGACCGCTTCAAATATAGGATGATCCGATTGAGCTGCCGCGTAATGGATGCAGGCATCGATGTCTCCTTCTTCAAGATAGGGGTAATCTTCGAGAATTTCTGCAACCGGCACTTTGTAAGCAAGCATTTCAAGAACGTCCTTTACCCTGATTCTCATTCCTCGAATGCAAGGGCGCCCCCCACATTGATTCGGATTGATGGTGATTCGGTCTCTGTAGCTCATGATATGTAAAGTAATCGATTTCAACGTTTTGTGGTAGTCTTTTCCCTCAATTTCTTTCTCTTCCTCGCTCGCTAGTTTCCCACCCCGTTCAATTTAGCCCTCTACCAAGTCAACAGCCAAGAGGACAGCATTACGCCCGCGACGCTACCACACAGCAAATAAAAAGCCCATTTACGAAAAGGCAATCTACCTTTGCGCCGTTTAAGAATCCATCCATAGTGAAATATTCCGACCGCACACATAACCCACATCGCAGCCGCTAAAGGATAAGCCCCCATTCTACTGGCTGGCTCTAAAAAAACTTTTTGCAGCAGCAAAAAAAATAAAGGACTCCCCCCATAAACCCAGTGAATCCATGGTGGAACCAATATTCTATTTTCTTCCTCATTCAAAGCATCTGCCGACTCCACCCCCTTCCCCAAATACCAAGCCACCACTCCAACAACCAGCGCAAGCCCTAACGGCGCTAAAACTGCGATTACGATAATGCCCGTTACTGTCATCCTTCCCATATGACTAAGCTCATTCAGTTCACAGTTCAACTCAAATCGCAACGATCCAACCGCCCTCCCATATTGGCAAGCGAGACGCTCGCCCTACAACTTGCCCGTCGCCTCCCTCTTCTCTTCCTCCGCGTCTCTGCGTCTTGAAGGAAGCGGACGTGTTCCATCTTCTTCTCTTCAGCTTCGCTTCGACGCACGGCATTCGGCTGATTGCTTGCCAAAACTCAAATAAACAAGTTAGTCGAAGATTCCGCTGATGATCCCAGAAAATCGGCCACCCCTCCTACCTCCACGCCGTCGATCAACTCCTCTAATCGAATACCCATCGCCTCCATCGACATCGAGCAGACGACCAGACGCACCTTTTGTTTTTTAGCGTCAGCCAACAACCCTTGCACATTGGGTAGCCCCTTGCTCGCCATGCGTTGTTTCATCATCGCCGTGCCCATACCCATCATGTGCATATTAGAAAGTGGCAACTTGCTCAAACCACGAGGTAACATCCAACCAAACATTTTTGCCATGAAAGACTTACCGCCCACTGCTGAACCCTGTTCTTTGCGCAAAGCATTGATACCCCAAAAAGTGAAAAAAATCGTCACCGGTCCACCCATCGCAGCCGCGCCATTCGCGATCACCAAACCCGCGAGCACTTTGTCCATCTCTTGTGAGAAAATCACCAAACTGGTTCCACTACCAGCACGCACCGGCGCACAGCTCCCCGCCACCGCCTGACTCAAATCAGCCGACTTCCTCAACCTACCAGTGATGATACCCGCTTGTTTTTTTACATCCAAAAACTCTAAGCCCTGCGCCTTGCAGAAAGCTGGTAAATCCGTAGCAAAACCTGTATCCGAAGCCGCCACTTCAAGCACTTGCCCTGGCGCTAAGTCAGCTAAAGCATCCTTCACCTTCATGATCGGACCGGGGCAGGCCAAGCCCGTCGCATCGAGCATGACTGGAGCAACATCGCAGCTTCTAGCCGCAGATAAGACTGGCGGGCTGTTCTTTTCTAAATTCGATGGTGTAACCGGTGGCTGGGCGACTGTACTGTGCAACTTCGTCCCCCCGACAAGGCTCTTCACATCAAAACCATTCTGACTAAGAATCCTCGCAGCAAAATAACTCGACTTACCCAAAGCGCACACCGTGACCACAGGTTTGCTTCGATCCAACTCTTCCATCCGATCCCTCAATTCGGGCAAAGGTATGTTGATCGCGCCCGGCATAGGCTTAGCCTCCGCCATCAATGCCGGACGAGCATCCACCACCTGAGTCCCCTCGTCAGGAAAATCAAAAGTCGGCGCAAACAACCCGTCCTGAATATTCGTCGCATTAAACCCCGCTATATTGATGGGATCTTTCGCGCTGCCAAAGGGCGGAGCGTAAGCCAACTCCAAATGGCACAAGTCTGCTATCGTCAAACGACCTCGAATCGCCGTTGCCAACACATCCAATCGTTTGTCCACCCCCAAAGCACCCGTCACCTGACCTCCTAACAAACGACCATCAGCCAAATCCCAGAGGATTTTCACCGTCACATGAACCGCCCCAGGATAATAACCCGCATGATTAAAATCCGTCACCGTCGTGGTGCCGTAATCCTTACCCACAGCCTCTAGGCGACGCTCCGTCCAGCCCGTAAGACCCGCGCTGGTATCAAAAGCGCGCACAATCGAGGTCCCTATCGAACCTGGATAAGGGCGCGCAATATCGGGTCTGACTATATGATCCGCTGCCACCCGTCCCTGACGATTAGCCGGTCCACCGAGCGGGATCGCAGCCCGCGTATCCAAAATAGGGTCACTGGTTTCCACCGCATCTCCCGCCGCATAAATATCAGCATCCGAAGTCTGTTGAAACTCGTTGACCACAATATGACCACGCTCTCCCAATTCCAAACCCGCCTCTTTTGCGAGAGAAGTTTCCGGACGGACTCCGATAGATAAAATCACCAAACCTGCTTGGATTTTTCTCCCAGAATCCAACTCCGCTTCCAGCTGCTCTCCTGCTGATTGGAAAGCTTTAATGCCATCACCCAGAATGAGATCGACATGATTGGCTCGCAGCTCATCTTCCATCAGACGGGTCAACTCAGCATCCATCTGCGGCAACACCTGCGGCGTCAGCTCTACTAAGGTCACCCGCTTACCGAGATGCACCAACTGCTCCGCCATTTCCAAACCGATGAAACCCGCCCCAATCACCAATACATTATTCCGCTCCTCCGCCGCAGCCTTGATCCTGTCCATGTCCCCCAGAGTGCGCAAAGTCACAATCCGCGAATCATCAATACCAGGTAAAGGTGGTCGCAAGGGACTCGCTCCAGGAGACAAAATGAGCTTATCGTAAGCAATGTCCGAACTCTCCCCACTTTCCAGATCCTTAACTGTCAGCGTTTTTGCATCACGATTGATCGCTGTGGCTTCGGTTAAAGTGCGCACATCCACATTCAACATCTCTCGCAGAGATTCTGGAGTTTGCACCGCGAGCCGCGAGCGATCCTTGATTTCTCCCCCGATGTGATACGGTAAACCACAGTTAGCAAAAGAAACATCCGGACCACGTTCGATGATCGTGATCTCTGCACTTTCAGAGAGCCTACGAGCTCTAGCCGCAGCACTCGCCCCACCCGCAACGCCACCAACGATGACCACTCTCAGCGAATCTTTTTCTTGTTTTGACTGACTCATATAAACTTAAACTCAGGTTGAAATTAACCGTATTATCACTTGGGTATATGACCTATCTTCAGCATGTCAACTTCTCTCTCTTACGAAAATCCACATTTATCCCGTTGTAGCCATTCTTTCCTTTGCGTCTCGCTCTGGACTGAATGAAACTTCCACTATCATCACCCCTTAAATCATCACATGAATCGCCTACTTGCTGCTCCTTTTTTATTCACCCTCTCATGGCTCATCTCCTGCTCGCCTACCGATCAGTCAAGCTCCTCGACTGACCAAGCCGAGCCCCTCGTGATCGGTATGGAACTCGCTTACCCTCCCTTCGAGATGCGTGGCGCCGACGGCAAACCCGACGGCATCAGTGTGCGCATGGCAGAAGACCTCGCCGCCCACCTCAAACGACCGCTTAAAATCGAAGACATCGCCTGGGACGGCATCATCCCCTCATTGCAATCGGGTAAAATTGATTTGATCATTTCATCGATGACCCGCACCGATGAGCGAGCCCAAGCAATCGATTTTTCCGATCCTTACGTCAGCAACGGACTGTGCATGTTAGTTGCAAAAAACTCCCCCTACAAAAACATCGACGACCTGCAGGAAAGCACCGCCAAAGTCACCGTCAAACTCGCCACCACTGGGCACCTCTATGCGCAAGCCGAACTCGAAGGCGTCGAACTCATCGTGCTCGACGAAGCCTCCATGTGCGCCCTCGAAGTAGCGCAAGGCAAAGCCGATGCCTTCATCTACGATCAGATATCCATCTACCGCCTCCAACAACAACACCCTGAAAAAACCCGCGCTCTGCTCCAGCCCATCCGCCAAGAAGAGTGGGCGATCGGCATCAAAAAGGGCAATCACTCACTGCAACAACAAGTCAATGACTTCCTCAAAATCTACCGTGGCGAAAAGAAATTCGAAGCCCTCGCCCAACGCTACATGAAAAAAGAAAAACAAGCCTTCGAAGAAGCCGGCGTCCCTTTCATTTTCCACTAATCCTTCAACCCCCTGGAGGGGCATGCTCCTGCATGCCTTCCTCTCTCTGAATAGGCGTCTCCCTACCCTCCTCCGCTACGCCCCATCATTTCATCCACCTCCCCCCCTTTTCACAAAATCAACATGCAATCCCCGTAACTGTAAAAACGGTATTCATTCTCAATCGCCTGTTCATAAGCCTCCCGCACCAAATCTTTGCCCGCAAAAGCACTCACCATCATCAGCAAAGTCGAACCAGGTAGGTGGAAATTCGTCAACATCACATCGACCACTTTGAACGAATAAGGCGGGTAGATAAAAATATCGGTCGCCCCCTGTTGTGCCACCAAGTCTCCCTGTTGCCCACAATGCTCCAATACCCGCGAGACCGTCGTCCCTATCGATACTACCCGCTGTGCACCAGCGATCTTGTCCACTACCTCTTCGCCCAAAACAAACTGCTCCGAGTGCATCACATGATCCTCCACCTCATCCACCCGCACAGGTTGAAAGGTCCCCACTCCCACGTGCAAGGTCACAAAAGCATGATCAAACTCAGCCAGAATTTCTGGAGTAAAATGCAAACCCGCCGTCGGCGCAGCGATCGCCCCTTCATGACGATTGTAAACCGTCTGGTATCGCTCACGATCCACTTCGTCATCATCGCGCCCCATATAGTGAGGTAGCGCTAAATGCCCAAACTTCTCCTCATCCACCTCACCATCAAACTGAATCACCCGATCCCCATTTTCCAAAATCGACTCCACGGTTCCCGTAGCTTCACCGATCTCGACCGTGCGACCCAGCTTCATGCGTTTGCCAGGCTTGACCATACACTGCCATTTTGTCATCGAGAGCTTTGCCACCCGCAACAACTCGATCTTGCCATCATTAGAAAAATAACGCGCCGGTACCACTCTGGTATCATTCAAAACCAACAAATCCCCCTGTTGTAAATAGTCCTGCAAGTCGGTGAACTTTTTGTGCTCGATCGTGCCCTCCGCACGGTTCACCACCATCATCCGCGATTGCCCACGCTCGTCAGGCGGACGATCCGCGATCAACTCCTCTGGCAACTCATACTCAAAATCACTCGTTTTCATTATAATGTTTTTCCAGCCTATTCCTCCACCACCTTGAAACCCAAAGTCTGCGCCACTCCTTTAATGCTCTTTTTGACTCGCGACAACTGCATTCGTAACGCCATACTCGGCATCGCAAAAGTAGCCAACAATCCCACCCCCAGCCAAACATTCAAAACATCAAAACGCCACATCACGCCTACCGCAAGTAAGACCGCAAAACGCAAAGCCGAAGTCATGAAATTCGCCCGACCTTCTAGTCGTAGCCGAGTGAGGCATTTTTGATCTGCATGATACTCCGTGACCGTCACCAAGCGCATCGACCACCACACACTCGAGAGCAGCTCCAAATCCCATGACCTCCAACCATCGCCCACCGAATACTGCGTCCCTTCAACCGTCCAGCGACTCTGCAAAGCCTGCAGCAAATCATCACGAGACAAAGCCTGCTCACTCCACAAAGCAAAAAACGTCGACTGTCGCTCCCATGCCAAACGTGGAAAAACCAAAGGTTGGTTGATCGGCGGCAAACTGGTCGGCAAGCGCGCGTAAGGCAAGCTACCCAGATAACGCCTCATGCCACGGTTGAGCGGTTGTATCAATGCCAGAAAGCTCACCACCGCCCGAGCACGAAACCCTGTGAACGGCTGCTCCAGTTTTGCCTTCCAGCCAAAACGCAGCGCCGTGATCCCTGTCGTCGCGATCATCAATACCGATACCACTGCCGCCAGAGGAAAAATGAAACCGACCAAGCCACACACCACTGCCAATAGCACCCATTGAAAACTGCTCACCACATAAGCCCAGCCCCAAGCTCCACTGCTATAGATTGATTGAAAAGGAGCATAACCAAAAGGCCCTTGGTAAATCCTCGCCGAGCGACCAATGTCTGCAGCAAAAGTCTGATCATAAACAAAACCCTGCCAGCGCGCCCCACCCATCGCCCCGAAACGATCTGGATGGCGTGGGATCAGCATCGCCTCAGCCCTGCCATAACCTGCTTGCTGACGCAAATAATCCTTAATTCGAAAACGCCGGTAATGCCACACCATCGCCGCTCCATGGAAACCGATGGTGTAACCGTAGTTCTGCAAACGCCAACAGAAATCCACATCATCACCCGCTGTCCAAAACTCCTCACGGAATCCACCAATCGCCTCAAACGCCTCTTTGCGAACTGCCAGATTACAACCTGGGATATGCTCCGCCCGCTCATCATCCAGCAACACATGCGCCGGTCCACCCGGCGACGCCACCACGCAAGCCTGTTCTAAATTGATCGGCTTAGGAGAAATATTCGGCCCACCCATGGCAGCAAAATCGCCCTCCGCGAATCCTTCAGCTAAATACAATAACCACTGCTCATCCGCCACACAGTCGTCATCGGTGTAAACCAAAATCTCCCCCGTCGCCTCATCCGCACCCAGATTGCGCGCCGCGCTCAAGCCGCCGTGCGGCATCTCAAAGTAGCGCACCGCAGGGAACTCTTTTGCAATCTGCTTCACCCCCTCGTCCGCGCCATCGTTGATCAATAGGATTTCATAATCAGGGTAATCGATCTTCTCCAACGAAGCCAAACATTCTGCCAGCGTCTTCACTCCTCGATAAGTGCAAACGATCACCGAAAAACGCAAGTCCGATACCCTACCGATCCCCTGCCCGGACGAAGTGATACCTGACCATTGCTCTCTCAATCGCTCAAAAGCCAACTTGCGACTACCATCCCTGCGCAATAACCCAAAATCCCAATCCAAAATCTCCATCCCGCCGCGGTACCAGCGGTCACTGAAAGCAAACACCGTCGTGCCAGCCACCCCAGCACGACAACAAGCTTCCACATGCCAAGACAAAATCTCCGCCTGCATTTCCTCCCCATGATGTTGAGAATCGACACCGAACTCCGTCACCAACAAAGGCAAATCCCCCGCCACATTCTGCAAATGACGCAAATAATGAGCAAACACCTCACGATCTTCCAAGTAGATGTTAAAGGCCACAAAATCCACATTCCGCACCATCAGGTATTCGCTCGTCGGATAGTTAGCATAAGCAAACATCGCCCCCGGATCCACACGCCGCCCTACGCGAATCAAATCTTCCAACACCCCGCGCACCTTTTCCGCGCCAATCCAGCGCACCAAAGTCGCAGGTATTTCATTACCCACCAAATAAGCCAACACCCCTGCATGACCGTGAAAAGTCTCAACTGTAGTTACTAACAGCCTACGCGCTTCGACTAAAACTTCCTCATCCGCCAAAAAGTCCACATGCTGCGCCCAAGGAATCCCGATGATCACTCGCAATCCCAAATCTCTACAAGCATCGACAAAGCTCAAAGGCGGCACCTCATAAACCCGCAAGACATTCGCCCCGAGATCACGCACCGTCTGCAGATCCGTCATCAAAGCCTCGCCCACAGGCAAAGTGCGCCCTTGCGAATCAGGCGGGAAAGGTCCAAAGCTCACCGCCTTGACAAAAAAAGGTCGCTCCCCGTCACGAAAAAATTTACCACAAGCAGTGATCCGGTTCACACCCTTCACGCCTGTGGTATTGCTCGATTGAATAGCTGAATTTTTCGCTTCGATAATAACCTACCTGAAAGACGCCAATCTAGCCGATATTATTCATCATCCAAGCAAGGTCTTTAGCGTTTTTTCAAAGTAAGCTCATCATCGGTTCGCGCATTTTGATCATGCCTCGACGAATCCTCGCTTTGATCGTACCCACGGGATGCCCCAAACGTTGGGCGATTTCATTCTGAGTCAGACCTTTGAAAAATGCCAACTCAATCGACTCACGCTGATCTTTAGAAAGTTTCTCCACTTGCTCCCTCACCGCGCGGCACCGCTCCCTCCGATCAGGCAAATCATAAGCGAAGTCCCGCTGCATCCCAAATTCTGGTACCAAGCTCCGATCCTCCCGATACTCGCTCACCCAGCGACTGCGACGCTGCTTGGCACGCAAACGGTCAATCGCCCCATTTCGAGCCATCGATACCAACCACGTGATCGCGCGTCCTTTTTCTGAATGATACTGAAACGCGCACAACCAAATTCGCATGCTCACCTCTTGATACACATCCTCCGTTTCATCACTATCATTCAATACCTTGAAAATTGTCGAACACAGCAACCCCTTGTAACGTGCCAATAATTGCTGAAAAGCCACCGCATCCCCCTTGGCAATAGCCCCCAACCACAGCGCATCCTCCTCATCTTTTGCCAGTAGCGGCTTGCGAGCAGGCTCGCGTCTAGCCCTCCGCCTGTTATCGGTAGCAATTATTTCCGGGGCTCCAGCATCCAGCAGCGTATAGATCATCCTCATATTAAATTTAATAATATAAGAACGAATTTTAATCAATTCCAATCTACATTAGAGTTTCTAATCCAACTGACCCCAGTAAAAGAACAGCTAATTGCCCGCACTTTTTGTAACGCGGCCGCCCCCGCTGCCTTGCCGCATCAATCTTTTCTCTTCAACATGATCAAGCGAAAATCCATCACTTGTTTGCCAGGGATTTCAGTGGCGCGCAAGATCAACTCCCCCTTACCCTTGTCCAAGTGCATCGTTCCTAACTTCAAAGTTTTGAAATATTTCACATCACCTTCCGTTCCTGCAGCTCTGTTAGCTTTTCCAGCAAGCAAAGGAGGGTCATACGCTTCAGTGATTCTCCCTACTAACTTATTCTGATTAAAAACCAATTCAAAAACCGACCCCACATCCGCCGCTGGACAAGTGTAGAGAATCTCTACTTCAAAATCTCCCGCAGCAGGCACCTCCACATCCCAAGTGATTTTGTCAGCCAACTTAGTCCAATGGTAAAAATACGTACAGTTAGGATGGCGAGAAGAACGCTCGATCCCCCCGTGCGCGATGCCATCACGAGCCGGAATCTGAGTATAACGAAAATCGGGATGCCCTATGATAAAAGGACGCCCATCCTTTTTATACGTCGGCGTGGTCAGATCTCTCCAAGCCTGTTGCTGCGCTCGCAATTTGGCAGCCACTTCAGGAAATTTTTTAGCCACCCCATTTTCTTGTCCAGGATCATTTTCCATGTCAAACAAAGCACCCCGCGTATCCAGCCGAAAACGCTGCGTGCGCAGACTCACCCGCTCGCCATTTTTTCCACCCCATTGATTGATCAGCGTGCGCTCTTTCCAATTTTTGGGATTCCCCAAAATCAAAGATTTCAAGCTGATACCGTCGAGTGCTTTTTCACTCACCACCTTGATCCCAGCCAAATCCGTCAAGGTCGGCAACAAATCGATCACCGAAGCAATCGGCTCAACTTTTTTACCCTTAGCTATTTTTCCAGGCCAACGAATCAACAAGGGAGAGCGCACACCGCCTTCGTCAGTCGAACCTTTACGTCCTTTCATTCCACCGTTCCAGCGCCAACCATTAGGTCCATTGTCGCAGAAATACACCACAATGGTATCCTCAGCGAGATCGAGTTCATCGAGCTTTTTCAGCACTCGCTGTACATTCCAGTCAATATTCTCACACATCGCCAAAGCCGCACGGGTATGCACGTCTTCTTCTTTTTCTGGATCACGATGACGCATAGTCAGATCCTGATCCTTGTGTTTGTCCCAGAATTCATCCGGCACTTGCATCGGAGAATGAGGCGTATTGTAAGGAATGTAGGCAAAAAACGGTCTATCTTTATTCTTCTCGATAAAGTCCATCGCCTGATTGGTCAGATCATCAATGATGAACCCCTTTCCTCGCACCAACTGACCATTACGCTCCAGCATCGGATCAAAGTAATTACCCCAATGCCCCGAACAAAAACCATAATACTCGTCAAATCCACGCCCATTAGGATGATACGGATACTGCATGCCATTGTGCCATTTGCCAAAAGCCCCCGTCGCATAGCCCGCCGCCTTGAAGCTATCAGCAATCGTCTTTTCGTCCAAATTCAAGCGCTCCCCACCCGCTGAGGTACTATAAATCCCACTACGTGCATGGTAACGCCCAGTTAAAAATTCTGCCCGAGTCGGTGAGCAAACTGGGCAGACAAAAAACCGATCAAAGCTAGCCCCATCCCGAGCTAGCTGATCAATGTTTGGCGTTTTTAGATTGCTGTTGCCATTCAGGCTCAAATCCCCCCAACCTTGATCATCCGTCAATATCACTACGATATTTGGCTTTTTGCCCTCAGCATGCGACTCTAACAAAAAGCCAAAAACTAACAATAGCGAAAAAATAAACTTCACAAAATCCTGCATCTTTTTCATAACTATCAATCAACTTGAATTCCAAGCACTAAAGCTCCACCATATCTGAAACCCATCAATCTCCAATCTTTGTTACAGACGCAATCGCGCCCCCTCAGGGGAAGCCAATTACTGCTAGAAGACATCAGCAAACCCACACCTTATAAAAAACATGGCAAAAGCAATGATGGACCCCGAAGAAGTGCGACGTTTCGCAGAAGAGCTGAAACGTTTCAATGGCGACTTGCAGCATCGACTGACCTCGCTGCAAGCGCGCTTCTCCTCACTCAGCGAAACCTGGCAAGATCAAGAAAACGAAAAATACAGCGAGGAATTCAAAACCACCGTCAAAGCCCTCAAAAAATTTGTCGAAGCCTCCAACCAACACGTGCCCTTCTTGATGCGTAAAGCCCAACGCATCGAAGACTACCTCGAACAACGCTAATTCTTTCAAACTTCTCACTTCACACTTCACACTTCCAGTGGCAGGTCCAAAAGCAAAAATCACCTCCATTGAAACTTTAGACTCGTTCCGAAGTTCACTCGTTGTGTACTTAGATAAAGCAGGCACCACTCTCGACGAGGTCAATCACGAAGTGCGCCGCACCCGCCACCTGCTGCAGAATGAAAAGCTGCCCTTCTGGAAAATGGAAGTGCGCAAACGCACCAAAGCTCTTGACCTCGCCCGCAGCGAATACTTCTCCGCGCGACTTGTCAACAGCGGTGTCGGCGCCACCGGCAAACAAGCCACCGTGCGACGAGCGACCGAAGCCAAACGCGAAGCCGAAGACAAACTGCGCAAAGTCAAAAAATGGTGCCGCGACTACGACAGCCAAATCGAACCCCTTGCAAAAAAAGTCGAAAACCTGCGCCAATCCCTACTCTACGAACTACCCAACGCCGTTATTTATCTCGAACAAGCCGCACGCACCCTCAGCGATTACGCCGGCATGCGCACCACCAGCAGTACCCACACACCTACCCAGGCAGATGACGACGAACAGGACGAACCAGTTACCCCTATCTCATGAGCCTCATAGCCAACAGAACACGCCTCGCCACCCTGACCAAATTACTGGTCAACGACTGGCAACACACCAAAGAACATTGGCAAGATCACAAAGCACGACAATTTGAAAAAGAATACATTGAAGGACTGATGCACAACGTCAGTGCCACCAGCGAGATCATCGACAAACTCGACAAACTCCTCATCCAAGTAAAAAAAGATTGTGAGTGAACAACAACCCTTAGGCATCATTGCCAACTTAGAACTGATCGACCGTCTGCAGGAGACCATCGAACACTGCGCCCTGCGCGAAAGCGAACTCAATCGCGCCATCAGTTTAAGCACCTACACCTTAGAAAAACAATACGATCAAAAGCTCGAAACCAGTAGCGAACAGTTAAAAAAGGACATCGAAGACTTAGATCAAAATATCGATTCAACAAAAAAACAAGCTCACGAAAAATACCAACACCGCCAAAACAAGATCGAGCGAGCATGGAAAAATAGTCAACAGCACTTGCTGCAATCGCTAGCTAAAACCGAAGATCAGCAAAAATACCAGATCCAGAAAACCCTGCTCGATCATCAGAAAACCCACAGCGAAGCCCTTTCACAAAGCGAAGCTGAATTCGAAGAGTTTCAAACCGCCTTACTCACCGACCGCAAAGTCTTCAACGCCCTCGCCGCTCAAGCCAGCAAGTCCTTCCGAGGCTATCCCAGCTTTTTCAAAAAACTAGCCCTAGAGCTCAAAAACGAACAAAACAACCTCTCCCCTACCCATCGCAGCCCCAGTGAAAATCGCCACGACTTGCACCATCAACTGCAAGTCGCCGATACCAACCTGCTAGCCTTTCGCAAACACCTAGCCCCACGCAGCTTCGCGGTCTTGCCCCTGCCACTACTATGCATCCTCGTCCTCATCCTGCAGCTACCATTGATCCCCCTGCTCAACCATTTTGAACTTGGGGAACACCTCTGGACCATTTTAGGCAGTTTATCTTTCAGCCTCATCGCACTCAGCAGCCTCTTTTACTTCATCGGAAAAATACGCTGCAGCAAAGAAGCCCTCACCATCACCCAAAACCTCAAACTATCACGCCGCCTGCTCACCCACTGTGAACAAGCTCTGGAAACTTACCACCAACAAACCCAGCAGCAACTGGAACAACACCACCAGAGCACCACCGCACAAATTGACGATCAATGGCAAGACGTTCTCAGCAACGCAGCTCAAACTCGACAAGACAAACCCGAAGCCATACTAGATCACAAAAAACAACACGCCCTCGCCACCCTCGAACGACAGCGCCAACAGCGCACCCAACAGCTAGAGGCTCAACACGCACTCAACACCCAAACACGACAACAACAATTCGACCAACTGATCTCGCAAACCACCGACACTTATCAAAAAGAACTCCAACAAGCACAAGCCGATCATCAGCAACAATTCGCCGACTTGAGCCGTGAATGGCAAGAAACCCTCGAACCCATCTACGCCATCCTCTCCAGCAATCAGGAGGTAGCCAAACAACGCTTCCCCTATTGGACAGATCCACGCTGGCAAAACTGGCAAGTCCCCCAGAGTTTTTACCCCTTTGCCAAACTCGGCGAGTTAGAAGTTGATCTCACTCAACTCTGCACCCAGTTACCGCAAAGCAAAGAACTCACCTTGCCTGGAGCCCCCCAGTTCAATCTACCGCTGATGTTAGAATTCGGTCAGCACGGCTCACTACTGATCGAAACCAGTGACCGAGGGCACGCTGAGAGCATCGCCACCCTCAACCACCTCATGCTCACCCTGTTGGCAAACTCCCCTGCCGGCAAAGCCAACTTCACCATCATCGACCCCGTCGGACTAGGAGAAAATTTCTCCAGTATCATGCACCTAGCAGACTACGAAAACAACCTGATCAGCGACCGCATCTGGACTCAAACCGAACACATCGACCAACGACTCGCCGAACTCAACGAGCACATGGAGAAAGTGATCCAGATGTACCTGCGCAACGAATACCAGACCATCGACGAATACAATCAACAGGCTGGCAACATCGCCGAAAAATACCACTACCTCGTGATCGCCGACTTCCCCAACGGCTTCAGCGACCTCGCCGCCAAACGACTGCTCAGCATCGCCGCCAGTGGAGCACGCTGCGGAGTACACACCCTCATCCACCGCGACACACGCCTGCGACTACCGCAAGACTTCATCATCGAGGAATTGCACCAGAACAGCACCTGCCTCAGCTGCGACGAACAAGGCTTCGCCCTAGCCAATACCCCGCCCAAACAAGGCATCGAACTGATCCTCGACAGCCCGCCAGAACCCTCCACTTTCACCCAACTGATACAAAAAATCGGCGACGGCAGCAAGGACGCCAACCGCATCGAAGTGCCCTTCTCCCACGTCACCCCGGACGACGATCAACTCTGGACTGGAAGCACCAGCAACGAACTGCGAGTCGCCATCGGGCGCAGTGGAGCCACCAAACTGCAATACCTCTCCATCGGCAAAGGCACTCGTCAGCATACCCTGATTGCTGGTAAAACGGGTTCAGGTAAATCGACCTTATTCCACGTCATCATCACCAATCTCGCGCTTTGCTGTAGCCCAGACGAAGTAGAGTTCTACCTCATCGATTTCAAAAAAGGCATCGAGTTCAAATGTTACGCCAACTACCAGCTACCTCACGCCCGCGTCATCGCCATCGAAAGTGATCGCGAATTCGGTCTCAGTGTGCTGCAGCGGGTGGACGAAGAACTCAAACGCCGGGGCGACCTGTTCCGCAAACTCGGAGTGCAAGACCTCGCTGCTTACAAAAAAACTGACAGCGAACAGCCTATGCCACGCTCGCTCTTAATGATCGACGAGTTTCAAGAACTCTTCGTCGAAGACGACCGTATCTCCCAAAACGCCTCCATGCTACTCGACCGCATCGTGCGTCAAGGCCGCGCCTTCGGCATCCACGTCATCCTCGGATCGCAAACCCTCGGCGGAGCTTACACCCTGCCGCGAACCACCATGGGGCAAATGGTCATCCGTATCGCGCTGATGTGCAACGAGGCCGATGCCTACCTCATCATGGACGACAGCAATCCCGCCCCACGTCTGCTCACCCGACCTGGCGAGGGCATCTACAATGACAACGCCGGAGCCATCGAAGGCAACAGCCCTTTCCAAACCGTGTGGATTTCAGACGAAGAACGCGATGCCGCCCTGAAAAAAATAGCGCAGTTAGCCAAACAAAGCGACACCGACTACCCCGCCGCCGTCGTCTTCGAAGGCAATACCCCAGCCGATGTGCGCGAAAACGCCCAACTTGCGCTAAGTCTATCAGCCCATCCCGCTGCTAGCAGAAGCAAGTCACCCAAAGCATGGTTAGGCGCACCCAACTCGATCAAAGGCCCGACCGAAGTAGTTTTCCATCGCCAAAGCGGCAACCACCTGCTCATCGTCGGACAGAATGACGAAGCCGCACAAGCCATCACCAGCGTCTCATTAGTCAGTCTAGCCTCACAACTAAGCTCAGAACGCCCTCGATTTTTTCTCATCGACGGGCATCCGCCAGATTCCCCGGAGCATCAGTTATTTGAAAATCTCTGCCAAAAGCTACCGCAAGAAACCTCCCTACTCAACGGCGCCGGCATCCCCGACGCCCTCCAGCAGATCACCGAAGAGCTCGATCGACGCGCCGAGGATCACAGCTCCAGCGAATTACCTGCACGTATTTTTCTCATCATCAACGGACTTCAACGTTTCAAAAAACTACGCTACGAAGAAGACTTCGGCTTTTCGATGGACGACAGCGAGGCCGTCGCCAACCCCGGAGCACAACTCGACCGCATCATCCAAGAAGGCGCCAGCCTAGGTATCCACCTCATCGTCGTCTGCGACACCTACAACAACGTCAACCGCTTCCTCAGTCGCAAAGCCCTCAGCGAGTTCGAAATGCGCGTGCTCTTCCAAATGAGTGCCAACGATTCTGCCAGCCTCATCGACACCCCCAAAGCCAGCCAACTCGGACTCAACCGCGCACTCTTTTACAACGAACAAGAAGGCTACTTAGAAACCTTCCGCCCCTACGCCCTGCCCGAACGCGAATGGTTTGAGCAAGCGTGCGAACAACTGCAAAGTGCTCAACTTTCACCTCTATCCTAAGCAACAAAATACCCAAGCAATGAACACCCGCAGAAATTTCCTCATCACCGCAGCAGGCGCCAGTGCAGGCACCGTTTTATCGCCACTCAGCTCGCGTGCCGCACAAAAAGCTAACTCACAAAAGGCGCTGTTCTCCGTAGGGCTCATCGCCGACGCTCAATACACCGACGCCAAACCCGGAGGCATCCGCTACTACCGCAAGAGCATCGACAAACTCGGCGCCGCAGTCAAAGACATCAACCAAGCCCAAGTGGATTTTTCCATCCACCTCGGCGACATCATCGACCGCAAATTCTCCAGCTTCGATGACATCCTAGAACCCCTGAACGAACTCAAGAAACCCGTGCATCAGATCCTCGGCAATCACGATTTTGCCGTAGCAGAAGACAAAAAGACTGAAATCCTCGCCAAGATGGGCATCAAAGAAACCTATCACGCCTTTTCCCAATCAGGCTTCCGCTTCATCTTCCTCGACGGCACCGACCTCAGCACCTTCGCCCAACCCAAAGGCAGCGACCTGCACGCAGAAGCCACCGCCATGCTCACCGAGTTCAAAGCCAAAAAGCGTAAAAATGCCCAAGATTGGAATAGCGCTGTAGGTCCCAAACAATTCGCTTGGCTCAAAAAACAACTCACCGCCACCGCCGCCGCAGGCGAAAAAGCCATCGTCTCCTGCCACTACCCCATCCTGCCCGACAACGTGCACAACTTGTGGAACGACCAAGAGATGCTCAGCCTGATGGACCAACACGCCGATACCGTCATCGCCTGGTTCAACGGACACAATCACGCCGGCAACTACGCCCAACATCAAGGC
The DNA here is from genome assembly GCA_021648365.1 of Verrucomicrobiales bacterium. Taxonomy (GTDB): domain Bacteria; phylum Verrucomicrobiota; class Verrucomicrobiia; order Verrucomicrobiales; family DEV007; genus JAADHD01. The sequence goes on from JAKISY010000042.1 coordinate 32,967, forward strand.
GTGCACTACGTCACCATCCAAGGCATGGTCGACACCCCCGATAGCAACGCCTACGCCGTGCTCGACGTGCTCCCCAACGCCCTCAGAATCCGAGGCAGCGGACGCGTCCCCAGCCGCCTGCTAACCTTTTAACCCAATCCCGTCCCTTCTTTTTTGTAGGGCGGCCGCCCCGGCTGCCTTCCCAAACACCACAGCAAGCGGAGCGCTCGCCCTACAATTCGCCTCCCCCTCTGTTCCTTCCCATTCACCCACTTGCAGGCTTGATTTATTAAGCTTGGTGAAATACCTTGCCCCATCATGAACAAAACTTCACCCACGTGTTTGCAGCTCTTATCCACGCTCGCCGTCCTAGGGTTTTCCTGCACTCTAGCCTCTTCGCAAACGGCCGGCCCATGGATCACCGATTTCCAACAAGCAAAAAAAACGGCAGCAAGCGAAAAAAAAGACATCGCGCTACTGTTCACTGCCAGCGATTGGCTCGACCTCGCCAAAACCTTCGATGAAAAAATCCTCAACCAACCGGACTTCACCCAGCAAGCCAGCATTCACTATGTTCTAGTGCGCCTAGATTTCCCCAAAGAACCCCAGCAACAAAATCGTCAAACCACCACCCAAAATCAGCTACTCATGCGCGCCTACCGCGTACGCGGTTTACCCACCCTCGTGCTAAGCGACGAACTCGGTCGCCCCTACGCCATCACTGGCTACCACGACGGAGGTCTCACCGCTTGGTTAGAAGAGTTCAACCAACTGCGACTGACCCGCGAAAAGCGTGACCGCCTCTTCGCCGAAGCCAAAAAAGAACAAGGCATCAAACGCGCAGAGCTACTCTCTCAAGCCCTACCCGATTTACCAGGCAACATCGCCGCCCGCTTTTACCGCAACGTTATAGACGAGATCATTCAACTCGACCCCGACAACAAAAGCGGACGAGTTGATTATTACCAAGCCCTCGTCGCCGACGTGCTATACTCCGATCAAATGCAAAAACTCGTGCGCAGTGGCGATGATGAAAAAATGCTCGCCCTCAGCGACCGCTACCTCAAAGCTGGAGGACTCAGCGATGCCGCCAAACAAAGCGTGCTCTTCAACCAACTCGGCATTCACCAAAAACAAAAAAACACCGAGCTGGCGAAAAAAACACTCAAACAAATCATCGCCATTGATCCCCAATCCCCTGCTGGCAAACAGGCTAGCCAATTACTCGGGGAAATCAGCCCCAGCGCTAAACAGAACTAGCGCGCTCTTCCTCTTTATACCTTGTTCATGAAAACCTCATCCTTGACCCAGCAGCTCGCCGCCCTCTTACTTGCCACCCTACTCCCCTTGCTCACCCAATGCGGAGGCATCGGAGGTTACAAGTCCATCCACTATTCCAAAGGCAAACTCTCCACCCCGCCCACCACCCTATCTCAACGTGACTACCCCTTCGACGCCAAAGGACGCTACCGCACCGACTGGGTCAAAGGCGGCTCCACCAAAAAGCGCTCGATGTCCTCCTTTCGATCCTCAGCTGCAGCACCCTCCCAACCTAGCTTAGCACAAAACACCACCCCACCACCTCCGAGCAAAAGCAAAAGCAAAAGCAAGAACAGAACCATCCAAGCCCGCGTCCCAAAAAGCACTTCGCGCAAAAGCAAACCTTCCGCGCCTAGCACTGCTATGACCGTAGCAGCCAATACCACCCGCCAAAGAAAGCCAAGTCCACGAGCGGCAGCACCCGAACCCGTTTACACTCCACCACCCGCTCCAAGCCCGCCCAAAGCCAAAGCGCCCGCTCCAGCTAAACCCAAAGCCCGTTACCACACCATCGGTAAAGGTGACACCTTATGGGGCATCAGCCGCAAATACAAAGTAGGCGTTGCCGCCATCAAATCCGCCAACGGTCTAAGCTCAGACCTCATCCGTCCCGGCCAAACTCTACGTATTCCCTAATATCCCAAGTTCTTTGGAGTGCTCAGGCTTGACTGAGCTTTGCTGCCAGCCCCACGCTTCTCCATAAATGCCAAGCACCTCTTCTACCTCACCCTCGAAAAAGAAAAGCTCCGCAAAACGCAAACACTGAAAAATCCCATGTCATTTATCTTGTCAAAGCTTTGCTAATTCATTATAAATTTTACGACCTCTATAAATTGCAAAAAAGCCACCGTGATCCCATCACCAACTAGCTACAACCCAACTCGCGATGCTAGTCATGCGTATGAAGTGATGTGGTCATCAATGTTGATAGTGATGCTGCAATCTCAACGCCACTTCCGACCACGTTTTTTCTTCGTTTATGTTCATGACAAGTGTGACGACTATCGAGGAAACCCGCCTCTCAGCTCTTCACTTGCATGGAATGACCAAGCTCATATTCGTTTCATCTACAACTACGACGAAGACACAAAAAGCTACCTCGTTATTGTCAGTATCAGATCCCGATGCCTTCACAGGCAACCAAAGGAACACTACGACAACTCTCGAAATTCATATTACACCTTTAGGTATTATATGCCAGAAAGTGGGCGGTGGGCGTCAAGGGATCCGATTGGGGAAGATGGGGGATTGAATTTGTATGGGTTCGTTTATAGTAACCCTCAATATTGGATTGATGTGTTGGGAAAAGCTCCGCAGAGGCCTAAAAATCCACGCACAGATGGAAAACTTCAACCCGGCCCAAATCCTACATCAGATTGTGCAGGACATGCATGTGGCTCGAAAGACCAGCAGGGTTTTATACCCGAGAACAAGGGGGAAGAGGGAGAAATTGACTGTGATAAGCCGTGTCCAGTGGGTAAAATTAAAGTAAGACTATATTATCCGCAAGATGGAGGCAAGAACGATAACATAGATTCCGATCCACCTTTTCATGCTGTTGCCGAACAATCTGATGGTAAGTGGACATCGCAGGATGGTGTAGGAGGGCGTGTTTACAATGACATTACAAATATTGACGGTCATACAGCTGGTTACTATTGCCAGCTTTACCCTCAAAACTGCGAGGGAAAATTTGCACCTCCAAGAATAGTTGCACCAAAAATGATCGTAAGATGCACATGCGTATGCCCTACAAAATAATTTCGCTTGCGGCAGTAATATTGATTTTACTTATTGGTAAAATTTCGAGCTCATTTTTTTTCATTCCTCAGCGAGCAAATGAAGAGAATGAAAAGTTTGATAAATGCGTAAAAAAATGGGAAAAATACGTGAGGTCTAATTATATTATGACTGCTTTTTCAGATAAACCAATTCTAGACCCATCTTACTCGGGTTCTTGGGTAGCTTTTCAAGGATCGACCGCTGAGGCTTTATTTGCGCATCCAGTAATGACTGAATCGAACCCAAAACATAGACTGCTACATGATTTAGCCGAGTTGGAGCCTATTTTTGATAGGCTACACGAAATAAGACTTAACAGTAATCTTGACGCAGGGTTGCGGGATGCAGCAATGCAATTTGGGTACTTCAAACCAATATTCAATTCTAAGAAGAATAAGGAAAAGGAGTGATATCTTTGGAAACGGGGTCAGGAGAATATTCTTGCAATTTGAACACCAAACGCCTTCGCTGAAGTCGAAGCGCTCCGCCATCCCCGTGGGCAGGTGAACTTAGCAGGTATGCTTTAAACGGGGTCAGCAAATATTGATAAATCTTGTAACTCAATGAACATAAGCTGATTGGAACGATTTAACGAGTAGTCCAAATCGCATATTTTGAGCAAATCTCAACACCAAACGCTATCCTCCTTCGCTAAAGCTACGGCGAGACAAGTCGCTGAAGTCGAACGGTTCCGCCACCCCCGTGGGCAGCTGAACTTAGCAGTTTATGTGATTTAGAATTTGAGATCTGAAAATTGGACTTGGATCAAGTCTAATTAACTCTCGTATTGGACTTCGTGGAAGTCTACTTTTGACTATAACTGTGCCCTGGGGCTGCGAAAGCATCCGAGACGGATGGCTTTGACCTTTCCACATGCGGGACGCATGTGGCTACACTGAGCGCAATCAAATGGATCAGATTTTGCTCGACGGGCACCCGTCTCATTAAGAAGCTCCTGCCCAAGCGATGAAGGGGTCAGGAGAAGATTGTTGCAATTGAACACCAAACGCTATCGCTGAAGTCGAAAAGCTCCTCCACCCCCGATGAAGGGGTCAGGAGAAGATTGTTGCAATTGAACACCAAACGCTA
>JAKISY010000043.1 GCA_021648365.1 Verrucomicrobiales bacterium
GAAAATGAAATCCTCAAAAAGCTTTGCGAAGAAATCAATCTCACCCAGACCGAATATCCTAACACGAAAATGAAGCTGATTTACAAAATGGTATCATGATTGATCGCTGCATGTCCGGTGTTCTGATATTGGGCATGGGCGGGGAAATTTGAAATTTGAAATCTAAGATTTGAGATGGGCGAAAATGAGCGAAAACAAGAATTGGGCGCTGAAGTCTCAGTTTTACAGGGCTTAGGCGTGCCGTGAGTAGAAAAATGAGCGAGAAGTGCAAATGACGGCAAATAAGAATTGGAGGCAGGATGGGCTAGAAGGCTTGATATTACGTGGAATAGCGGAGGAATGGATGGCGGAAAACGGCAAGGGTGCAAATGACGGCAAATAAGAATTGGTAGAGATTAGATAGCCCAGTGCGGTAAGTAGCGGGCATATTTGTTCGATTGTTCCGCTTCCGCGGGGAGAATGAGACCTTTTTTTCGAGTGGCGCTGATGATTTTGCTTACGGTGTAACTTTTATCGGAAGAGATACCAAAGCGCTCCCGCAGGCTCTCATTACTCATGTAATCGTGCATTAGGTAGCGTAGGCAGGCATGCAGATAGCAGGCATGGATGCGCTCTGTGGTGGTCATTTCTTCGAAAGGTTTGTGGGCAAATAAGATGGAGCGGGTGTGTTGTGGGGTGGTTTCGAAGATGGGGGCTGGGAGTTGGAATAATTCTGTTTCATGCACCACTTTGTCGATACCTGAACCTCGTTCTTCACAGATCCCGACACGGCGCATGAGTGAAGCGAGAGCTTCGTTGCGAGATTTCGGTGGGGAGTCAAGGAAGCGGTCGGTATCGATTAGTGGGATGCCGGGGTTAGTGATTTCGAGCCGGTTATCGAAAATTTCGATCATGGGGCCGGTGCCGGTCTGGAAAAAATCCTGATGAATGAGGGCGTTAGCGACCAGTTCGCGAATGGAAACCTCGGGAAACATGGGGACTTCTTTTCTGAGGGCACTCCCTAGGATTTCGTTGTGCGGGATGCGGGCATTGATGAATTCGATGAGCCCTTCGAATCCACAGGCGTATCCGCGGTTGCCAACTTGTTCGTGGAGCGTTTCGAGTCGGCTGTCGCCTTGGTAGTGAATCACTCGTAGGGACTTGCGGCTGAGAGTAGTAAAGGATGTGAGTTCTTTGGCAAAGAGCAGGGCTCCGAGATTGAGAATGTTCCAGAAGCCGCTGTCTGTGCGGGCAATGAGGTTTTCTTCTTCAAGTCGCTCAAGGATGTGACCGCGGTTAGTGGGAAGGTCGAGTCCCATCAGATCAAAATAGCTGGGATAATCGAGTAACCGAACGACTTCTTCAGCAGAGATGTTTTCTTTTGCGGAAAGGTTTTCAAAAGGAGTTTGTTCGAATACGCGCCAGAGTTTCCTTTCTCGCTCAGGGTGATCTTTCAGTTTTTTGGTATAAGAACCAATACGGATATATTCGATTCCCTTGAATTGGACGGGGCTTTGTTGGGCACGGGCAATTTCAAGAAGCACGAGCGGCTTTGCATCGATGGAGAGAGTGTGGAAAGCGAAGTCAATTTTTGGAGAGAGGGAGTGGAGCAGCCAGTTTTCTAACGCTTCATTGCCGATTTTTGAGGAATGAGGTTTGAATGAAGTTCCGAGGATATCGTGGGTTACGTCTTCAATACCCCAAATCATGTAGGCTGTTGCCTTGCCTTCGAGTGCTGCTGAGTTTGCAAGCGAGCTAAGGCGTTCACCGATCATGTCAGAATCAGCCTTGTTGTGCTTGAACTCGACCCATTCTGTTTCGTGGGGGAGCTTGCACAGCTCTTCGATGAGGCTCTTAAAGTAGTTTTCCTGAGCGGTGTTCATGAGAAAAGATTGTATCAGGCGACGTCGTAAAGATGCGTAGTGAGTTCGCGAATGGCTTCATCGTAGGCAGGTTTGCCTCCGAAGGCTTTTACGATCTCGGGGGCGGTGCCGAGTTGTTTGATCGGGTCAAGGGTGATGATGGCGATGTCCTCCAGGTCGAGCAGTCCGTCGTCGGCGTATTTTTTGAGTAGGCTGTCGAGAACTTGGCGGGCAAGTTCGCCGTATTTGGTAAAGTAGTCTTGCTTGCGTACATTCGCGGCGCGTTCGCGGCGGGTAAGGGGCTGTTGCTCGTAGGCGACGTGGCAGATCAAGTCAAAGGGATCGAAGGCGTGGCCGACTTCAGCTTGTAGCGCTGAGAAAATGACGCCGTGATTTTCCAACTCCTCGACGATGGCGCGCTTTTTGTCAGCGTCCTTCCAAGAACTGAGGAAGGCGTCGAGCGAGCTGTAGTTGGTGAGTACGTTTTTGCGGGTGTAGTCGCGCAGGCTTTCGGTGATGATGCTGCCATCGGCCCCCATGTATTGCACCCGTTCTTTGATAACGGTCACTTCGACGCCGTTGACGATGACTTTGCGCGGTGTTTGGTAATCGCCGGGTTCTTCTTGTCCAATCGTGATGTCTGGCGTTTCTGGTTCTGGATCATCAAAAATGATTTCCTTACCGGTGATGTCGTCGATCACAGCTTGATCGTCGCTTTCGTGTTCGGCTTGTGAAATATCGTCCTGCTGGCTGGCTTCTTTCACCCGTACCGGATCACCGTCAAAGTCCTTGTCCGCGAAGAGTGCGGTGACGTTGCGGAAGTCCATGATGGTGAAATAATGTTTACCGAAATCTTCGTTGATGCGAGTGCCGCGACCGATGATTTGTTTGAATTCGGTCATCGATCCAATATTCGAATCGAGAACGATGAGCTTGCAGGTTTGTGCGTCCACCCCAGTGGTCATGAGTTTCGAGGTGGTTGCGATGACTGGGTAGCGCTCGGAGGGATTGATGAAGGCGTCGAGGTGACGTTTGCCTTCTTCATTATCACCGGTGATTTGCATCACGTATTTGCTGTTGGCCGAGACAAGGTCGGCGTTGGCGTTGGCGAGTTCCTTGCGCATGGCGGCGGCGTGTTCTATATCGACACAGAAGACGATGGTTTTAGAAAAGCGATCACTGCCTTTGAGGAATTCACTAATTTTTCTGGCAACAGCCTGACGGCGTTCCTCGACGACCAGGTGTTTGTCGAAGTCGCTGCGATTGTAGATGCGATCTTCAACTGTTTGGCCGTCTTTGTCCTTGAACCCTTTTGGCGGGCGCCAGCCTTCGGCGTCGATGTCGAGGGTGATTTTGATCACTTTATAAGGAGCAAGAAAGCCGTCGTCAATGCCTTGTTTGAGAGAGTAGATGTAAAGCGGGTCGCCAAAATATTCGGAGCTGGAAACTACCTTGGTTTCTTTGGGAGTAGCAGTGAGGCCGATGTGGGTTGCGTTTTTGAAGTAGTCGAGAATCTCACGCCACTTGCTGTCTTCCCTGGCACTGCCGCGATGGCACTCGTCGACGATGACAAGGTCGAAAAAGTCGGGGCTGAATTGTTTGTAAGCGTCATTATCGCTGTTCTGGTTATCGGAAAGTCCTTGATAGAGGGAGAGGTAAATGTTGTAGGCGGTGTCGATCTGTTTGTGCTTGATGATCGTCATCGCTTCTTTGAAGTGGCGGAAGTCGCCGCGAGCGGTCTGGTCAATGAGCGAGGTGCGGTCGGCGAGGAAGAGGATGCGTTTTTTGAGCCCGCTTTTCCACAGGCGGTAAATGATTTGAAAAGCGGTGTAGGTTTTTCCAGTGCCAGTTGCCATGACCAGCAAATGGCGCTTGTCATCTTCGTTTTTGGCAATGGTTTCGACAGTGCGGTTGATTGCGATCTGTTGGTAATAACGGGGCGAGCGGTCCGAGCCATCGGTAAAATAGTCCTGAGCTACGATGGGCTCGATTTCGTCACTGATACCTTTGAGTTTTTTGTATTTATCCCACAGAGCTTGGGGGGAGGGAAAGTCATCAAGAGCGAGTTCCGTTTCGATCTCTCCAGAGTCGATGCTGCGGTCGTGGAAGAGAAAGCCGTCGCCGTTGCTACTGAAAACAAAGGGAATGTCGAGGGTTTCAGCGTAACCGAGAGCTTGCTGGATACCTGCGGTGATGCTGTGCCGATTGTCTTTGGCTTCGATAACGGCAATGGGGATGTTGGCCTTGTAGTAGAGAATGTAGTCGGCGCGTTTCCTAGCGCCACGGGTATGGAGTTTGCCGCGCACATAAATACGCCCATCGGTGAAGCTGACTTCCTCGCGGATTTGTTGATCGATATCCCAACCCGCGGACACTACACTAGGTGTGATGAATTTGGTGCAGATGTCGCGCTCGCTGAGATCTTTTTTGTTCATACGGGGAAATTGCGTGGGGGTTTTCTTAATATCAAAGAATCGACCCAGGTTTGTAGGCGGCGGCTTCTGGATTGGCTTTGGCGAGGTGATTCACGGATGTGGCGAAGTGTTCGATTTGCATCGAGGCGGCTCCGGTGGCTTCGCGTCCGGTGGTGAGAATTTGGTCGATCTTTTCTTGGCTGAAGCCAATGCGATCATCGCCTGCTAGGCGTTCGAGCAGGTCGTTTTTGTCACTTTCACCACTGCGGTAAGCTTGCGCTGCGGCGACGGCGTGTTCTTTGATCACTTCGTGTGCGGTTTCTCGACCGACTCCAGCTTTGGTGGCTTCCATCAGGAAGGTGGTGGATAACAGGAAGGGTAGGTAGTGATCGTTCTCGCGCGCGATCACGGCCGGGTAGGCGGACATTTGGTCAAGTACGGTGATGAAGGTTTCGAGCAAGCCGTCGGCGGAAAAAAAGCTATCGGGTAACAGCACTCGGCGTACGACGGAGCAAGAGACATCACCTTCGTTCCATTGGTCGCCAGCTAGGGAGGATGCCATCGTTAGGTAGCCGCCGAGCAGGGTGGCGAAGCCGTTGATGCGTTCGCAAGAGCGGCTGTTCATTTTATGCGGCATGGCTGAGGAGCCGACTTGTCCTTTGGAGAAACCTTCTGAGGCGAGTTCGTGTCCTGCCATCAGACGCAGGGTTTTGGCGAAGCTGGAGGGGCCAGAGGCGATCTCGTTGAGGTTGGCTACGACTCGGAGGTCAAGGCTGCGTGGATAAACTTGCCCTGGGTTGACTAGCTTGCAGGGTAGTCCTAAATGAGTGACCACTTTGCTTTCGAGGTCGGCGACTTTTTGGGTATCGCCGTCGAAAAGACTGAGTTGGTCGAGCTGGGTGCCGACGGCTCCTTTGAGTCCGCGCACGGGGTAGGTGTCGAGGATGTGTTGCAGTTGCTGGGTAGCGCCAAGAAGTTCTTCGCCAAACTCGGCAAGACGACGACCGAAAGTGGTGACTTGGGCTGCGACGTTGTGGGTGCGGGCGGTGATCACTAGGTCAGCATACTCTTGTGCGCGGGCTGAGATGCGAATCAGGGCTGCAACGGATTTTTTATGGATCTCTTGCAGTCCGCGATAGACTTGTAGTTGCTCGACGTTCTCGGTGAGATCGCGGCTGGTCATGCCTTTATGAATGTGTTCGTGCCCGGCGAGATCACAAAACTCTTCGATGCGAGATTTCACATCGTGGCGGGTGATGCGCTCACGTTCGTTGATGGAGTCGAGGTCGATCTGATCAACTACTTTTTTATAGGCTGCGATGGCTTCAGCGGGGATGTCGAGTCCGAGTTCACGCTGGGCTTCCATCACGGCGATCCAGAATTGTCTTTCTAGGCGGATTTTCCCTTCTGTGGACCAGATGGATTTCATCGAGGGTGAAGCGTAGCGTTCGGCTAGGATGTTGGATATGACGGACATGGAATTTGAGATTTGAGATTTGAAATTTGAAATGGGTTTAAAAATCAGGAGTCGATGTATTTTTCGCGGCATTCGACGATGGCGTCGAGCATGGCTTCGGCTTCGTCGCGCAGTTTGGGGTCGAGGCTGGCGGCGGCTTCGTTGTGGCGTTTGTAGAGGGTTTTTAAGTGCTCGCGAATCGCCTTTTTGTCCATCGATTTGGGATCGATTTGGCATCGTTCTTCCGCACTAGGCAGTGGGGTGACGGGTTTGAAATCGGTGGTAGGGGAGCCGTTTTTGTTACTTGGATGGTCTCCAGTATGGTTTGGGGCTTTATTTTTTTTGCGCTTAAAAAGGTTTAGTATCATAACAAGAGGAGTAGTGGTATGTCAGACGATGGTGATCTGTTTGAGGTAGGCTGATTTGCGTTCGATGTCTTTTTCTGAGAGCACGCCATCACCTTTATATTCGATTTCGATATTATGGCGTTTACCCGATTTCTCATCGGTCACCGAGGCTTTGACGCGTTGGTTTTGGTCGTAGCTGTAGGTCACGGTGACTTCGCAGCCTGCGGGTCGTCCAGCGGGTACTTTGAGCGATATTTTGCCGACGATATCGACATATTGGGGGTCGGTGTCTTCGCCTTGAGTGATCTCGACTTCGATCAATTCTTCGTTGTCTTCGGAGGTGATGTAAGTCTGTGACATCGAGCAGGGGATAGGGGTGTTTTTGGGGATGACGATGGAGTTGCGAAGTTCAGATTTGCCGGTGGCGGCATCTTCGATGATGGCTACAGTGCCGTAGCTTTGGTTGCAGACTTCGGAGACTTGGCGCGCTTGTTTGGCAAACAGGGCGGCTCCAAGGCAGACGCACTCATCGACATTACCGCAAGAAACGGGTTTGAAGCCGAAACGGTCGCGTAGAGTTTGTGGCACGATGGGCATGCGGGTGCTACCGCCGACCATGACCACGTGATCGATGTCGCTAGGTTTTAAATCGAGCGAGTCGAGCGCTTGTTCGACTAACATCACGGTGCGGGTGAGTAGTTTGGAGATAGCGTCTTCAAACAGCTCTCGGGTTAGGTCGATGCGGGCACTGCCGTCGGTATCGTTGCCGACGGTCTCGGTGATGTGCTTGAGCTTGCTGAGCATCTTCTTGGCATCTTCACTGGTGGTGAGAACCTTGCGTCGTTGGCGTTCGTCTTGGAAGAGGTCGGCACCATTTTTTTTCTGGTATTCTTGGGCGAGGATTTCGATGAGGATTTCGTCAAAATTAGAGCCGCCGAGGTGGCGTGCTCCTTCGGAAAGGAGGATGTCGATTTTTTGCCCTTTGATATTGAGGATGGTGATGTCGAGGGTGCCACCACCGAGATCATAGACCATGACTTTGCCTGAGATATCTTGGGTATGGGCGTAATAAAGCGCAGCGGCGGTGGGTTCGTTGACAAGTCGGCTCACTTTCAGCCCTGCCAAGCGGCAAGCGGTGGTGGTGGCATTACGCGCGAGTTCATTAAAGTTGGCAGGCACGGTGATGACGACTTCGTCGATCTCGCCGATGATGTTGGAGCAGTCTTGTTTGAGTTTGGCGAGGATGAGCGCTGAGATTTCTGTGGGGGTCCATTTTTGGCCGTCCATCTCGATGGTATAGGAGGGGTCGTCCATGTGCTTTTTGATATTATGCACGGTGCGATCAGGGTCGCCGCCATCACGAGCAGCTGAGCCGACCAGTTTGACTCCGTCGTAGCGGTCAAAATAGACGATCGATGGGGTCAAGCGTTCGCCGTCATTATTGGGGACAATTTCTGGGGTGCCATCTGCTTTGACGTGCGCCAGACCTGATGTCGAGGTGCCTAAATCGATGCCAACGTATTTTTTCTGCGCCATGATGATGAGTGAAATCTTTCCTAGAAAAGTGCTCTCTTTTAATAATGCAGATCAGCAAAACGGAAAGGAGGATTTTTGCCTGTTGCCAAAAAAATCCAGCTCTGAAAACAAAAAAGCCACTGCTCCCTTTGGAAACAGTGGCTTCGATGAGTTTGAAGGGTTCAATGACTAGCGGTTTCCACCTTGGGGGCGGAATCATTTTCTGCTATTCTGCGTTGCATGTCTGCCATGCGTCCACTTACAGCAGCGATTTCTTTGCCTTTATTCTGCAGGCTGTTACGCAATTTGTTCGAGAGTAAGTCGGCTTTGGCGAGCTTCTCTTCCAATTCAGCAATACGTTTCTCTTTTTCTGCCTGGCTTTCGATTGCTTGGTTGAGCACTTGGGCGTCACCACCTTCTGCGCCCGCCATCATCGAGGCGGCTTCGAGTTGTTTGTGGAGGGCGTCGATCTCATTTTGCTTCTCTTGTGCTATACGTTGAGCGTCTTCTTTGAGCGCTTTGGAAGTTTTCTCCGCTCCTTGAACTCTTGTTTTCATCGTTTCTAAACGAGAGAAGGCAGCTGCTTTTTCTGCGGCGATCGCTTTGAGGCGTTCGTCGGCATCGCCACTGCCAATGAGTTGTTCCTTGAGCTGTTCTTCCTTACCAGCAGCTTCGGTGAGTGCTGCTGCACGTTCTTCAAGCGTTTTTTGTTGCTCGCGAAGTTTTTGCTCTGCATCGGCTTGTTGAAGCTGTTGTTTTTTGAGAGTCTCTTGTAGGTCATTGATTTTGGCTTCCTTTTCAGAGGCTGCCTTATTAGCTTTTTCAACTTCTGCTTGAGCTGCCTCAACTTCTGCTTGAGCTGCCTCTTTTGCCTCTTGAACGGATTTCTCTAGTTTGTCCTGCAATGCTTTGACTTCAGCTTCTTTGCGAGCGACTGAATCATCGGCTTTTTTCTGTAAGTCACTTACAGAATTTTGCGAAGCGCTGACTTGATCTTTCAACTTCTGCATTTCCTCTTCAGAAGCAGACTTGTCTCCGCTGAGAGTTTTAAGCTTTTCTTCAGCTTCGGCTTGTTGTTGCTCTTGGCGTTTGATCTGTTCTTGCAATTTGTCTTGCAAGGATTCAATTTCCGATTCTTTAGCAGCGGCAGCTTTTTGGGCGCGTTCGACTTCAGCTTTGGCCTCTTCGCGTGCCTCTTTGGCAGCAGCTTCGAGTTCCATGCGCAGGGCTTCTTTTTCTGCTTCTTTCTGTTTGACGGCTTCGGCGGCTTTTTGCTGCAATTCATCTAAAGACCCTTGAGACGCGCTTACTTCCTCTTTGAGTTTTTGCATTTCCTCTTCGGAAGCAGATTTGTCTCCGCTGAGGGCTTTGAGGCGTTCTTCGGCTTCGGCTTGCTGCAGTTCCTGACGGCGAAGTTGTTCGTCGAGTTTGTCTTGCAGGGCTGCCATTTCGGCTTCCTTAGCAGCTGCGGCTTTTTGGGCGCGTTCGACTTCGGCTTTGGCTTCATCACGCGCAGCTTGTGCGGCAGCTTCCATTTTGCTGCGCAGAGCTTCCATCTCGGCTTCTTTTTCTGCTACGGTGTCATCGGCACCTTGTTGCAGATCGGAAACTTTGTCTTGAGAGGAACGGATTTCATCGCGTAATTTTTGCAATGCTTCTTCGGATGCGGATTTGTCACCACTGAGAGTCTGGAGTTGTTTTTCGGCCTGGGCTTGTTCTTTTTCCTGCGTATCGATTTGCTCATCAAGCTTGGCTTTGAGAGCGGCGATTTCAGACTCTTTCTGTTCAGTAGCTTTACGTGCTTTGTCGAGCTCTTCCTTTGTTTCAGAGCGCACGGTATTGACGGCATCGGCTAATTTATCGCGTAGCGATTCAACTTCCGCTTCTTTCTCTGCGACACGATCATCGGCGCTTTTTTGCAAGTCAGATACTTTTCCTTGGGAAGAGCGAATCTCATCGCGCAATTTTCCCAACTGCTCTTCGTCTTGAGATTTGTCTCCGATCAACGTTTTGAGCTTGTCTTCGGCTTCGCTTTGCTGTTGAGCTTGTTGGTCGATCTGCCCTTGTAATTTTTCTCGCAAAGCAGAGATCTCAGCTTCTTTTTTCTCGGTTTCTTGCTGGGCCTTGTGAGCTTTTTCCCGAGCGGCTTTACTGGCTTCTTCTAATTCGGCTCGAGCTGCAGCTTTAGCTTCAGCGCGCGCGCTGGCTACTTTTTCGAGTGCTTCTTTTTCGGCTTCAGTTTCTAGCTGGATGAGCGTCTCTTTAGATGCTGCGATCTCTCCGCGCATTTTTTCGACTTCTTCTTCGGACGAAGATTTGTCTCCGCTCAACTCCTTGATGCGGGTGGCAGCTTCGGCTTGTTTCAGTTGTTGCTTGCGCAACTTGGCTTGCAGCTCTGCAATTTCTGCGTCTTTTTCGGTGTTACCTAATACAGAAGATTTACTGATTTTGCTGGATAATCTATCTTTGCGGATAGAGGGTTTTTTGGACGCAGAAGAATCGGAGGTGGCTGGAGTCAGCTTGACCGCTGCTTTATCAGGGGATGCCAGTTGGATTTTTTGTAAGCCCGTACGATTTTTTATCGGAGTCACGTTGATCGCCGACTCCTTTTTGTTTGCTACAACTTCGAGGAAGCGCCCCTTAAGGACGCCAAATTTGATCTCGTCGCCGGCTTTAACGATGCAGCGCTGGATACGTTCGCCATTGATGTAGGTGCCGTTGAAGGAATCCTTGTCGATGATCTCGTAGTTACCGCTATCAGAGCAGTGAATCTCGGCGTGAAAGGCTGACATGAAACGGTTTTTGATCCGAACGTCACAATCCTGGTGCCTGCCGATGGTGGTTTTATCATCGGAAATCAAAAAGGTTTCGAGATCCGCTTCTCCTGTGTTGATCGTTAATTTCAGCATAAAAATAAAGGGACTTTTCGGTAGTTATAAACTGTATGGTTACTACGTCAAATAAATGAGGGTGATCGTCATTTATGAGATGTAACAGTAATATTTTCATTATAATATAAATTTTTATGAGTAAAATCGAGTAAAAACTGACTCTTCTTATAAAATTTTTCGGATTATCGATCAAATTTAATAAAGAGATGTTGGATATCAGCTTCGTTTCCTTGCATATCTAGTCAGAACAAGCGAGTGATAGGCTTTAGAATTCTTATAATTGCGATGAAACTCTATGATACCATGGCGCGCGAGATGCGTGAATTGACGGCGGAAGATGGTGAAAGCTTTCGTTTTTACTGTTGTGGTCCAACGGTTTACGGGCCGGCTCATATTGGCAATTTTAGGACCTTTGTCCTACAGGACGTGTTTCGTCGGGTGTTGCAGTTGTCGGGTCAGAAAACTCAGCATGTGCGCAACATCACGGATGTGGATGACAAGACGATTCGAGATTCACGCGCGGCGGACAAGAGTTTGACGGAGTTCACTGAGGCTTGGACGGTTAAATTTCGTGCCGATTGTGAGGCTTTGAACTTGCTGGCTCCGCATGATGAACCGAGTGCGGTGGCGCATATTCCACAACAGGTCGCTTTGATCGAGGAGTTGATGGAAAAAGGACACGCTTACCAGAGCGAGGACAGGTCGGTGTATTTCAAGGTGACCTCGTTCGAGTCTTACGGTTGCCTTTCGCATTTGGACCAACGCGAATTGCGTGCGGGTGGCAGTGAGGGCAGCGCGGCGGTAGCGGATGATGAGTATGAGAAAGACGCGGTGGCGGATTTTGCCTTGTGGAAAGCGCGCAAAGAGGAGGATGGAGAAAATTTTTGGCCTAGTCCTTGGGGGGAAGGGCGTCCTGGTTGGCATTTAGAGTGTTCGGCGATGTGTCGCGAGTATCTTGGTGATACCTTTGACCTTCATTCAGGAGGGGTGGATTTGGTTTTTCCGCATCATGAAAATGAGATCGCGCAAAGTGAAGCGGCTTCGGGCAAAACCTTCGCGCGGCACTGGTTTCACATCACTCACTTGATGGTCGATGGTGGCAAGATGAGCAAGAGCTTGGGAAATATGTATACCTTGGCCGACTTGCAGGAGCGAGGCTTCACTGCGAACGAATTGCGTTACGTGTTGATATCGGGTCACTACCGTCACCCCTTGAATTTCACTTTGCAGTCGATGGCTGATGCCAAAAAGGCACTGCTGAGGATAGCGAAGGCGGGGCAGGCTTTGTTACAGCGAGCGGGGAAGCGAGAGCAGGCGACGGGAGAGGGCGACTGCGAGGCGGATATTTTGCAGCATGATTTTGTTTATTTCAAATCGGCGTATCAATCCTTGCTGCAGGATCTGAATACGCCAGAGGCTTTGGGGCGGATTTTCTCCGAACTGCGTGAGCTGAAAGTGGACCAATTGAGGGCAGAGCAGGCGCTTGAAGCATGGTCGGATCTGAAATGGATACTACTCGCGTTGGGCTTGAGCTTTCCCCAAGTGGAAGAAAAGGCTGGAGTTGAAGTGCCGGCAGAAATCAGCGAGCTTGCAGAGCAACGCTGGCAAGCCAAGCAAGCTAAAGAATGGGCGCAGTCTGATGCCTTGCGCGATAAACTATTGGAAAAAGGCTGGGAAGTGAAAGATGGTAAGGACGGCTACGAATTATGTCCAAGAAATTGAATCTACCTATAAGGCCGAGAAGGAATCGTCAGAATGAGGCGATTAGGAGCTTGGTCAGAGAGACAGCTCTGCTACCAGCAGATCTGATCTACCCGTTGTTTATCCACGATAAAGAGGTGGATGAGGCCATCGACTCGATGCCTGGCTGCAAACGCTGGAGTCTAGATGGTTTGTTAGGGGAAGTGGGTGAAGCGCGGGCTGCTGGAGTGAAGGCGATCGTATTGTTTCCTGCCATCGCGGATCATTTGAAAACCAGTGATGCAAAAGAGTGTTTCAATCCGAGTGGTCTGGTGCCTAGAGTGGTGCAGGCGATCAAAAAAAGTTACCCCGACATCGCGGTTATCACCGATGTGGCGCTCGATCCGTATAATTGCGATGGCCATGACGGCTTAGTAGTCGAGGATGAGCACGGACAGCCAAGTATCGTGAATGATGAGACGGTGCACGTGCTGTGTCAACAGGCGCTCTGTCATGCGCGTGCGGGAGCGGATGTGATTTCGCCTAGCGACATGATGGATGGGCGAGTGGGAGAGATTCGTGCGGCGCTGGACGAGGCGGGTTTTGAGGATGTGCTGATCATGAGTTATACCGCCAAGTATGCCTCGGCGTATTACGGTCCTTTCCGTGGAGCTTTGGAGTCAGCGCCTAAGGCGGGTGATAAAAAAACCTATCAGATGGATCCCGCTAACTGGAGAGAAGCGCTGCGTGAAGCCGAGCTAGATGTGATGGAGGGAGCGGATATTATTATGGTTAAACCGGCGGGGCCGTATTTGGATGTGATCCGTGCCTTGCGTGAAACCTTGGAGTTGCCGATGGCAGCTTATCAGGTCAGCGGTGAGTATCTGATGATCAAATCCGCTGCTGCCGATGGCTGGATCGATGAAGAGGCGGTGATGATGGAGAGTTTGTTGGGCATTAAGCGTGCAGGTGCTGATATGATTTTGACTTATTTTGCCAAAGCTGCCGCCCAGCGTTTGTCTGCGAGTCATACTAATTTGTGATATGTCCACTACCCCACCTATTCACCAAAAACCACTGTTGATTTTTGATTTCGACGGCACCTTGGCGGACACCTTGGCAGTAGGGGTGGAGGTTTTTAATGAGATTGCTAGCGACTACGGCTTGCAGCAAGTGGGCGAAGACGAGGTGGAAGAGTTACGCAAGTTGAACACACGAGCACTGTTGGATCGGATGGGTATTTCGCGCTTGATGGCGGTCAAGATGGTTGCTCGTATTCGGCATAAATTGGGCAAACGTATCGATGACGTTCCCATGGTCGATGGAGCAGAGAAGATGATTCGAGAGTTGCATGCGGCAGGATTCGGGATGGGTATTCTTAGTTCGAATGCGGTCAAAAATGTGCGTCGTTTTCTTAGCCGTCATGATCTAGAGAGCTGCTTTCATTTTGTCGAAGCGGGTGCGAGTTTGTTTGGTAAGGGGGCACGCTTGAAGAGTATCCTAAAACGCGAGAGACACCAAGCGCCCGCAGTGATGTATGTGGGCGATGAAACGCGTGACATGGAAGCGGCTCGTGATGCAGGCATCCATGGAGTTGCCGTGTGTTGGGGGGGGAACGGACGAGAGGCGATGTTAACCGAAGATCCCGATTTTTGCGTGG
Source organism: Verrucomicrobiales bacterium (assembly GCA_021648365.1). Taxonomy (GTDB): domain Bacteria; phylum Verrucomicrobiota; class Verrucomicrobiia; order Verrucomicrobiales; family DEV007; genus JAADHD01. The sequence continues at coordinate 13,805 of JAKISY010000043.1, forward strand.
ATGCTCCAGAGGATTTGGTCAGGGAGGTGATGGCATTTGTGGAAGCGGGGAATCAGATCAATCAGGTTTTGCGATAAGGCGGCAGGATTTTTTGTCGCAGAAGACGCAGAAAGGCGCAGAATTTTTAGGCAGCTCGCTATTGATGAAGCATGGGAATTATCAAGCCGGTGATATGAAGACCAGCACTCTGACAAACTATTTGGAATCGGATGCGAAGGGCGAGTCGCCTCGTCGCTACGCTTGGTACTTGTGTGCTAATTTGTGCAGTTTGGATGCGCCAGTGGTAGCGGTGGTGTGGTTGTGGGCGTTTTCTCGAGGGTTTCATTCGCCCGTCGCTTGGCCTGTGTATGCGGTGCTTTTTTTGTCGGTGTGGGCGATCTATCTGTTGGATCGCTTACTAGATACTTGGCGTCTGAAAGATGGGCAGTTTGCCACGGGGCGGCACGATTTTGTCCGTCGCCATCAGAAAGTTTTTATGTTGTTGCTACTGGTGGTCTTGTGTGTGGCAGCAGGCTTGGCAATGGCTTATCTGCCGCTGGATTTACTACTGGCGGGTGCGACTTTGTCGGCAGCGGTGGCGGTGTATTTTGCGGTGTTTGTGAAATGTTTCCCACGTTGCAAACCTTTGCGAGCTAAGGAGTTCGCCTGCGGTGGAGTTTTTGCCCTAGGCACAGCTCTGGGCGTGGACGCCTTTCGTCAAGGCCTGCTCAACGATACGCTGATGGTACTGCCTCCGGTGATGTTGTTCGCGTCTTTGTGTATTTACAATTGCCTGATCATAGCGGCGCGGGAGGCGGCGTCGGATCGTATTCATGATCCTGCGGCGGCGTCGCATTGGTGGCATCAGCTCGGGCGTGATTTGCTGTGGTTGGGACTCGCGCTGTCTTTGTTGAGTGCGGTGGTTTTGATCTTTATGCCAGCGAGCCTTTTATACAGGGCGATCTTCCTCAGTTCGCTGTGTCTGAGTTTAGCGCATTTTTTTCAAGATAGGATGGCAGCATCGCTGTTCCGAGTGCTCGCGGATGCGGTGTTGTTGAGTCCTTTGTTGTTTTTGATTTGATCCACGGCAATACTCAAGGCTTGCCCTTTTGTCGCTCTGCGCTAATCTCTGTATATGCTTGATATTCGTCTAATTCGCGAGGAACCCGAGCGCTGTCAGGATCGCCTGAAAGCGCGCGGCGGTGATGCTTGGAAACTGATCACTGAGGTGCTGGAGTGTGATGAGCAACGGCGCAGTGGCGAGACGGAAAAACAGGTATTGCAACAGGATCGCAATCGTTTGTCAAAAGAGATCGGTAAAATGCGCTCGCAGGGTGAAGATTCTTCCGAGGTGGAGAGCAAAGTTCGCGGTATCGGCGAGCAGATTAAGGTGATCGCAGAGAGCACAGAAAAAGCGGAGGCTCGGCAACGTGAGCTGCTATTGCAGATTCCCAATTTGCCGCATGAGAATTGCCCAGTCGGCTCGGATGAGACTGCCAATCCTGAGATTCGCACTTGGGGAGGAAAGCCTAAATTTGAAGGTTTTGAAGCGGTAGACCATCTGAGTTTGGCGGGTAAGCTCGGGCTGTTTGATTTTGAATTAGGGGCGAAAATCAGTTCGAGTGGTTTTGTGGTTTATACCGGTAAAGGTGCTCGCCTGCAGCGTGCCTTGATTCAATTCTTGCTCGACTTGCACACCCGTGAGCATGGCTATCAAGAGGTGAACCCTCCTGTGGTCGTCAATCGCGAGAGCATGTTTGGCACTGGGCAATTGCCAAAATTTGAGGATGACATGTATGGAATCGAAGGCAATCAGCAGTTTTTGATTCCGACCGCTGAGGTGCCGGTGACTAATCTCTACCGCGATACGATTCAGAATCCTGATGATTTTCCGATCAAGACTACCGCTGTGACTCATTGTTTTCGCCGCGAGGCTGGAGCAGCAGGGCGTGAGAATCGAGGGTTGATCCGTATGCATCAGTTTGACAAGGTGGAGTTGGTCAATGTGGTGGAGCCGGGGCAATCGCTCGATCAATTGGAGTTGCTCACGGCTGAGGCGGAGAAAGTTTTGCAGACCTTGGGTCTGCACTACCGCATCATTGAGTTGTGTACTGGAGACGTGGGTTTCAGTTCGACCAAAACTTACGATATCGAAGTGTGGGCTCCTGGCCAGAACGAATACCTTGAGGTATCGAGTTGTAGTAGTTTTGGGGATTATCAAGCGAGGCGGATGAAACTGCGCTACAAAGGAGAGGATGGAAAAAACCATTTTTGTCATACGCTCAATGGTTCTGGAACCGCTTTGCCGAGGCTCTATGTGGCTTTGATAGAGACGTATCAGCAGGCGGACGGTTCGATTCTTTTGCCGGAAGCTTTACACGCCTATTTTGGTGGCGAGAAGATTACTTAGATGTTTTTTTACTGAGTGGTAAAATATTCTAACCACTGATGGGCACTGATAAACACTGATGGGAGGAAGGTGATTATGAGAATAACGAAGAAGTCAATGCAGCTCGGCGTAGTTCTAGCGGGAATAATTTCACTTACCCTAACGGTAAGTTCTTTTTATTCGGACAACCTAATTCTCCCAGTGCCTTTTTTAGTGGTTTCATTATTGGGTTTCCGTTTTTTTTGGAAACTCGTATACAATGTTAACCTCTCCGATTCTGGAGCATTGATATGTGACTGTGCGTTTTACTCCTTTGAAGTACCTGTGGAGAGAATACAATCAATCACAGTCAATCATAGTTGTGATGATAATACCGTTAGTATCCTTACAATTGAAAAGAAAAAAATCAATGTATGGAAAGAACATGGAAAAACTCAAAGCATAGTCTCCCAAGTCACGAAAAAAAATAAGAATATCAAAGTTTTTGATTCCAAAAACTGGATACTCAGATGATTAAGCTAAATAAAAACAAATTGGTGTCTATCACTGTCCATTTGACTCCGTCTATCTCTGCTTCGCTACGGTTGTGGTTTCATCCTTCAATTTTTTCAAAACGATGACCGATGCTTTTTTTGCTCAACTACGGGAGGATTATTCTCCTCGGCGAAAGTATTTGATCGGTGTGTCGGGGGGGCGTGATTCGGTGATGTTGTTGCATGCCTTGCATCAGGCGGGGTTTAAGAGCTTGGTGGTGTGTCATTTAAATCATGCGTTGCGTGGTCGCGCTTCGGGGCAGGATGCCGCTTTTGTGAAACGCCTCGCTCAGCGCTTAACTTATCAGTATGAGAGCCAACGAGTTGATGTGAAGGCGAGTGCCAAAACAAACAAGGTATCGATCGAGGTGGCAGCCCGACAGGCGCGGCATGATTTTTTTGCCAAGGTGGCTAAAGCACAAAAGTGCCGGCGATTGTTTCTCGCTCATCATGCGGATGATCAGGTTGAGACGGTATTGATCAATCTGTTTCGTGGCAGCGGTTTGCGGGGACTGGCGGGTATGCGAGCCAGTGCCATGCATACCATTGAGGGTGTCGAAGTGGAATTTTTGCGTCCTCTTTTGGAGCTGTGGCGAGCTGATATCGATGAATACCTAGAGCAGTATGAAATTGTTTATCGAGAGGACGCGAGCAATGAGTCTCACTTTGCCTTGCGCAATCGTATTCGTCACCGCTTGTTGCCAGAGATCGAGCAGGTGTTCGAGCGCGACGTGCGTGGTGCGGTTCAGCGAATGGCAAAAATGGCGGGCGCGGAGAATGCGGCGTTGGAAGCCGTGATTGAGGCGAGTCACCCAGGATTGAGCGCAAAGAATGCTGACTTGCCAGTGGCGACTTTACGCAGTTTGCCAGAAGCACTACAGGCACGGGTGATTCGTCAGTGGCTTAACAATAACGGTATTCCAGGCACGGGTTTTCGCGAGGTGGAAGCGATACGTTCACTGGTTCCACTAGGGAGTCAGGTGGCTAAGATCAATTTGCCTCAGAAAAAATGTGCACGTCGTCGACAAGGGCGCATTTTTATTGATCTGGCGTGAATCGAGCAAGGTCGGCGAAACTTGGCGATCCGCGGATCAGGGCTGGACATTAGTTCTTGTCCTTTTTGCTCTTACTGCTTTTTGAGTTTTTCTCTCCAGCGGTGGCGATCAGTTCATTGATTAGAGTATTCATGTCCTCTACTTCGCTTTTGGTGAAGGCTTTAGATTCGGGCACATCGAGCATGTCCTTGAGTCGTTCTACTCCGGCGGTTAGCTTTTGGATGTGTTCGGTTTCTTGAACTTTAGGTTCGAGCGTTTGTAGAGATAGTAAAAAATACTCAGCGACATCTACACGAGCAAGGATTTTTGCCTTTTTGGCATCAAAAGGATCTAACGAGGTTACGCAGGCGATTTCAAAAGCTCGTAGCCAGCCGCCGAGACTGATCAAGTGAGCGGCATCCACATCGCGCAGTAGTACCATTTCGTATTCGACGTCTTTTTGAGTTTTTGCCAATTCGTCTTTCAATTTATCCCACTTACCAAGGGCACTGTTTTCCAACAGGCTTTTGGTGTGGCTCGATAAACGAGTGCCTGCGCCTAAAATTTTAGCACGTTTCCACAGTGCTCTCCCGACGGCCTCTAGGTCGAGGATTTTCTCAGCCTCTACGACCAAAAAGCCGTCAGCGATCAGTCCGCCTAACTCTAGAGCGAGTCGGGTCCGATCAGTGGGGGTGGAGGAAGGGATGGGGCGTTTGAGTTTTTCGTAAGGTAGGTCTCCGAGGGAGTCTAGGTCTTCAAAGATTTTTTTGATTGAGGGCGCGGTGAATTTATTGACACCGAACTCTTCTCTTACGTGAGCATCTTCGAGCAAATCAGCGGGAATATCTTGTGCAAAAGACCAGCAGGGGCTCAAAGCGAGTAGGCGAGTAGGGCGAGTAGATATAAGCCAGCACTCTTGGTGAAGAGATGTAAACGGATGTGGGGGCTCATGAATTTGAAACGGGTGATAACTGTAAACGACCAGATGCAATTACCTTTCTGGCACGTTTAAAGATAGCGTCTGAAACGTAGTTTGCCAGTTTTTGTTTTGCCCGATTAAGGGTTTGAGGAAAAACCATGAGGTCAGACGAAATTTAATCTCTGTTGATTTTTATGAAAACTATAGTAAGCTGTTTGTTTTTTTGATTTGTGGAACTGACTCATTATCACTGAGTCACGCGATTTAGTCACCTCGCCGCTCATATTTATGAAAAATCACCAGCCCCTCACTCGTCATTTCAAGCGCCTGTTCACCCTAGCGATGAGCTGTGCAGTGTTATTGATGTTTTGTCAGTGTTCGACGGTTTCGAATAACAAAGCGACGCGTGTGGTGATTTCGGTGAAGGAGCAGAAATTGGCTTTGTATAGAGATGGTAAGCTGATCCGTAAGTATCCCGTTTCAACTTCAAAATTTGGCGAGGGCGATAAACCTGGCAGCTACCATACGCCACTAGGCACGATGAAGGTGGCGGAAAAAATAGGTGGCAATGCGCCTCGGGGAGCTGTTTTCAAATCACGTCGCCGCACCGGCGAGATTTTGAAACCCAATGCGCCAGGACGAGATCCTATCGTATCGCGTATCATTTGGCTGACAGGGACGGAGAAGCGTAACAAGCACGCCTATAAACGGTTTATTTATATCCATGGCACCGCAGAAGAGAAGAAAATTGGGCAAATAGCGAGTTATGGCTGCATTCGTATGCGTTCACGTGACGTGATCCATTTATACAAAAAAATAGGCAAAGGTACCGAAGTCGAAGTGGTGCGAGGTTCTTTGCCAGGTTCGTTGATTCAGGCGACTTTGGCACCAGCAGTCGCGGCGGTATCTGCGATCGGAGCAAGCGCCGATCTTGCCAAAGCTGAGCGTGTCCCTTCGCATCCCGCTTTGCAGAAGGATCGCCACATGCCTACTTTGGTGCTGAGCTCGAACGGTGGGGCTTCGTGGGCCACACCGGCCTCAGAACTTGGGCATTGATAGGCGAGACCTTTTAAGCTCCCATCACTAGAAATCTAAGACTGACATATTTATCGCTCTTGGTCTAGACAGTTTCGGCTTGTGGCTCTAAGATCCTGCATGGACTTGGATAGTAAATTGCAAAACCTGCTCAATGAGCAGATCAATCACGAAATGTCGTCTTCTTATGTGTACTTGGCGATGTCGTCATGGTTCGAGGAGACGCCTTATTCTGGTTTTGCTCAGTGGATGTACACGCAGAGCTTGGAAGAAACCGATCACGCGATGAAGTTTTATCGTTTTCTCGCCGATCGTAATGCCAAGGTGGAGTTGATGGCGATTGAGCAGCCTTCTGCTGATTACGATAGTGTTCTCGACGTGTTCAAGGCAAGTCTCGGGCAAGAGCGGAGAGTCACCGCTCAAATTCATGACTTGTATTCGCTCGCGGACGAAGTGCGGGATCATGAAACCAAAAATTTCCTCAACTGGTTTCTTGATGAGCAGGTTGAAGAAGAAAAAAACGTGCGTGACATGATCGATCGTTTGGAGCTAGTCGGGGTCAATCCTGTGGGGTTATTGCAATTGGATCAGGAAGCTGCGGGGAGAAAACCGGTCGCTGCGTCCGGCGCAGTGTGAGGGGAGTTCTTTTATCCCAAACCCCACGGTGATGCCGTGGGCTTTCAGATCTGATCCCTTCGGGGTAAATTGCTCAGTTGTGGTGCGCTTTATAAACTTGAGCCGCCGCTGCGATTTTTTTAATTCCTTCGAGGTTCAAAGCTTCACCTATCATTAATCTGTGGCATTTACTATCATGCCTTCAGCTTCTGCTAATAGCTTTTGTTTTGCGTCAAAGGTAAGGAAATGCAATGAGCCCAAATGTAAGGCCGTTGCTACATGTAGAATATCTGCAAAGCGATGCCCTTTGGCCTCTGTATGTTGGTGGCTCAAACGTTCGGCTATTTGATGGACATCTGCCCAATCGATAGGTGCCAAACAAAGCACGCCATGGACAGTAGCGCGGTGATAGATCTCCTCCACATTTGCCATCTGGAGGAGCTACGTCGTGTCTGAAGCGACGCCTGCTATTCAGCAGCTTCGCTTGTCGGTGGCTCTTCTGATTTAGCGGGAGGGACTTCCTCGGTGCTACTGTTAGAGGTGTCTGGCTTTGCTTCTTTACTAACACTCTCACTAGCGGGCGCATTTTTTTCAGCACTTGCACGTAGATCATTTTTGTCGTTAGCCGTGTCTTGCTGCTCTGCGCGGTTCTCCTCTGCAGTTTTGGGGCGATAAAGATCGTCACGGAAACGTAGAAAAATGTCGGCAAGCACGAAGCTTCGGCGTACCAACTCATAAGCTTCGTCTTCGTTGAACATTGCGGTGCTCTCTTCACTGACGTCAGCTCGGTAAAGTTCCCAGGCTTTACTTTGCAGCTCTTCTGGATTGACGGGAGGAAGTCTCAAGCCTGGTTTGGGGCGGTTGCTTCGTCCGCTACGAGATGAGCTATTGCGTGAAGAAGAAGAGCCTGAGCGACGGCGATTGTTAGAATCGGATCTTCGTCGTTGTGGGCGTTGAGAGTTGCGTTGTCTGGATGAGCTAGAAGAGTTGGAGTCTTCGCCTTCCTGCGCAGGGCTATCGTCTTTGTTAGAAGCTTCGCCGTCTTTGTCGCTTTTGTCACGGTCAGAGCGTCTGCGATTAGAGTCAGATTTGCGCTTCGCTGGGCGTTGCGCGGGTTGGCGTCGATTTTCTGAATCTGAGCTGCTAGTGTTCTCCTTAGCTGTGGACTCTTGTTGTGGGGATTCTGAGCTTGGTGCAGACTCTGGGCTGTCTTCGCTTTGACGGCTTCTTGATGAACTCTGTTTCTTGCTGCTGGAAGTACGGCGACGCACGGGCGCTTTTTTTTCTGGATTAGAGCTTGAGTCTGAGGTGGCTTCTGGTTTTGGGACCGGGGTGTTGGCTTCGTCGTTGTTGTCACTCATATAGGTAAAGGTATTGGTTGGTTTTGTTGGTCTGCATAAAAGCAGAGCAAAGTTATTCGCTTAGGCGTATTTTTATTTGTCCGTTTTCTATTTTGAAATCTTCGATACCGTCTGCAATTCGTTTTAATAATCCTGTGCCTTCCGGTCCGCTATCGAGGTCAATCAGGTTTTTATTCTTCAGATCAAACAGCCAAGCATTAGGAAGCGGGATGCCGCTTACGGTAACGTTGTCCAGAGTAAACTGAAGTTGGCGGTTTTCATCAAGAAAAATGCGTATAGTGATATTAGCTCGCAAGGTTTTTCCACCGACTACCGCTACATCCTCTGGCACGGGGAAAACTATTTTGGCTACGGCTGCGTCTTTTTTCAGATCGATGTACAATTTGTCCGCCAACTCAGTGTTGTGGTGCAGGACTCCGTTGATCTCTTTTTCTGTAAAAATGATGGTGCGCCGGTCTTCTTCACTAGGGGCGGGGGCACTTTCAGAATCCTGGATGATGATCGGGCGGTCGTTGGGTTCGAGAACGCTGGAATCCACAAAAACGGCATCGCCGCCAGCGAGTTCGATTTTGTCATTGATGACCAGCTGTTCCTTTTTGCTCAAATTAACGGGAGAAAAAGCACTGGCATGGAAATAATACCAGTACCAGCCACCCGCGCCTACTGCGAGGAGCGTCAGTAGTGACAAAAAAACGAGGGCAAAGGTTTTGAGTCCACTGCGTTTAGGGGCTGGGGTTTCCAGTCGTGGCGCCCCGTCGATGCCAGTTGCGAGATCGGGAGCTGGCAGTTTAGGGGGCTGTTCGGAAAAGGGTTCTTCGGAGTTCATGATGGGATTAGGATAAGCTCTATGTGCTGTAGAGGGTATGAGAAAATTGAGGTAATTTTGTAATAGCATAGCTGATTACGATGCACTTTCACATTGATACTACCCGCTCCAAGTTCGATGCCGCTGTCGCGGGTGTGCTTGATACGATTGTGAGCGATTTGTGTGTCACGTCCTTGTTCGGGATTTTCTAAGGGGATGGGCCGACGGTTTAGCTGCGGGTAGCGAGGAGCGGTAGAAGTGAACTATGCTGAGGCTCATCCATAGCCATGGAGCGGTTAGGAGTTTCATTGGCTAGACAAGCGGTAGTGGCCGGTGATTTTGAAATCAAACAAGCGGTCTTCTTCTTGCGTTCCTAATCCGATGTTGTGAATGACTAAGGGGGTGCCTTCGCGGGTCTTTTTATCGCTGACGATCATGATGTGAGGTAGGTGGGGAGGAACGATGCAGCTGACAATATCGCCGGGTTGATAATCTTTGGCGTGGCTTGAGATGGGGATTTGGAAGGCTTGTCGCTTGAAATAGGTTTTGAGATTGGGGACTCGGCGGTGATCGATATTTTTGTCGGGGCGTTTAAGGTTCCAGTTTTTTGGGTAAGCGGAAAAGTGAGCCTTCATGTCTTCGTGAACCCGTTTCTGAAGATCCCATTTCCAAGCTTTGCGCAATGCGCGGATCACCACGTCGGTGCAAACTCCAGATTCGATCGGCACATCGCCTTGCGGGTATTCGAGGGTCTGATAACTACCATCGTAGCGCAGGGTGACCCCTATTTGAGAACGTGCAGCCTGAACGAGTAGCCTTGCATCAGTTTCCTCGGCGTCTAGTTGGCATAGAGTCGTGGCGAATAGGATGGTGATGAGAGCGAGGTATGGCATCATGTGTAATATACACAGAATTAGGAGGCACTCTTACAAACAAATTTAGCAAATTTTTGGATGAACGCGAAGGGGTGCCGTCAAGACGGCTGGAGGAAAGCGGCGTCGAGCCGCGCGCACTCCAAAGCAAGACGGTGTTTTGAAGCGCTGCTACGTGCTGTGCTTGGTTTTTAACCTTCGGTCTCTACGGTTTCGGGCTCTTCTTTGCCAGGATCGTTGTGGTTGATCGAGGTGAATTTGAGCGCTTTGATGTCCTCGTCGGGATCTCGAAAGACTTCGAGGGTGTCGCCTTCGTGGATGTCACCGCGCAGTAGCAGTTCTGCCAGTGGGTCTTCGAGATGTCTTTCTACTGCACGTCGCATTGGGCGTGCGCCGTAGTCTGGGTCGTAGCCTTCGTCGATCAGGAAGTCTTTGGCGCTGTCCTGAAGTTCGAGGGTGATCGATTTCTCTGCCAAGCGTTTGAGCACGGCGGAGATTTCCAAATCAATGATTTTAACCAGCTCAGGTTTTCCAAGCATGTGGAAGACAATTTGATCGTCGAGACGGTTGAGGAATTCTGGTTTGAAAACCGTTTTGGCTTCTTCCAAAATTTTAGCTTTCATGCTGTCATAGCCATCATCTTCAGAAGACATGGCCCCAAAACCGAGGGAGGTTTGTTTTTTGATCAACTGAGCTCCGGCATTGGATGTCATGATGATGATGGTATTACGGAAATCCACTTTGCGCCCCATCGAGTCTGTCACGGTGCCTTCTTCCAATATCTGCAACAAAAGGTGCATCACATCGGGATGCGCTTTTTCGATTTCGTCAAAAAGCACCACTGAATAAGGTTTGCGACGAACGGCTTCTGAGAGCTGCCCACCTTCTTCATAACCGACATAACCAGGAGGCGAGCCGATCAAACGACTGGTGGTGAATTTCTCCATGTACTCAGACATGTCGATCTGGATCAGAGAATCGGGATCGCCAAACATGAACTCGGCTAGATTCCTAGCGAGGAAGGTCTTGCCCACGCCTGTGGGTCCGAGAAAAATGAAGGAGCCGATCGGGCGACGCGGATCTTTCAGGTTAGCACGACTGCGGCGCAGCGCTTTGCTGATCGCGGTGACGGCTTCGTCTTGACCGATGACTTTTTCCTGTAGCTCCTCCTCCATTTTGAGCAGACGGGCGGCTTCTTTTTGCTCCATTCGTTGCAGCGGGACGCCAGTCCATTTGGAGACCACTGCCATGATGTCATCCTCGATCACATCGACGATGTTTTCCTCATTGGCACCGAGCCATTTTTCGAGATTTTTCTCTAATTCTGTACGAGTGGTTTTTTCCTGGTCGCGCAGGGCAGCAGCTTTTTCAAAGTCTTGATCTTTGATCGCGGCTTCTTTATCCACAACGATTGTTTCGATTTTGAGTTCGATGTCTTTAAACTCAGGTGGTCGTGTCATCGCGCCGATGCGGGCTTTGGAGCCAGCTTCGTCCATGATGTCGATTGCTTTGTCCGGAAGAAAGCGACTAGTCAGGTAGCGTTCAGATAGCTTCACACAGGCTTCGATTGCCATTTCGGTGTAGTGAGCTTTGTGATGAGCTTCGTATTTTCCTCGTAATCCTTGCAGGATTTTGATCGCGTCTTCGACGTTAGGCTCCTCCACTTTTACGGTCTGGAAACGACGCTCAAGTGCGGCATCTTTTTCGATGTATTTGCGGTATTCGTTGAGTGTGGTGGCTCCGATGCATTGTAGCTCGCCGCGACTGAGGGCGGGTTTGATGATGTTGGAAGCATCCATGGCACCTTCTGCGGAGCCGGCTCCAACGATGGTGTGCAGTTCGTCGATGAACAGAATCACGTTTTTGGCACGGTGGATCTCATCCATCACCGCTTTGATGCGTTCCTCAAACTGGCCGCGATATTTGGTGCCGGCGACCATCAAAGCAAGGTCCAGGGTGATCACTTTGCGATCACGCAGCAGTTCGGGAACGTTGCCAGAAGTGATCTCTTGAGCGAGGCCTTCGACGATGGCGGTTTTGCCAACACCTGCTTCGCCGATCAGCACGGGATTGTTTTTGGTGCGTCGGCAGAGGATCTGGATGACGCGTTCGATTTCTTCTTGGCGTCCGATCACGGGGTCAAGTGAGCCTTCTTGGGCTAGTTCGGTGAGATCGCGTCCAAAAGCACGCAACGCGGGTGTTTTGGAATCTTTTTTGCTGCCGCCGTGTTCTTCGAATTCACCGTCTTCGTTATCTTCGGGGGCGAAATTGGGGTCGAGCTCCTGCAAGATCTCGTTGCGTGTGCGTTCGATATCGACTTCGAGGTTTTTGAGCACGCGTGCCGCTACGCCTTCGCCTTCGCGCAACAGTCCGAGCAGGATGTGCTCGGTGCCGACATAGGAGTGATTGAGTGCATTAGCTTCTTTGCCTGCTAGGGCAAGAACCTTTTTCACCCGGGGGGTGTAGGGAATATTGCCGACCATTTTGGTCTCGGGACCGTTGCCGACTTGTTTTTCGACTTCCAAACGAACGGTCTCGAGATCGAGGTCCATTTTTTGCAGTACATTGACAGCGACGCCTTGACCTAATTTGATCAAGCCGAGCAGCAAATGCTCCGTGCCTACGTAGTTGTGGTTGAATCGGTCGGCTTCCTTGCGTGCGAGTGCCAGTACCTGTTGTGCTCTGGGTGTGAAGTTATTCATCATCGGGTTCCTGTGTCAGTATATCATCAAAGCGAGGTTCAGTCAGGTTTTTTAGGTGACGACGCACGATTTCTGCTCTCAGCACGTCTCTTTGTGCGGCATTGAGCTTGCGTTTGGCCTCGATTTGAAGGTGGGCGGGTTGGATTTCAGTTAATAAAACATTGATCACATCGCGTTCGTCGGCACTGAAAGCGCCGAGATCGATGCCGAGACGGATCATGGAAAGAAAGTTCATCGCCTCCTTGGAGGGGATGATGTAAGCGTAGCGCAGGATGGCGTAAGCTCGCCCGATTTGATCCTGCAGCATGGTGGGCTGGTCTTCGAGTAGCTTACGGCGCGCGTTCTCTTCGTTTTCGATGATGCGCACGATAACTTTGTCTAAATGTTGGATGATTGATTTTTCATCCTGACCGAGAGTGGTCTGGTTGGAGATTTGAAACAAATTAGCGAGTGCCTCAGTGCCTTCTCCGTAGAGGCCACGAACGGCGAGCCCGATTTTGTTAGCCGCCTGGATGGTTTGGTTGATCTGATCGCTGAGTACCAGAGCAGGCAGGTGCAGCATGGCGGAGGCGCGCAGTCCTGTGCCTAGATTGGTAGGACAGGCGGTGAGGTAGCCATATTTGGGATCAAAGGCATAGGGGAGGGTAGCCTCGAGTTGGTCATCGATTTTGTCCAACACCTGATAGGCTTTGAGTAACTGAAGACCTGGTCGCAGGGCTTGGATGCGCAGATGATCTTCTTCGTTGATCATGATGCTGATGCTCTGATTGCGGTTCATCACGGTGGCGCAGCCGACGCTTTTGGCAGCATGTTCGCGGCTGACGAGATGGCGCTCCACTAAGACTTGTTTTTCGATAGCAGAGAGCTTGGTCATTTCCTGCGAAAAGGCATTTTGCATTTCAGGCAGATCCTCGACCGCTGGGCGAACGATGGCGAGTAGGTCGGAGCGTTCTTCTGCTTTTGCCCATCCGGGGAAGGAGTGGCCAGATAGATTGCGGGCGAGCCGCACTCGGCTGGACACAACAATGTCGTTATGCGGGCCGTCGGCTCGCATCCACTCGGCTGGATTTTTCAGCAATGTGGAAAAACGCATCATAGGGTGTTCGGTGTTTGTGGGGAAAAGATTAACATCAAGTGGGTTAAGGTCAGGTCAGCTAGCGGGCGCTTCTGTTTCCGTATGACTGTCAGCGCCCTCATTTGCATGGCCTTTGGCGGCAGCTTTTTTGAGTTGTGAGATCGAGTCTCTCAGGCGCGCGGCTTCTTCATAATCTTCTACCGTGATGGCCTCGTTGAGCAGTTCTTTGAGTTCAGTGATGTCGGCAAGGACTGCCTCCGTTTTCCTTTTAGCCGAGCGGGTATCGATAAAGTGAAGCGGCTTTTTTCCACGATGCTCGCTGTGGCGGTGCATGGCTTCCAACAGGTGATCTAATCCAGCGTGGAAAACTTCGTAACAATGGCTGCAGCCAAAGCGACCGGTTTTTTTGAAGTCAGATTGGGTGAACCCGCATTGACTGCACTGATCTCCGTCATCGCTCATCACAGCCGAAGGGGCGTCCGACTCTGTGCCGGTGCCTTTGAGTAGATCGGCTAGCGCAAAGCCGGTGGGATCGGTGACGCCTTTTTCTTCAGCGCACTGTTCGCAGAGGTTCACTTTCTGCATTTTGCCATCGACTAATTGCGTGAGGTAAATCGACGCATTTTTTTTCTGGCAGGAATCGCAGGTCATGGTTCTACAAGCAAAGGATTGCGGTAGCGTGAAGCTTGTTCAAAAAGTGTCGATCTCAATCGTAAATGGGTTCGCCCGTCGTCTGGGTGAGCTCGCGGAAAAACTCCATCAAGCGTAGCGTGATGGGGCCAGGTTTTCCTTCGCCGATGATGCGGCCGTCGTAAGTGGCGACGGGCACCACTTCAGCTGCGGTGCCACTGAGGAAAAACTCATCCGCAGTGTAGAGTTCGTAACGAGTCAGATCTTGTTCGCGAAGCTCAAAGCCTTCTTCGCGCGCAAGATCCATGACGATGCGACGGGTGATGCCGTTGAGTCCGCCAGCTGTCACCGGCGGGGTGTAGATGATGTGATCTTTGACGACAAAAACATTATCGCCAGTGCATTCGGCGACAAAACCTTGTTCATTGAGCATCACGCCTTCTTCGGCACCGGCGTTGATCGCTTCGATCTTCGCCATGATGTTGTTGAGGTAGTTGAGCGATTTGACCGATGGACTGAGCGCAGCGGGAGCAGGTCTGCGAGTGCCACAGGTCACGACGGTGAGGCCTTGCTGGTATTTTTCCTCATCGTATAAAGCGATTTTGGAAGCGATGATGATGACTGAGGATTTTTCGCAGAGGAAGGGGTTGAGACCCAAGCTGCCGACTCCGCGAGTGACCAGAAGACGCACATAGCCATCGCGCAAGCCGTTGGCGCGGATCGTATCCATCACCGCCTGCGTCACTTCTTCGTGAGAGAGGGAGACGGTCAGTTGAATCGCTTTAGCGGAGTCAAAAAGCCGATCAATGTGGGCTTTGAGCTTGAACACACGACCATTATAAAAGCGAATGCCTTCAAAGACACCGTCGCCATAAAGTAGGCCGTGATCAAAGACTGAAACCTTGGCGTCGGCTTCGTCACACAATTTTCCGTCGATATAAACTTGTTGGGCGTTACTCATTGCTGATGATTTTCTAAAAGGCTAAAGTTTTTCAAAGTAGAGCTATTGGTTCATTTTGCCATCGGTCAGATGCAGCATTCGGTCTCCCGACTGAGCTAAAGCGGTGTCATGGGTCACAACCAACAATGTTTTTTGCTGTTCGTCCACCAAAGAGAGCAGCAGATCCATGATCGAAGCCCCCGTTTTGGAATCGAGATTCCCCGTGGGTTCATCGGCAAAGAGGATTTCAGGGTCATTGATCAGCGAGCGAGCAATCGCCACTCGCTGCTGTTCTCCGCCAGACAACTCGGCAGGCAAATGGTGCAAGCGGTCGCCTAGTCCTACTCGACTGAGCAGATCCTCTGCGCGCGGATGATCATTGGTACCGCGAATCATCGAGGGGAGCAACACATTCTCGCGTGCCGTCAGTTCGGGTAGTAGCGCGTAATTTTGGAAAACATAACCCATGTGACGGTTGCGGCAGCGGGATTGACGGGCGCGGCTCATTTGGTAGAGCGACTCGCCTCTGACAAAAACATCGCCTTGATTGGGTTTTTCCAAACCGGCGAGCGTATAAAGCAGTGAAGTCTTGCCGGCGCCTGATGCTCCGCAGAGGAAAAGCTTTTCACCGGCTTGCACCTCAAGGCTGACGCCACGTAGCACTTCGATCCGGCTGGAGCCGATTTCAAAGGTGCGATAGACGTCTTTCGCGCTGATGATGGACTGCTGGCTCACTGATTTTTTATCTTCGCTATTCACTGGGGGTATCTGTAAACCGAGAAAGCTAGTGAGACGAATGATTTTTGGGACTATTGCGCAGCTTGGAATCGATAAAATACGGATGTCACTCCGCCAATCGGGCACACTTTATTCACTGGTGGTTGGAAAAAAGCGATCAAGGATGTGCTGACGGTTAAATGAGCAAGAGGGCTTGACTCATCAGGCTTATCTGATTAGTAACGAGCACACATGAGAGAGCCGCATGATCCTGCAGAAACCCTACGTCGTCGCAGTCCCGTCAGCGACTATGAGCCGTCGGGCGAGCAAATTCGCCCGTGGGTGCGCTACTGGGCGAGGTCGATGGATATCGCTTTATTTACAGT
Organism: Verrucomicrobiales bacterium; assembly: GCA_021648365.1. Taxonomy (GTDB): domain Bacteria; phylum Verrucomicrobiota; class Verrucomicrobiia; order Verrucomicrobiales; family DEV007; genus JAADHD01. The sequence continues at coordinate 29,797 of JAKISY010000043.1, forward strand.
GCTGATCGGTTTTTTGCTGGTGTGGTTCGATGAAGATGTGGATGAAATAAGCGATGCCTTGTATAGCATCTTGATCAAAAGATCACCAAATGGGATGCCAATGGGGGATATAAGGTGAATCACCGAGAGATCGAGGGGTGGAGGATATTAGTGTATTTTGTGGCTTTTGTCTCGATACTAAGTCTTGCGGTGTATGGGCAAATGGATGTCTGAGCGGGTTTAAGGTTTAATGAAAGCGGCATGGCGGCGAAAAATAAGAGCAGGAAGAAATTGGAAAGAGAGCAGAAAGAGCTCATCATGAGCCTTATTCGTGCAGGCGAGGGGGACGAGGCGATACTGTATCAACTAGAAGAAGCCGGGCTTCGCGATGTGGGGAGTCTGGCGCTGGTGAGGAGGGTGAGGCAAGAGTATCAAGTGGCTAAGTCTTTAATGCCAGCGGCTCCGCCTAGGAGGCGCATCAGGTTGTTCGGGGCTGTGATGGCAGCACTGGGTTTAGCGGGGATGGGTTTGTCTTGGTTTGCAGCTTTTGAGGTTCATTCGCGTTACGACCCCTTTGGCTATGGCTTTATTTTAGCCATTTTGGGAGCAGTGCTGTTGATTTGGCCTGACAAAGCAAGTGACGAGTGGTGAGTAGATTTGAAAGGTAGGAGCAAGGGGGTAGGCTTTTGTTATCCGTGTTCACTGGTTTGGGATGCTGATGAAGGGTCTTGCAATTTTTACAGAAAAAGGATAAAGGGTGAAGCAGTAATATGAAAAAGTTTTTGTTTATTTTGATCGTGTTGGTGGTGGCAGGTGGTTGGTATTTTTATGATCCCTACCTAAAGCCCTACATTGGAGATTATGTGGAGAAGGCTCAAAAAATAGCAGATGAGGCGAAAGGCGATAATTTCTCCGAGGAAAAATCTAAGGTCGCCAAAAAAACGCCATCAGCGGTGAAACCTGCGGCTAAGACGACGCAGAAAAAGAAAGCTGACCAACCTGCTGCCAAAATGCCGGCGAAATCTAAGCCGGCGCCGATGACGGATCTGGATAAATTGGTGGCAGAGCGCTATCCGATGCCGGACATCAAGCCCTTGGTCGAAATCGTTGATCATTGGAGGCGCGTTCCAGCTAAAGCTTATCCCAAGCAGGTGATCATCACTGAGCGAGTGGCTTTTCAATTGATCGTAGAAGGCAAGGCAGTTGGCGCGAGTGTGGCGGTGCCAGGCACGGCGGTGGCTCCTTTGCGCTTGAATGGAGAAACTCTGCAGGTGGCGAGTTTGGCAAATCGCACGATGAAATCTCAACTGCCGGTGGATCAGACCAACTTCAAAGAGTTGGTCAAGCAGCGCTACGATCAGTTTGTGGTGAAGATCAGGAATCAAGTGAACTCTAATCGAGCTAAAGCGAAAAAGAAGTTGGCAGCTAATCCTGAGATTTATAAAAATTTCGGCAAAGCGGAAGCGGGTTGGGATGATCCGAACGATGCACGTTTTGAGTTGGTAAAAGCGAGTCTGGCAAAGGGGGATGTGAAAGCGGTGCAGTTGAGCGAGGCGAAACAGTTTCGTTGGAACGGTAGCGAGAAAATCAACGGAGATCTGTATCGTGGAACTTACGATACGGTATCGGTCAAGTTCGAGGTGAAGACGATTTTCGGGGTATTCCCCAATGAGTTCAAGTGTCTGTTGCAAGCTGGGAGAGTGGTAGGTTGGATTGATCCGCTTACCTTGGAAGAAAAAATATAAGCACTGATCAACATGAAACCCCCCCTAGCTACTGGCTTGGCATTATCCGCTCTGTTTTGTCTGTCGTTAAGTGCCTTGGAGTCCATTCCTGAAATCAAACGCAGGATACCTCCGAAGGGTTTAGCTTTGCCAGAGGGTTTGCGCCCTAAGCTGGAAGCTGAGCTGAAGAGCTTGCAGCAGCGGGTGGCGCAGTTGAAGGCAAAAAAGGTGGAGACGCTGGATGCGGAGGTATTTGTCAAGGCCTTGAGCTTTGCTTTGCGCAATGGCGAGTTTTTCCGTAAAGCGGATTTCAAACAAGCGAAAAAAACGGTAACTTTGGCGAAAGAGCGTTTAGATAGCTTGGAAAAGGGAGAGACGCCCTGGCATGATCAACGCGGGGTATTGGTGCGAGGCTTGCGCTCGAAGATTGATGGTTCGGTGCAGCCCTACGGTTTGTATATACCGGAGGAATTAAATTTGAAAAATCCTGTGCCATTGTTGGTGTGGCTTCATGGGCGTGGGGATACCACCACGGATTTGGGGTTCATTCGCCGTTGTTTGCTTAAGAATGCGGCGTTGAATGGGGAATTTGATTCGCAGCAGATGATCACTGTCGCCCCTTTTGGACGCCAGTGTATCGGTTGGAAACATTCGGGTGAGTTAGATATTTTTGAAGCCATCGAGCAGGTTAAAAAACAATACAAGATTGACGAGGATCGCATCGTCTTAGCAGGCTTTTCGATGGGTGGCGCGGGGGCATGGCATGTAGGGGAGCATTACACTGACCGTTTTGCTGGGGTGTATCCTGGGGCTGGATTTGTCGATGTGGCAAAATACAATCGGATCAAAAAAGAGGACTTCCCAGTGTGGTATGAACAGAAGTTGTGGGGTTTGTATGATGTTCCTGGTTATGTGCGGAATTTGTTTAATGTGACTTCGCTGAACTTGAATCGGAAACTGAACGCAGGGACTAAGATCGAGATCGATGGTCAGACGATCACACTAGTAAAGAATGTTGAGCAAGTGAGTCTAGTGAGAAAAGAAGGCGAATGGTCACTGGGGCAGGTCGGTGGATTGCGCAAAAAAACAGGTCTGCAGGGACCGATAGATGATGCGTTCATGGCTCCCTTTTTGGTAGTGACTCCAGACGGAAAATCTAAAAATCAAATACTGGAGAGGTGGGTGAAGTTTGAAATGGCGCACTTCGACCAACGCTGGAGAGAGTTATTTCGTGGTAAGTTGCGGGTGAAAAAAGCGGATCAGGTGAGCAGTGAAGACATCGCTAAGTATAATCTCATCTTGTGGGGTAGTCCCGAGTCTAATTCGCTGATGGCAAGGTTGGCGGATCGTTTGCCAGTGAAATGGGGGGCAAAAGAGATCGCGGTGGGAAATAAAAAATTTGATACCACTTGGCATTTGCCGGTGCTGGTCTATCCCAACCCCTTGAATCAGGAAAAATATGTGGTGATCAATAGTGGCCATACTTTTCGAGAGCATCACGACCGCACCAATTCTTTGCAGAACCCCAAATTGCCAGATTGGGCGATTCTCGATCTGAGCCAGCTACCAGACAAAAATGCGGCGGGTAAAGTGGTAGCGGCGGATTTTTTCGATGAGCAGTGGAGATTGAAGCTGACGAAGTGAGGGGCGGCAGGTGATGCTCAAAAATGTGCTGCAGATCCGAATGCCGATGGTGTGCTGTTATGCGCTGAGGCAGGGTGACGCGGTGTATTTGATCGATACCGGTTTTGTCGGCGGGGCGAAGGTGATCAATCGGGCTTTACAGCAACGGGGTTGGGGTGATCTCCAAGTGGAAGGCATTTTACTCACTCACGGGCATTTGGATCACACCCTGAACGCTGCTCGCTTGGCGGATGAATACGGAGCTTGGGTGATGGCTCCAGAAAAGGACAAGGTCTTGCTGGAGGGGGATTTTTCAGGCGACGCTTGGGGAAAAGTTGGCGGCTGGATGCAACAAGCGGCTGCGTTGGTATTGCGATATAAGATGGCGGATGACATCATCTGGTATCAAGAAGATACCAGCTGCGATCTTCGAGTGGAGGGCTTGCAAGTATCGTCTTTGCCAGGTCATACAGCAGGGCATAGTGGATTTTTGTATCAGGGCTATTTGTTCTGTGGCGATTTGTTTGCCAGTCACGATTTTTTTACCCACTTGCCGCCGAGTATTTTTAATCAAAATACAGTAGCGGCAAAAAGCAGCTTATTGCAGGTCGCAGAGATGGATTTGGAGGGAGTGTTTCCTTGTCATTGCGACAGGGTGACGCCAGAGGTGCATTTGAGTAGACTGTTGCAGTTAGCCGCCGCGCAAAAATAACTCACCCAACTCCGCTTTGATTTTTGCTTGGTTTCTGCGTTGAAATCCGACTGATTTAGCCCAGGCCACGCAACTGAGCGAGAACGCTGAGTTGACGGCAAAGATCCCAGCTTCTGCCCTGTTGTCGCGTAGCGCGTTTTTCAAAAACCAATAAATATTTATTACGATGATATAACTGTGAGAATGGTATTACAGCTGCGTGAACCCCATCTCCCCCATAAAAACTCTTCATGCCCGTCAAGTCGTTGCCTCCGGCTGTCTATGCTACGCTTCGGCTCATGGTGAAATCCCCTCCCACTCCAATTTCTGTGCCCTAAACCCCTACAGCCTAAACCCCTACAGCCTTTATTCTCCCATCTCATCCAGCGGGCTGATCACCCCGCCGCCACGTCGATTCATCACATGGGTATAGATCTCCGTCGTCTTTACGTTCGCATGACCTAGCAACTCCTGCACCGTGCGGATATCCCGCCCCTGATCCAGTAAATGTGTCGCAAAACTATGCCTTAGCACATGACACGACACCCGTTTGTGAACATCTGCCCGCAAAGCCAAGTTCTTCACCGCCTTCTGCACCGCACTTTCCCCCGTATGATGACGCCGCACCACTTTCGCACGAGGATCCAAAGCCAACTTACGCGATGGAAATAGCCAGAACCACGCCCACTCCGTATTCGCCCCAGGATATTTACGCTCCAAAGCCCCCGGCATCCACACGCCGGCCACCTCCGCCGCGCGATCTTTTTCATAAACCCTTTGCGACTGCTGCAAATGCTCACGCAGCGGCTGCTCCAAACTAACCGGCAAGGGCGTGCGCCGATCCTTCCCCCCCTTACCATCTCTCACCAATATCAAACCATTAGCAAAATCGACATCCTTCACCCGTAGCCGCATACACTCCATCAGCCGCAAACCGCAGCCATACATCAACTTCATCATCAAGCCCGTCCGCCCCTCACTCATCGACAAAATCGCTTTCACCTCCTCCACCGCCAGCACCACCGGAATCTTCTTTCCCTCACGCGCAGGCGTGAAATCAGAAAAATCCGGATTCTCCAGCTCCAGAACCTGACGGAAAAAATACCCCATCGCATTCACCGCCTGCTTCTGCGTTGCTTTGGCAACGCCCTGCCGCACCGCCAAGTCTTGCAAAAAATTGCGAGTTTGTTGCACTGTCGGCTCCCCATCGCTAGATCCATCTCCCGCCCCCACATCCACACACCAAAGCAAAAAGCGCTCAAGCCACTCCCGATAGGCTTGCTCTGTGCGGTAAGCATAATGACGCGACCTCATCTTAGTCACCAAACGCCCCACCAGAATCGCCCCAGACTCCGACAAACCCTTCTCTCGGGCCGCCTTCTCCACATCGATCACCTCCAAAAACTGCTCTGGAATCTCTGGTTCGCGAGCCTCGATCACTTCATCCACCAAAGTCTGCCACGGCGCCGATAGTGCCCAATCCTCCCTCAGCAAACCAGCATGAGCGAAGCGCACAGCATCTGCAGTTTGCTGAATCTGCCAATCCGCGATATGTGGGTTTCCGCCTAATTTTCCTAAAAAATCGCACAATACTTGCCAATGATTCACCTGAGTTCGTTCCTGTTGCTTCCCCTCAGCTGGCTTCAACGAGCGTCGCAAATAGTTCCCCCACAACTTAAGGTGACCCTGATAGTAGGGCAAAACCTTATCCGAAACCCCTTGTTCTATAAGGAACGCTCTGTATTTTTGATAAAAAATCTTTTTTGAGCTCGGCATGCTATTGCTTCTATTTCAAAATAAGCCTCGATGACTAAAACCAACTTCCACAGCCTGACGTTTTGCTAGAAAGCCGTCAAGAATTATAATGCGTATTGTGGAATTCCATCATATTGAGCAATTATGGAATTCGACCTAATTCTCGGAGTATAATCTAAACAGCAAATTTTTCACCCTTAGTCTACATGCATTTCAGAAATTACTGTAACAGGTAAGGATAGAAAAAAACAATCCGCCAGAACAGCAGAATGACATCGATAATGCAGTTATAGAGTAAGGGTAATCTTGATTTGATCAGAAAGTTCTATATTTTTCACTAAAAAACATTATGAACTCGACATTTTCCCGCTGCTAGTTAATGATAAGTCACCATGATGGAATTATCTCCCTGTAAGCCAATTATTCAAACCGTAACGGTCAATCTTAAAATGAGATCTCTAGCAGGTTATGTGGAATTCCGTCATATTGACCAATTACGGAATTCCATCTAATATACTGTTCGCTGCAAAATAAATTGGAGATGGCACGCACAAGGTAGCTCACAGAATCCAGAGTGTTTTTTGGATATATTTCCCTCAGCAAGCGCACCCGAAATTATACTCCAAACCGTAAACCAATAGCGAACAAGAGCCAGCACCTAATCCCTGAGCCGCCCCGTAGTCATGATTTACTCTAATTTTAACCATCAACCATTTGATCAACGCGCGCTCCCACTCAGGGATACGGTGTGACTTGACGTTCGCCGCAGAAAAAAAATCGAACCGAAGGCACCAGGCA
>JAKISY010000044.1 GCA_021648365.1 Verrucomicrobiales bacterium
CAGGAGACGAATACGTGGATTGGATTGGAGTCAGCGTTTTGCAGTTCGGAGATGAGGGTTTCCATGAATCACCTAATCGTGATAAGTTATTAGCTATGGCACGCGCTAAGGGGAAGCCTGTTGTGATAGGGGAAGCAAGTGCGATCCGCTACACTCATCGGCAAAAAAAGCTTACAGGAAAAGCATACTGGGATTATTGGTATAAACCTTATTTTGAGTTGATCGAGAAACATCCTGAAGTCCGAGCAGCTACAATGATACACGTTGACTGGAACAGTCAACAACAGCACAGGGAACTTGATTGGGGAGATTGTCGACTGGATAGTGACTCTTATGTGCTTAAGCAATGGCGGAAACAATTAGAAAAAAAATACTGGTTGCTAGTTGATAGAGACTTGTACCCGGTGGTGAGGGGATTTATAAAGAAGGTTGACAAATAGGGGGTGAAGAACTAATTAAGGTTAATATAAAGATTTGAGGGCAATGTTGTTCTAAATCGTTCTGTATATTTTCCATTCAATGAAAACGCCTGTGTCTAACTTTTTGCTGTCACGACTGGCTTTGACGGCTGTAGTCTTTTTGACCTTATCATTTTATGCACAAGCAGGTGTTTTACTCGATATTTATTCAGAAGCCGTTGAATCGGCTCCTATCAAGGAGTCAGGAGATTTGCGATCTCAAGCAGCTAAACAGAATATTATATCCAAAAAGCGCAATTATTTGCCTAGACTTACTTTTGAGGGACAGCAACTATGGGTGGATCAGGATATCACCATTAACAATGCTTTTGGTTTGAGAGGTGCTAGGGGGAATTACGAAAATACTCGTCTTAATCTCGAGCTGGACCAACCTTTGTATGACCCAACGATCAAATCCAAAATTGAAGTAGCTAGAGCCAAAGGTCGTCAGGTGGAATCACAAGCTCTGCTGATAGTTGAAGTGAAAACGCGTAGATTGATTGAGCAATTTCTTGAGACAGCAAAGTTGCAGCGCTTGATATTGTCCACCAACCGCGTGGTCAGTAGGCTAGAAAAAGAGCTGCAAGAAGTCACAAGGAGAAAAGAGGCTAATGTGGCTACTGTCAGTGAGGTGCAAAATATACGACTGGCTTTGGCTTCGGTGAAGCGTGACCGCAGTAATTTTTCACTGAATAGAAATTACGCTTTGGTAAGCATGGGACCGAGTGCTCAAGAGCTCAGAAAAAAACAATTGCAATGGAGAGAATCCAAAGGGCCATCGTCTTGGGGGAAGTCTGCTGATAAGAAAGGCGTGGCGCCAGAAGTAAAGAATTTGCGTGCTGAGGTCGAGGAATTTCATCATCAATCCCGTGCCGTGAAACGTCGGTCATGGCCTGTGCTTAAATTGGTAGCACGTTACGGCATAGATAACGGAGGGAACCCGGAGTTTGGCGGTCTTCGAACGGGAGATAGGGATTTGAACTTTTTTGAGGGTGGTTTGGCCTTGCGGTGGAATATTTTTGAACGAGGCATGAATAACTCTGAAGCTAAAGAGATTGAGTTGAAGAAAGAGGCGAAAAAGGCCGAATTGCAACAGATGATGGAAGATCGCGATCAATTGGCCACTTATAGCAAAGAATTATTAAAGCACTCAAGAACTAGCATGAATGAGTTTAAGAGCTTGATGAAAGAATACAAAATTCTCAAAGATGCTTCAGCTCGCGCTTATGAAGCGGGTAAGGGGTCTTATATAGATTCGGTTACAGCATACATGGCCTATGAATCGGCATTGAGAGATTGGACGAATGCTGAGCATGAGTTATTGCGTCGTCGGATTACTTTTTATGCGCAGTCAACGGGCTGGGACAAAGGTTTAGTTCAGAAGGTGGACGCGATGTTTGAAGTAGCGAAGTAGTGTGATCGACATTGGGCTTATCTGAATTGGTGCGAACCGCGCCGATAAGCCAGTGGTGAGCAGTTCATTTGTCTGCGGAACATGCGGTTGAAGTGGGAGAGGTCGTTGAAGCCTGAGTCTTCGGCGATTTGGGTGACGGATTTTTGACTGGTGGTGAGTTCGCGGCAGGCGTTGGCGATGCGGATCTCGGTGAGGAAGGTGATGAAGGAACGTCCGGTGCTGCGTTTGAAGTGACGGGAAAAGGTGGGACGGGAAACGGGCACGGCGTCGAGGATGTCGGAGAGTTTGAGGGGTTCGTGAAAGTGGCCAGAAATCATGGCGACGGCGGCGGCGATGGCGCGCTCATGTGGGTCGCCAGGTTCGGGTAGGTGGAAGTCCTTGGACGCTAGCGTTTGGGTATCATGAGGAGGGGCTTGGCTGGCGATGGTGAGGATGTCGAGCAGGGCGGTGAATCTAGGTAAGGCGGCCAGAGTGGCTAGTTTGCTAAGCCGTGATTGTATCTCAGCGGCTGTGTTACCAGTGATGTGCAGGCCGAGTCGTGCGGCACGACGTAGCGGTTGCAGGGTGGCGGCGATTTCTTCGCCACTTTGCCAGACGGAGAGGGGGGCTTCAGGATCGAATTGTATGCAGTAGCCATGACTGGCACCATCCATGCGCCAGTAGTGCGGTAGGTGGCGATCGATGATGATCAGATCCCCAGCGGTGAATTTTTCTAAATGATTGCCGATCAGGCGTAGTCCGTGCCCTTCGGTGACGCAGGTGATCTCCATTTCGGAGTGGCGGTGCCAGAGGGAGCCAGATCCATCCACTGGTATGGATTGCCCCGCTTCGGTGTGTAGGCGAACGCGCTCGATGCTACGATCCCAGCTCAACAGGCGGAAGGATTGTCCGGCTCGGGGTTTGATGGTTTCTACGGCTACGGCCATGGGGAAGTGAGAAGTGAGAAGTGAGAATTGAGAAGTGAGAATTTAGTGGGTTTTAAGTGAAAATGAAAGAGGATTTGTGAAATGTGGGGTAGTTTTGAGATAATCCAACAAAAAAATGAGTCAAGGGGCGTAGCTGATCTGGGTTTGACTGGGCATAGTGTTGTCAGATTAAATTAAGCAGAACAAAATTATGAGTGAACAGACTGAATATAAATTTTCTTTTGGGCCATGGAATATTAGTGAGGGGGAGGATCCGTTTGGTCCTCAGGTGAGGAAGCCGGGGACTTTTGAGGCGAAGCTGGATTTGTACCGTCCCTTGGGTTTTGAGGGTGTGCAGTTGCATGACGATGATGTGGTGGAGGGGATCGATGACTTGAGCGTTGAGCAAGTCATGAAGCGTGCTGCGGAAGTGAAGGTGATGTTGGATGACCGGGGTTTGACTCCTGAGTTTGTTGCGCCGCGCTTGTGGTTTGCTCCTGAAACGGTGGATGGGGGACTGACGGCTAACTCGGAATCTGATCGTCAGTATGCGATGGATCGCTGCAAGCGCACGATTGATATCGCGCGTGCGGTTGGGACGAAAAACATTGTGATGTGGTTTGCTCGTGAAGGTTCCTATTGTCGAGAAAGTAAAGATCCTAAGGTGGCATACGATCGTATTTTGGACGGATTGAATACGATGTTGGACTATGATAAGGAAATCGAGATTTGGATCGAGCCTAAACCGAACGAACCCACTGACCAGGCCTATGTGCCGACGATTGGGCATACGGTGGCACTAGCCTACGCGAGTAATGATCCGAAGCGGGTGAAGGGTTTGATCGAGAGTGCTCATGCTATTTTGGCAGGACTAGACCCAGGCGATGAAATGGCTTTTGCGATGGCTCATAACATGTTGGGTAGTGTGCATTTGAATGATCAGAATGGATTGAAGTATGATCAGGATAAAAACTTCGGAGCTGCGAACTTGCGCAGTGCTTTTAATCAGGTGCGGGTTTTGGAACAAAATGGTTATGGAAAAAATGGGGAGTTCATTGGTTTGGATATCAAGGTGATGCGGACTCAAAAGGGCGAGTTGGTGACCACTCATTTGGAAACGAGCCGAGAGATTTTCTTGGCTTTGGTGGCGAAGGTTCGTTCGCTGGATACGGCGAAGGAGCAGGCGTTCATCGCGGCGCGGGATTATGAGGGGTTGGAGCGCTATTTGCTATTGCACTTGATGGGAGTGTGAGGCGCTACAAAATAGGGCTAAGTTGACTTTTGCCTTTGCCATGGGGCTGGGTTGAGGTCAGTTTACCCTCATAGGTGATGAATCAACAATCGATCAACAAACTACAGCAGTTATTGGGTGAAAAAAATGTCCTTACTGAAAAGGAGGACCTGATCCCCTATGGTTTTGATGGTACTGCTGCACTGAAGAGTGCGGCGGTGTGCGTGGTTTTTCCTGAGAATACGGAGCAGGTGGCTGCCGTGATGAAGTTGGCGGCTGCTGAGAAGATCCCCGTGGTCACTCGGGGGTCTGGCACGGGTCTTTCGGGAGGCAGTATTCCTGTGGATGGGGGGATGGTGTTGTGTTTGTTGAAGTTGAAAGAAATACTTGAGTTGGACACGGCTAATTTGACGATGCTGTGTGAGTGCGGGGTGATCACTAAAGAGATCGATGAGGTGGCGGGAGCGAAGGGGCTGTTTTATCCGCCCGATCCGGGATCGATCAAGGTGTCGACGATCGGGGGCAATGTGGCGAATAATTCTGGTGGATTGCGGGGATTGAAATACGGGGTGACCAGAGACTATGTGATGGGTATGGAGGTGGTGACGGCGCAAGGGGAGGTGATATGGTTGGGGTCGAAATGTGTGAAGGACGTGGCGGGATATACGCTGAAAGATTTGTTCATTGGTTCGGAAGGTACGCTAGGGGTGGTGACGAAGGTGTTGCTGAAATTGTTGCCGCGCCCCAAAGCTCGCAAGACTTTGTTAGCTACCTACGATAGTATGGATGCTGCGGCGCAGACGGTGGCGGCGATCATAGAGCGTCATGTCATTCCCTGCACTTTGGAATTTCTGGATCGCAAGACTTGTCAGTGTGTGGAGGATTTTGCTAAAGTTGGGCTGCCGACAGACGCAGCTTCGGTGTTGCTGATGGAGACGGACGGGCACCCAGTGGTGGTGGAGGAAGAGGCGAAATTGATGGAAGAGATCGCTCGTGAGCACGGTGCTATGACGGTGGAGGTCGCCAAGGATGAGGAGCAGGCGGTGAAGTTGGCTTCGGCTCGGCGTAGTGCGTTTGCTGCGCTGGCGAGGATTCGACCGACAACGATTTTGGAAGACATCACGGTGCCGCGTAGTGAGTTGCCTAAGATGGTGCAGTTTGTGGCGGAGGTGGCGCAGCGCTATGGTTTGGAGATCGCTACTTTTGGTCATATGGGTGATGGCAATTTGCATCCGACTTTTCTGACCAACGAGAAGGACGAAGGGGAGATGGAGAAGGTGGAGTTGGCGATGGCTGAGATTTTTAGCAAAGCTTTGGCTTTGCATGGAACGATCACTGGGGAGCATGGGGTGGGGCTGGCGAAGAAGAAGTTTTTATCGGAACAGTTTCAGGATGCGAGTTATGATATGCTGAAGAAGGTGAAGTTGGCTTTGGATCCAGATGGGGTTTTGAATCCTGGGAAGATTTTTGATGTGGGGTAGGGGTTAGAGATCAGGGATTTAAGATTTAAGATTTAAGATTTAAGATTTGAGATTTGAGATTTGAAAAGAGAATTGTTGCATCCTAATAAGCTAACTTTATATGTCCTCCTATCTTAAAGATCTTGATTATTCGGTGGTGCAGCAGTGCATGCATTGCGGGATGTGCTTGCCTACTTGTCCGACTTATCGGGAGACAGGGATGGAGAAGAACAGCCCGCGTGGGCGCATCGCTTTGATGCGTGCGGTGGCGGATGATGAGTTGGAGGTGACGAAGGCTTTTGGGGAGGAGATGTATTATTGTCTGGGCTGCCTCGCTTGCACCACGGCTTGTCCTGCGGGGGTGAATTATCCAGAGCTGTTTGAAATGGCGCGGGCAGAGGTGGAGGAGGCGGGGGTATTGGATCATCCGCAGCGGAGGTTTTGGCGGTGGTTGAGTTTGCAGCTGATTTTTACTCGTCCGCGACTGTTGCGTTTGATTGGTCGGATGTTGAGACTGTATCAGGTGAGCGGCATGGAGAGTTTAGTGAGGAAAAGTGGGGTGCTCTGTATATTGCCCAAAAGTTTGAGAGAGCTGGAACCGACAACTCCGAAGATTCGACCGGCTTTTTCCGATGAGCTGATTGATGAGGTGGAGCGTCCGGAAAAGAGAGAAACTAAATACCGAGTAGGTTTGCTGACGGGCTGCGTGCAGGATTTGATTTTGGCGGATGTGAATAGGGATACGGCGGATGTGCTTTTGCAGAACGGCTGCGAGGTGGTGACTTTGCGCAATCAAAGCTGTTGCGGATCTTTGCATGGGCACAATGGCGCGGTGGAGTTGGCGAAGCAGATGGCGCGAAGGCATCTCGATGCTTGGGATTTGGATTCCTTGGATGCGATCATCAGCAATGCTGCGGGTTGTGGTTCGCATTTGAAACATTATGGGCCACTGTTGAAAGATGACGAAGCATACGCTGAGCGGGCGCGACAGTGGGATGTTAAGGCGAAGGATATCAATGAGTGGTTGGTGGAGATTGATTTCCGTAAACCCGAGGGGGAAGCGAAGGAGGCGATGCAGGTGACTTATCACGAAGCTTGTCATCTTTGTCATGGGCAGCAGATCACTCAGCAACCGCGCAGTATTTTGAATAGCATTCCTGGACTGGAGCTGAATGAGTTAAAGGACTCGACTTTATGCTGCGGCAGTGCGGGTATCTATAATATCACGCAGCCGGAACAGGCTGGGAAATTGCAGGATGAAAAAGTGGCCAATATTGTGGATACCTGCGCGACGGTGACTGCGGTGGCAAATCCAGGCTGTCACTTGCAGATTGAAAATGGCTTAAAGGACTGCGGTGCTTCAGAGGTGCGGGTGGCGCATCCGATCACGCTGTTGGCAGAGGCGTATCGTGCGGAGGGAGGGGATTAAGAAGAGAACTCAGGAGTCACAATGTCAAAGAGAGAGTGAGAGTGACGCAGAGCAGCAGAGGAAATATTTTTAATAGGATGGGAGTGGAGCTTTTATTGAGGTGGAGAATTTTCACACAGCTTTGTTTTATTGGCGAAATAGTGTGTTAGCTTATAGAAGTATGTAATGAGTTGTTTTAGATGATTGATCGAAGCGCAGTACAAATATTTGAATCCTTTGAAGCGGCAGATGAAGCTGACCGGATGGAACGTTGGTCGATGAAAGCCGACGAGCGACTGCAATTATTGGAACAATTAAGAAAAAATTATTATTCTGATGGAAAAACTGCCCCAAGACTTCAGAGAATTCTTGAATCTGCTGAATTCCCACCACGTTGACTATATTCTGGTGGGAGGTTACGCAGTCGCTTATCACGGCTATCCGCGCTACACAGGAGATATTGATATATGGGTTAGTGTATGAGGAAAACGCTGAACGCATCGTAGTAGCTCTTAAAGAATTTGGCTTTGATCTTCCCGAATTATCAAAAGAGTTGTTTTTAGATGAGAAGAGAATGACTCGATTAGGAACTATGCAAATCAGGACTTGAAGTCCTGATTTGCATAGTTATATTCGTTTTATGATAGCTAGGTTACTGGAGCAGGAATTATTAACTCAACTCGGAGAATTTCCTGTGGTCACTGTGCTTGGACCTCGGCAAGCGGGTAAGACTACTTTGGTGCGAAACTCCTTACCGGACTATTCTTATGTGTCATTGGAAGATATTGATGTGCGTCAAATGGCAGAGGAAGATCCTCGTGGTTTTTTAGCGCAATATCAAGCACCGGTGATTTTTGATGAAATACAGCGGGTGCCTCAGTTGTTAAGCTATTTGCAAGGCGTGGTAGATGATAATAATTCTTGCGGTCAATTTGTGCTTACAGGATCTCACCAGCTTGAATTGCAACAGGCGGTCACCCAGACATTGGCAGGGCGGACGGGAATATTGCATTTACTCCCTTTATCTATAGCTGAATTGCAGCAAGCGGACATTCGTTTTGATACATTTGAAGAACAGGTTTTCTATGGATTTCTGCCTCGTATTTACGATCAAAAGCAGCGCCCCTACACAGCCTATGGGAGTTATTATCAGACCTATGTGGAACGCGATGTGAGACAAATGATTCAGCTTAAAGATGCCACTATATTCGAGAAATTTATTAAACTTTTAGCTGGTAGGGTCGGGCAAGTTATCAATTTTAATTCCTTGGCAAATGATACCGGAATTGATGCCAAAACAGTTAAGCACTGGTTATCGATTTTAGAGGCTTCTTTTATTGTTTTTAAACTTACTCCTTACTTTAAAAATTTCGGTAAACGGGTTATCAAATCACCCAAGTATTATTTTACTGACACTGGCTTACTTTGTTATTTGTTGGATATTGAAAAGCCTGCACAGGTCACTAGGGATCCCTTGGTAGGAAACCTATTTGAGAATTTGGTGGTGCTTGAGGCTCTCAAGGCGCGATTCAATCAGGGGAAACCTGCCAATTTGTATTTCTTTAGAGATAGCAATGCAAGGGAGATTGATTTGCTCTACAAGACGGGGCCAGACTTGATTGGCATAGAGATCAAGTCGAGCGCAACTTATCACTCTCGGTTTAAAAAAAATCTCGAAGCATTTTCGAACAATGTGACTCCATTGTTGCAGGGATACATTGTGTATAATGGAAAGGCGATGTCTTTTTCGGACTCAATTGAGGCCCTTCCTTATCGAGAGGTGGGTGGGATTTTTTAGAGTGGACGCTTCAGTGCACGGATTAGTTGGTGCCGAGTTGAAAAGGATATTAGGGAATTACGCAAGCATCGAAGTAGAGTTGAGTAGGTTATTTCTCTAGCAGTATCTGCACCGCATCGATGTGGACGTTGCCATCGACGTCGTCATTGGTGATGATCACTGCGGCGGTTTGATCTTTTTTGAACGAGTAAACTCCTAGTGTGGCAAAACCTTTGGCGAGCGGGGGAGCGATTTTTTGGTTCACTCGGGTGGTCTTTTCTCCATCGGCACTGATCACGGTGATGGGGGTTTTGGACGAGCGGTTGGCATGGGGCTGCCAAGAAATACGCACTTCGTAGTTGCCTGATTGAGGCACTTTGAATTGATATTTAGCTTCGGCCTTGCCGGATTTGGATGCGTAATGGTAGCCATGGTCAACATAGTTTTTCAGTCCTTCTCCTTCGGTCCATTTGCCAGTGAGCTTGGCTTCGCGGTCGTCGATGACGATGCCGCTAAGGGAGCTTTTTTGAATAAAATCTGCGGGTGGGGCTGAGAGGTGTGGCAGTGTTGGGTCGTCGCGGAATTCATCGCTCAAAGAGTCACGTCGAATGTAACCGGGTTGTTGTAAAAGCACGATGAGCTTGTCGAGGTATTTGGAATAGACTTCGCGCGGGCTGCAGTTGTATTGAGTGCCAATCGCTGCAGCTTTGCCTACTACGACGCCCATCATACCTCCAGTTTTCATCACCCGCACGGTGCCGAGTGCTTTGTGGGTGACGGAGACATTGCGACCTGCCATGAACAGGTTGTTGATGTTGCGGGAGTAAAAACAGCGGTAGGGAACGGGGTAGCCGCGGCGTTTGTCGACGCCTTCGCCGAACTCGGCTCGTGAGATGAAGGGGTTGTCAGCGTATTTTTTCATGTAGCGTTCCTGCGGGTAATGCAGGTCGATGCCCCAGGTGGTGAGCACGCAGCCATCGGGGAAAGGTTTTTTAGTGACTAGATCTTCTTCGGTTAAAATCACATCGCCGAGCAACTGCTGGGTTTCGCGTGGGCCGCCGATGTATGCCATCCAAGTGAGGCGAGCGTTTTTGTGATCCTTTTTGTCGGGGTCGTTGCGGGCATAGGCGGCTTTGTTTTTGAGGGCGTTGAAGGCTCCATAAGCGGCGCGGAAGTTCCAGTCGCGGATGGCTTCGAGATCTTTGATGGGGTCTTTGTCAAAACCGCTTTCCCAAAACCATTGTGCGTGAAATTTACGTGGGTAAGGGAATTCTTCTTCGCTGAGATCGAGTGCCCAAGGCACGGATGAAAAAGTTTGCGGCTGGTCAGCGTTGCTCCAGGTCCACATGTTGCTCATTCCCATGCGCCCTTTTGCTTGTGCTTGGATATCGGCACCTGCCCATTGTCCGATGGAGCCATGACCAGTGGAGTCGCAGAAAAAACGTGCTTTGATACGACGAACTTCGTTGCTACGGGTATCGAGAGCGAGGATGGCGTCGATGTGCTCTTTGTCTTTCATCTCTACCTTATAAGCATGATGATTAAGGAATAGAGTTAGATTTTTTTCAGTGCGAGCGATTTTGTCTTTTTTAGCGTCTTCGTATTCTTCGATTGTGCCAGGGGAGGCTTTGGCGTGGTCTTCGAACTCACGAATGATGTCGCCGATGGGATAAAGCCCAGCTGGCGTATTGCCTTGAGCCCAGACTTGCACTTCTGACGAACCGTTGCCTCCGAGCACGCTACGATCTTGCACCAGCGCTACATTCAGACCCATGCGGGCAGCGGCGATGGCTCCACACGAACCAGCGTATCCACCGCCGATGAATACGATGTCGAAAGGTTTTTCATCAATGATTTCTGCGGATTTCCCCATCAGTTCTCGGCGCCATTTGGGTAAGACTTCGCTGGTATTGTCAGGAATAAAATCGGGGTCGTCTGAAAAAAGGATGGCGTCACAGCGTCCGTTGAAGCCGGTCAGGTCGTGTAGGGAGAGGGTGGTATTTTTGTTGCTGATGGTGACCATGCCGCCGTCTTGCCAATGCCAGTCGGCGCTGGTGGTGCCGAAGGTTTGATCGACGGCTTTGCCGTTGATGAGGACTTGAAACTTCCCTGGAGTGCCTTCGGCTTTCCAGCGAGCGACCCAATCTAGAGTTCTCACCCATATACGGTAATCTCCAGTTTTGCTGAATGAAACCTTGGTGCTTGCATCAGCGACGGGATTGCCCAAGCCGTGAGCGAGCAAATACGGAGACCCCATGATGTCGATGAATTGAGTGTCCAACTTCCAGCCGCCGCGTTGCTCGAAAGATTCGGCTTCGACTAGGATGGTTTCA
Source organism: Verrucomicrobiales bacterium (assembly GCA_021648365.1). Taxonomy (GTDB): domain Bacteria; phylum Verrucomicrobiota; class Verrucomicrobiia; order Verrucomicrobiales; family DEV007; genus JAADHD01. The sequence continues at coordinate 10,987 of JAKISY010000044.1, forward strand.
CTGTGAAGATCGGATTGCAGTCCGATCATGAATAAAGTGGTACCGAGTAATAAGATGCGTTTCATAAAATGTATATGAGGAATGGGTTCGCCTATAAAGAGCGAGTATTTGATTTTTTGGACAGTGTGGGGAATAAAAAAGCAGTTTTTTCAGGGAGAGATGATCCAAGTGTGAATAGGGGTGTAAAGATAATAAAGGATAAGGGTGATAGCTAGCAAAAACAAGGCGATGAGATCTTGAGTGTTGACTTGGTTTTTCCCCTGGCGGCGGCGGAGGAAATTGAGCAGCCAGCCTGTTGGGCAGGCGTAATGGCAATACGCCATGGGGATGAAGAGGGAGATGAGCAGACCGACGATGGCGATGATGATGGAGGCTTTTCCTGCCAGGCGGATGAGGTAGGCATCGAAGGGTTCGAGACCGGCTAAATCGATGGGGAGTTTGAGAAAGCTGGTGAGCAGGGCTATCAGTAGTAAGCTAGGTGCGATGAACTTGAGCGACCATTTGAAGTCTTGATTGGGGCGCTTGACATAGCGTGCGGGTAGGAGTTTCATCAGCCAGCGCTGGGCGTGTCCGTGGGGGCAGATGAATTGGCAATAGACGGGCTGGTGGGTGGACCAGGGAACCAATAGGGCGCTGATGCCTAGTAGAGCCAGGCCAGGGGTTAATCGCCACGGGATGCCGGACTCGGCCCAGCCGATGAACAGGGACAGCGCTAGCAGGTCGCCGAGGATGAATCCCAGAAAAATAAAAACGCAGATCGACCATATCCAGCGATAGGATTGGAACTTGGCTTTTTTGATGAAAGCAAAAGCGAGTCCGCCGATGAGGATGAGCAGCAGGCTGAGGTCTTGCCAGCGGAGGGTGAATGATGGTGGAGCTTTGTGCTTAGACGGGTTGAGATCCAGGCGTTTGCTGATGGATAGGGCAAGGGCTTCAGAGGTTCTTGTGGCTCCGGAAACACCATAGATGCCGGCTTTGCGTAGGTCGTTCATCTGTGCGACTTGATCCCAAGAGTGACCATTCCAGCTCTCCATGAATTGGTAATCTAAGGTGACATCTTCGACGTGGCTGGGGGTATCGTAGCTGTGGCGGATGGCGATGCCTAATACTTTGAGTTCGGCATCGCAGACGATCAAAGCATCGGTGGGACCAGAGTAACCGATGATGTCACGCGACTGCGGCATGGTGCGCGCTGCGTAGCCGATGCGGTCACCGCTTTGGTTGGTCACCCATAAGCCAGCTTTGGGTGTGGCGTCTGCGCTTAGGCGATGGGCCTCTGGCAGGAATACTTTAACTTCGCTGACCGTGATCGGTCGGTCACCTTGGATGCTGATACGCAAGTGGTGCTCACGGATCAGCCAGGCGATGGTTATCAGGATGGAGAGTCGAGCTGTTTGTAGAAGAGCGGAGCGCACTGTGATGGTAGGTTTTCGGATAAAATAGGTGCGCTTTAGTTGAGCGATGTAAAGGTAGCACCAGTAGGAATTATACGTATGAAAACTTCACTAGTGCCTTTTTATGTTTGTCTCGCAATACTTTTTTCAGTGTTAGCAGTCGGTTTTGAGGCGCTAGGGCAGGACAAATTTAAAGAAATAGATTTCACTTTGCGTCCAGATTCTAAAGGAACTAAAACGGTGGTCAAGTTGGCGATCAAGGTTCTTGATATTGATGAGATTGATGGAGCAAGCCAGACGTTCACCGCCAATGTGGCAGTGCTCGCAGCTTGGAAGGATGAGCGCCTGGCGGGCGGGCGAGACAAGCGCACGATGCCTCTTTCTTCGGTGTGGAATCCATCGCTGCAATTTAGTAATCAGCAACGCTTGCTGAAGACTTTCCCTGAAGTGGTTACAGTGAACTCGGACGGGACAGTGGAGTGGATCCAACGATATTGGGGGAAATTTTCTCAGCCTTTGGATTTGCATGACTTCCCTCTAGATCAACACACCTTCACTATTCAGTTGGTGGTAGCCAGTAGAGATTTTGCTAACATTGAGATTGAGGTGCCAAAGGATGTCAGGTTTCGATCAGGTCTGGCAAAAAAGCTGTCGTTACCAGATTGGGAGATCACCGATTGGCAGGTCGAAGTGGCACCAGTAGAGCTGATTGAAGGTTCAAATCAGTTGCCTGGTTTTGCATTTAATTTTCATGCGAAGCGTTATATCGGTTATTATCTGGTCAAGGTGCTATTGCCGCTATTGATGATTGTGATGATGTCATGGATTGTCTTTTGGATCCACCCTTCGGAATCGGGCTCGCAGATTTCGGTGTCGATCACGTCGATGCTCACTTTGATCGCTTATCGCTTTGCGCTGGGGGCGATGCTGCCAAAAGTTTCTTACATCACGCGGATGGATGGTTTCATCTTGTTTGCGACGATCATGGTATTCATCGCCTTGATGGAAGCGGTGACCACGAGCCGCTTGGTGAAAGTAGGCAAAGAGGATTTGGCTTTGAAGATGGATTTGAGTTGTCGAGTTTTGTTTCCTGCATGCTTCATTGCTGCTTGTATTTTTGCCATTTGGAGCTGATGCCCGAATTGCCTGAAGTCGAAACGACGTGTAAGGGCTTGATCCCTCATGTGGTGGGGCGCCGGGTGACGAGTTTGGTGGTACATCAGGCGAGCTTGCGCATTCCTGTGCCAGATAGTCTGAATGATTTGGTCGGGCAGCGGATCGATGCGCTACACCGGCGAGCGAAGTATCTGATTTTCGAAACAGAGAGGGGGCGGATGGTGATACACCTTGGTATGTCGGGTAGTCTGAGGATCTGTGATGCGGCAGTGCCCTTGCGCAAGCATGACCATGTGGTGATCGAGCTGGAGGATGGTCAACAAATGCGTTATCACGACCCGCGTCGCTTCGGTTTGGTGGACTGGACGCAGGGAGAGTGGCAGCAGATGCGGTGGTTCAAGACGCTTGGCCCAGAGCCGTTGACGGATGATTTTAACGCGGCTTATCTTGCAGAAAAGGCGGAGGGACGGAAGGTGGCGATCAAGTCTTTCATCATGAGTAATCCAGTGGTCGTGGGTGTGGGGAATATCTATGCCTGTGAAGCGCTGTTCATGGCGAGGATTCACCCCAAACGAGTAGTGGGTAAGGTGTCAGGCAAGCGTCTGACGGTATTGGTCGAAGCGATCAAGGACCGCTTGGCGGCTGCGATTGTGAGTGGTGGCACGACTTTGCGAGACTTTGTCCGCGAAGATGGGCAGCCGGGTTATTTCAAACAGGAGCTGATGGTTTACGGGCGGGAAGGTGAGCCTTGCCGAAAATGTGAAGCGATCATCAAGCGGGTGGTGATCGGGCAGCGTTCGACTTTTTATTGTGGGCGATGCCAGCGGTAGTAAACCCTCAAAGTGATTTTTTGATCTGTGGGTAGAGTTTCTCTGCCCAGTGTTTAGCGCCGTCGATGCTGAGGTGGACGTTGCCGGGATTCATGGCGTCGTCGAGGGTGGTGAGTGATTGACCGTCGATGAGGAAGAGGTTTTTATCGCCTTGTGCTTGCCTTTTGGTGACCACCGTGGCGACAGGTTTTCTGAAGTCGATGAGATTGATGCCGGTGTGCTGGCTGGTTTTGTCGGCGGGGATGGCATGGAGGGTGATGCAGAAAATCTTGGTGTCAGGGTGATTTTTTCTGATGATAGAAAGCATCTGATCGTATTCTTTTTCAAATTGTTCCAGCGACTTCCTGCCGCTATCATTGATGCCGATGTAGATGGTGATCAGGTCGATTTTTTCGAATTGATCAAACATCTCGATGACGGGGAGCCTGATCGATGCTCCGCCAACTGCGAGGCTGTAGATTTCGTAGTCGAGTTTTTCTGCTAACTGGTAGGGCCAAGTTAAGTAGCTGGCGGATTTTTGTCCCGTGCCGTGAGAAACGGAATCGCCATAAGCGACGTAGGTTTTCTTTTTAGCTGGGGTGAAGGTTTCTAAAGAGTGGCCGTTCTCTAGGTCCATGCCGTAGAAGGCAGGGTCGGACCAGGAGGGGAAGGCGATGGTGTAGAGAGTGGGTTCACCGGGTGTTTGAGATTGGATCACCAATTCCATGTCGCGGGTTTTGTTGGAGAAGTCGAGCGACTTCCACCATTTGCCATTTTGATAAATGCCGAAATTAGCTCCTCTATGTTCGTGATCTGGAGGGGTTTTGAAAGTGAGTTTAACGACGGGGCTAGACGTTTTGAAAAGCATCTTCACACAAGGCGTGGTGTGAGCTTTTTTCCAAGCTACGGTTTCGCCTTTTTTTGTTCGAGCTGGACTGAGTTGGTAAACAGGATCGGTGAAGCGTTGGTAGGATACGGAGCCATCACTCTGCGGGGTGACGAATAGGATGCCTTGGTAATGGATGTTTGCATCGTCGGCAGAGATGTTTTCGCTCGCTTCGCTGTAGGTGGAGCAGGCGAGTAGTGAGGCGAAGATGAGAGGTAGCAGGTGAGTGCAGATGAGTTTAGGTTTCATGGTGAGTGGAGTTGTTGCGCGAATGGTGAGGGAATTGTAGCAGGGAAGCAAGGGGCGCATTTCCGTAAGGCGGAGATGGGCGCGCGCGCGATTCGTTTTTGTTGTGGCATTGGGATCACTCGGATTTTGCTGAGTATTGGGGGATGGTTTTCTCGCTTATTGAGATTGGAGAAAAATTTTGTAACACGTTTGTAACAGATTATGGCGGTGAGTTGTGGAAAAAGTGTAATTGATTTGTGATTGATTTTTGGAGATGACAGGGATGACAGGGGGGATGACAGGGATGACAGGGATGACAGGGATGACAGGGATGACAGGGGAGCTTTAATGGAAATTAGGAAGGGTCTGATTTCGCTGTAACCTTTTGTTCATAAGGAGGTTGAGGTGTTGTCTTTGCAAGGATTGATTGCGGCTACGCCTCCGTCTGTGCGTGTTTGCTCGCTACGCTCGTGATTTATGAACCGCTTCGCGGTCAACGGCGCTCGAACCAAGGTTCGAACCCTTGCTCGTTACCAACAAGTTGGTAGCCTCGCAAGGATTGACTGCGTTTTTCGCGTTCGCGAAACTCCGTCTGCGCAGGAGGCGGATCTTCGATCCGAAGATTGTGAAGCGCTTCGCGCTCAGGGGCGCTCGAACCAAGATTCGAACCCTTGCTCGTTACCAACAAGTTGGTAGCCTCGCAAGGATTCGAACCTTGACAAACAGAATCAGAATCTGTCGTGCTACCATTACACTACGAGGCTAAATGGGGTGGGCTCAAGTGAGATCAAAACGGACGGTGAATCAACTGAAAATGTTCTAAACGGAAAGATAGTTGTGTTTTTCGATGAAAATTATGGCGATGGATACGGGAATGCGGTGAAAAAGGCGTTGCATCATAGGGGGGCTTGAGTGGATGTTGGGACTATGAAATTCAAATCTATTTCTTTGTTGGTATGGTGCATGACTCTGAGTCTTGCTTTGGTGTCTTCTCGTGGTTCTGCGCATGAAGTGGCGGATGTCATGGCTGAGGCGGCGCAAAACTTTCTACAATCGCTAGAGCAGGATCAGAAAACGAAGGCCTTGTTAGTGATGGAGAGTAAGGAACGGGGCAATTGGCACTACATTCCAAAGCCGTTTGAAGGCGAGAAAATGCGCAAGGGTTTGCCGATGATGGAAATGAGGGATGATCAGAAGGCGTTGGTTTTCGCTTTGTTGAGCACGGCGATGAGTCATCGAGGTTTTGCTCAGGCGGCGACGATCATGAGTTTGGAGCGGGTGGTGTGGGAGCTGGAGAATCAAGCTGCCAAACGACGTGCGGATGCGTATTACGTTTCGATTTTTGATGAGCCTAAAGTTGGAGGCACTTGGGGCTGGCGGGTGGAGGGACATCATGTGTCGGTCAATTTTACCATCGTGGAGGGTAAGGTGGTTTCTGTGACGCCTAACTTCTTTGGTGCTAATCCAGCTGAAGTAAAAAGTGGTTCGAGGAAGGGCTTGCGGGTATTGGCAGCTGAGGAAGATTTGGCTAGGGCTTTGTTGAAATCATTGGATGAGAGCCAGCGTAAGGTTGCGGTGATCGCTGACAAAGCTCCGCGTGATGTGGTGGCGCCGATCGAGGCGAAGGTGAGTCCGCTGGAGGGCAAAGGCTTAGTGGCAGCTAAGATGAATGCGGATCAGAAAAAAATGCTGCGAGCTTTGGTTGAGGAATACGTGCGCCGCTTGCGTCCTGTATTGGCGGATGCGGATTTGAAAAAAATCGATGCGGCGGGATTTGAGAAAATCTTATTTGTGTGGGCAGGTGGTGAAGAACGAGGGCAGGGCAATTATTATCGAGTGCAGGGGCCGACGTTTTTGCTAGAATATTCGAACACCCAGAATGATGCAAATCACGCCCATGCGGTGTGGCGTGATTTTGATGGGGACTTCGGTGCGGATGTGCTCAAGGCGCACTATTTGCAGGGTGGGCACTGAGGGCTTGGAATGATTGGGACTTGGATCCCAATGCGGGGTTCAAGCATCCCGATTTTAAGCGAAACCGTGTGAGCGCATCCATTCGAGATAGGTTTTAGCGCGGTGGTCGAGATTTTTTATTTTAATTTGAGATCAAACAGAATTGCAGGTCTTGGAAATTAGAAGGCCTTACAAATGGGCTGCCGCATTTTGAAAAGCCCGCTTCATTTCCTGGTAGTTTTTGGTGACGGGAAACTGGGGGAATTCTGCGATGACGTTGTCTGGTGGGCAGAAGAGGATGCCTGCACCTGCTTCGCTGAGCATGGTGGTATCGTTGTAGGAGTCTCCGGCGGCGATGGTTTTGAAGTTCAGGCTGTGGAAGGCTTTGACGGCTTGACGTTTTTGGTCTTTTTGGCGCAGCTGGTAGTTGACGATTTTCCCACTGGCGGAGTCGATTTCTAGTTGGTGACAAAACAAGGTAGGGAAGTCGAGTTGCTTCATCAGCGGGGCGGCGAACTCGTAAAAGGTATCGGAGAGGATCACTACTTGGAACTCGGATTTTAGCCAGTCGAGGAAGTCTTTGGCTCCGTCGAGGGGCTGCATGGATGCGATGACGTCTTGTAAGTCGGCAATGCCTAAGTGGTTTTCTTCGAGGATGCGCAGGCGTTGTTGCATCAGCTCGTCGTAGTCGGGGATGTCGCGGGTGGTGGCGCGCAGCGAGTCGATCCCCGTGCGTTCTGCAAGGTTGATCCAGATTTCTGGTATGAGGACTCCTTCGAGGTCTAGGCAGGCGATAGTCATGGAGAATAGATGCGGTGAAATGTTGGAGAAATCAAGTGGTGAGAATGAAATAGGGGGAAGATTGGGTCCACGAAGGAACACAAAGGGACACGAAATAGAATGGGAATGGGCTAACGAATGGAGAGGATTTTTGCTGTGGGGGACGAGATTTGTTCGCCTTGGTATTGGCCGATGATTTGTTTGCCGAGTGGAGAGTCCGGGGTGATGAGGGTGATTTCTAGATCTTCTACTTTGATCTCTAGGCCTCCTGATGCGGGGGCGAGGAAAAACCATTGGGATTGTTGCTGGATTTCCAATTCGACCAAGGCTCCGATGTCGATGGGGTGATAGGCTTTAAAATCACGGGCTTCCATGGTCTCAAAACAGGCGGCGGCTTGGGCTATTTCTTCGGCTTGGCGAGCTTGTCCGTCGGCGAGGTAGTTGGCTTCGGTGGACTGGGTGTCGTATTTGCCGTCAGGTTGGCTTTCTTCGTCATTGCCGCTTTGACGAGTTTGTTGAGAGGCTTGCTGGAAGCTTTCGAAGTCCTTTTTCAGCGCTGCGCGGATGGCTGCGATGATGGCGGATTTGTCGATTGAGTTGAAATTTGCCATTGAGTCGGAATGAAGTTTACCTTTCTATTATGAATACCCCCGATCAAGCCGCCGATTCTTCGTAGAATCGGCGTCAGTTTTCCTCAGGCGTCGCCAGCATGGTAGGTGGTGTTATGCTTTCATCAGGTCTGGCTTTTTCTCAAACGAAAAAATCAGCTACGGGCATTTTTTGATCAACAGTTTGCGATCTGCCTTGACTTTGTGCCTATTTTGCAGGCCTTGCGCGATATCGATTACAAGGGGATGATCTCGGTGGAGGTGTTCAATTACAAACCGGGACCGGAGAGGCTGGCGAGGGAGAGCATTGAGTATTTGATGAAGTGTCAGGCGAAGACCATGGGTTGAGATGGGGAAGAGGGGAAACACGGATTGCCAATCCATGCCACGGTTGAGGTTGCGAGCTATTTTTTCTCCCACATGGCGTTGATGTCTTTTACTGTTTCGTCGGTGAGCAGGTCGCCGCCTTCGGGGCCGACAAGGCAGGAGTTGATGATGGCGCTGTAACTGCCGCCTCGGGTGGCGTCGTCGGTGGCGAGGTAGGCTCCGTAGCTTTGGCTGAGTTGGATGACGAAGGTTTGTAGGGCTTTGCTGCGGGCTTTCATGCGCAGACCGAATTCGGTGAACAGTTCGAAGGGGTTGGTGGCGATGGAGATGTCGCCGATTTTGATGACGTGCACTTCGATCGCTAGGTAAGGTTCGTCATCTTGTTTGGCAAAGCGGTCGATGGTCTTTTGGTTCCAGCGCTGTTTTCTGCTAGTATCGGATCCGTTTTTTTTGGCTTGCTCTTTAAGGTTTGCTATCACGGCTTTGGTTTGGGCGACTTCTTGTTGGGTGACTTTGCGCACGGGCAGCTTTAGCTGGCGCACGCTGTGTTGCATCGGGGCGTCGAAGTGGATGTCGTTTTTGGCGACTTGCCAGGCGTCATCGACGGCGCGGGTGATGCGGCGTCCGATCTCTTGCAGGCGGGTGCGCTGGGCGGCGATGATCATGCGCCCTTCGGCGGCTTTGCGCAGCATCAGGTGGGGGGATTGATCACCGGCGGCTCCGACCCAGCTCAGCACGATGAGGTCTTTGCCGTGGATGGCGCGTAGTTGTTCGCGCACTTCGTGCCAGTAATCGGCGTTGACTGCAGAGCGGCCTTCGACTTCTTGGCCGGGGCAGGCGACGTTGACTGCGGCGGCGGTGAGTTTTTTGTTTTGGTCAAAAAAGAACAAGACTTCGACACCGTGATCTTCGGCGCCTTCGAGTTTTTTGAAACTGGGGAGGGCGGTTTTGCCATACATTTTGGCTTTGCCATCCATATAGACAATACGTCGGTTATGAGCGACGACGGCGTGGCCTAGTCCCCAACTGACGCCGCCCGGTTTGCGGCTCTTCCAAGCTTGAGCGGTCATTTGGGCGAGTTTGTCGTAGAGGAATTCTCGGTAGGCTGTGGGTTGCATGATGTCTGCGGGAATGTTGTAGGTGCCTTCATTCATCACGGGGGCGGTGTGGGTGTGGGTGGCGTTGATGACGATCTTGTCGAGGTCGATCTGGGGTTCGACTTGTTTGAGTTTGGCGCGCAAGCCTTCGAGGATGCCTTTGCGAATGGCGACGAGGTCGCAGGAGATGAAGATGGTTTGTTCGCTTTTTTTCCCTTCGACCGTTTTTTCCAGAACCACGACAGAGGCGGTGACGGGGGTTTCAATTTCTTTGGCGATGCGAGTGTGCATCTGACCTGAGAGGGCGACGGGCAGTGGTGGGGTGATGTCGGTGGTGGCCTGTCCGATGAGGAGCTCGGCGGATGCGTGTGGGCTTAGTCCAGTGGCAAAAATGGATAGGATGAGAAGGGTTTTGAATGTAGGGATGGGTATCATGATGGGAATAAGGTGCATGAGAACTTTTACAAAATCTCATAAAAAGTTTACAAAATGTGTGAGGGCTTTCGGTGTGGCGTGGTAGGATGGTGAATGATGATGAATTGAGCTTGAGTTTTTATGGGGTAAGCTTCAGCTTATCGGTTTATCCTATCTAATGTCATTGTTGAACTCCAGAAAACGAGAACCTCTTGAAGAACTGTGGTGTTTTTCAGGAGAGGAGGGGGATTTTTGGAATGAGCTGCTGAGGGTGTTTGGTTGCTTTCGATGACGAAAAAAAAGAGTTGCGGGCGATTGATATTTACACGGGTCGTATGTTCTGGAAGCGGCAGCAGGACACCTTGCTGGTGCGTTATGTGACTTTTGGAGATGCGGTGTATGTGGCGAGTGATTTAAAATGTGATGTATTGGATCCAGATACGGGGGAGGTGAAGGAAAGTTTGGCGATCAAGGTGGATGTGCCGAAGGGGAAAAGATCTGGAGTGGTGGCAGTGCGTGCCAATGAGAATATCCTGTTGATTGGTGTGGGATACGATTTGCCGGAGGATGAACACAGCCACGGTGCGATGGATGACGGTTTATGGGAGGCGAAAATATTGGTGGCGCTGGATCGTAAGAATGGCAAGCAGTTGTGGACGAAGACAGCCGAGCAGCGGTTCAACCTGCATTCGATCGCAATGGGAGGGGGATTGGTTTATGCTGCAGATTCGATATCGCCTTCGGTGTCTGGGTAGATGGATCGGCGGGGCATCGCTATGAGGTGGCGACGGGCAAGGTTTTGACAAAGAAGCCGTTGTTCAAACGCGGTGCTTGCAACTACACGGTGGGTAGTGACAGTTTGCTATTTTTGCGTTATAAAAGTGCGGCTTATGTGGAGCTGGATAAAGGGCAGTTGTTCAGTTTGCGTAATCTGAGAAGCGGCTGTAGCAACAGTTTGGTGGCGGCGGGAGCTTTGCTGAACGTGCCGAGTTTTGCGACGGGCTGTGTTTGCAATTATCCCTTACAGACTTCCTTTTCGATGGTGTATATGCCGGAAACGGGCAAGTGGGCTGGAGAAAAGCCGCTGCCTGTATCACCAGAGAAAAAGTAAAAGGTCAAACAGCTTCGTCCTTTTGGGCGAGCAGACCGGTGGGGGTAAAGATGCGCTGTTCGAAAAATTGGTCGACTTTTTCAGCGTCGCCCAATTTATAGGAGGCGTAGATCGCTGAGGCAAAAATAATTGGGGCGAGCACTGAGTGGAAAATGATGAGCACTAGGCCGTGGAAGACGCTTTTGTGGTAGATGATCGAAACAAACAGGGCTGCCACACAGAGGGTGATCAGTCCGCCTACACTGCAGATGGTGAGGGTGTGCTCGGGGTAGCGACCGATCATGAAGATGTAAAAAACTATCAGGAATCCGCTCAAAAACCATGCTCCGGGTAGGGCGATGATGGCACGTAGGGGGTTGATGCGCTGAGTGATGAGAATGGCGCTGAGCCAGAAGGAAAACAGGTAGATTACGGCGGGGATGACGATGAAGAGCAGAGCTAGGTGGAGGTGTTCGCCGCGGTAGTTGTCGCTGGGGAGGCTCTGTAAAAAATGGGGGGAAAACATCGCCATCCAGCGCGAGCGGGAGTCGAGTTCCGAGCTGGGGAATTTGATCTCTTCTTTGGATTCTCCTTCGGACTCGGCCGGTTGGATGGTTACGGTCTTTCGTTCGAAGTCGAAGTAGGTCATTTCGCCGTAAACGGTGTCTTTGCCAGTTCGGGTCCAGTCGAGATCGAGCGCGTGAGCCAGTTGCGGTAGCAATAGTGCGCATGCTAAGAGGAACCTAAATAAGGGAAGGAGAGTGCTTGGGGATGTGGCTAAAAAAGACGATTTCATTCAGGCTTGAGTTGGGGGTGTAGCTTGAGTATTAACGGTCCCCTTCAGGGCGAGGGTCGCGGCTGAGTAATTCAGCTAGAGCTTCGCCAGCGGGTTTGTTCTCATAAAGAATGGCGTAGATTTGGTCAATCAGCGGGGTGCGAACGCCTGTTTTTTTAGCTAATTTATAGACGCTCTCTGTATTGGGGTAACCTTCGGCAACTTGGGTCATTTTATCCACGGTTTGCTCGACGGTGAGCCCTTCGCCGAGCATGCGACCAAAACTGTTGTTGCGACTGTGTCGGCTGTAGCAGGTGACGATGAGGTCGCCGACTCCGCTGAGTCCTTGGAAGGTGCTGGCCTTTCCACCGAGAGCGGTTCCTAGTCTTATCATCTCGGCTAGACCGCGAGTGACCATGGCGGCTTTGGCGTTGTCGCCTAGACCGAGGCCATCGGCGATGCCTGCGGCGATGGCGAACACGTTTTTCACGGTGGCGCCGATTTCGATGCCTTCCATGTCCTCGCGGGTGTAGGAGCGGAACCAGGGTAGGGTGAATACTTCTTGTAGGCGTACGGCGGTATCGTGGTCGGGGCAACCGATCACGGTGGCGGTCGCCATGCGGCGAGCGACTTCTTCGGCATGGGTCGGACCAGAGAGGGCGGCGATGGGGTTATGGGGAAAAAATTCACGCAGCAATTGTGTCATCGACAGTCCAGTGGCGGATTCGATGCCCTTGGTGCAGGCGAGGAAGACGGTGTTTTCAGAAACACCTATTTGTTGCAGTTGTTTGATGACTAGGCGTGCTACTTGGGAAGGGACTACGAGTAAAATCAGTGGAGCGCTGGCAGCCACTTTGAGGTCATCCGTGGCGGTGATCGTTTTTGGTAGATCAACGTCGGGGAGGTAGCGAGAGTTTTGGTGGTTTTGGTTGATGTCGGCGAGGGCTTCTTTTTCGATACCGTAGAGAGTGGTAGCGAGTCCTCGTTCGCCTAGCACGACGGCTAGAGCGGTGCCCCAGCTGCCGGAGCCTAGCACGCTTGCTTTTTCAAAGGATAGATCAGACATCAGTTTGTGAATTAGTTTTTTTAGATTTGGGGGTGAAGCGGTTTTCGGTGCCGTGGTAGAGTTTGATGATATTGGATCGGTGTTTCCATGTAGCAAGGGTGGCTAGTAGCACGGTAAAGCTGATCATGGCTAGGTTCCATTCGTTTTGTAAGCTTTGTTGCATGATCGTGACGATGGGGATGGCTAGAGCGGCTCCGATAGAGGCGACGGATACGTAGCGGGTGGTGAAAAATAGGATCACCCAGATGAGCACGGCGATCGCTAGCGGGATGGCGATCAAGGGGATCAGAGATCCTGCGGAGGTGGCGATGCCTTTGCCGCCTTTGAATCGCAACCACAGGGTGTAGTTGTGTCCCATGATGGTGGCGAAGGCGGTCAGAATATGAATCATGGTCTGATCTGAAAAGTGTTGGGCGATCAGCACGGGTAGCAGGCCTTTGAGCACGTCGAGAATCAACACGGGGATACCGATGGATTTGCCTAGAGTGCGCAGCACGTTAGTCGCGCCAATGTTGCCACTGCCGTGTTCGCGGATGTCGATGCCACGAAGCTTGCCGGCTAGATAACCAAAGGGGATGGAGCCGATAAAGTAGCCAGTCAGGATGAGAATCCCTGCTGTTATGGGTGTGTTATCCGTCATGATGATTTTTGCAAAAGATGACAGAAAAATCAGGAAAGTCGATGGGAATTGTCGTGTGGTGAATGTGCGGGTTAGTGTGGATCAAGCGCTGCTGCGTGGGGGTGAAGGCCAAATGGAGCGCCATTTGATCCATACGATGATTGTGAGTATGGGTATGAGAAGCAGGGCGATAGGGCTGAAGAGGTAGGGTTTCGGGTCGTTGCCAAGGTTGCTTGAAAATAGGCTGAAGTCCCAGCCTGCGTGCAGCATGATGGGGAGCCAAAGGCTGCCTGAAACGCGAAGGCAGACATAGAGTAAGAGTCCAGATGCTGAGGCGACGCCTGCTTGGAAGAATGCCCCGGGTCCTTCTGTGAAGATGTTACTTATGTGGACTAGCCCAATCACAAATAAAACGGACAGCGCAACGGGGATGGTGGTGCTGCGAATGATCGATTCTGTGTCAGGGTAACTAGCGTATCCATAGTCGCGGTCTGCGGTCAGCAAATGATTGCTGCCTTGGATGATAGCTAAGTATGCTATGAGCGAGCAGATCAACATCGGGGTGGAGAAGTTTTTTCCTACAGTTGTGGGGCTGTTCATATTTAGAAAAATTCAAAAAGTTGTAATTGGAAATGGGGCTGCGACACGTTAGCGAGGGAGCGATCTTTGTCTATGAAAGTTGTTTAATGCTTGCGGGGTGACTGGACATTTGGCTAGATACGATTTAGTTTACGCGATAGAAAATACGAACAGCTTTCTTCTAAATGAAGCTGTGGTTTGTCATCATGAAAGGTACAATTTTTAAAAGGGCTGATCGGACTTGGGTTTGGCTGGCGTTATTACTGCTGGGTCTAGCTTCGTTCGATAGTGCTCGGGCGCAGATTCAGGTGGCTTTCCAGCTTAATAAAAAGGCTTACATGACTCACGAGGCGGTGGCGGGGCAGTTGTCGATCACCAATCGTTCGGGGCAGGATTTGGTGCTTCAGGGGAGGAACGGTGCTCCGTGGCTAGATTTCCAAGTGACGGATACTCGAGGCAATTTGATCAGCCCCTATCAGAACCGTGCGCCTTTGGGGCCGGTGATGATACGCAGTGGTGATACTTTTAAAAAACAGGTATTTGTCAATCGTCGCTATCCAATGGGGCAAAAAGGCACTTATCGAGTGCGGGTGAACGTGTATTTCCCTCCTTCTAATCGTTATTTTCGAACGCGGATTCAAACGATGGTGGTGACCTCCGGTCGTGAGTTTTGGTCGGAGGTGGTGGGAGTGCCGCCGGGTTTTGAAGGGGCGGGTAAGTTCCGAAAATATGAGGTGCTACGTTTTGATTTTAACAGGCAGAAGGAGATTTATTTTAGGTTGAGTAAGGCCGATTCAGGCAGGGTGATCACTACCTATTCCTTGGGAAAGCTACTGATGGTGAGCGATCCGATGATGGGGGTCGATGCTAATAATAGGCTGCATATCCTGCACATGGGAGCGCCACAGTCTTATGCTCATACGATCATTGATGTGGCGGGAAAGGCGGCACCGCAGGAGTTCTATTTTGCCAAAGGCGAAAACCGCCCTAAATTGGTGCGTGTGGGAGGTGGGCAACTTGTGGTCGAGGGAGGGATTCCCGAAGCTATGCAGGATGATGTTTATGAGAAAAATGAGTTCCATAAGCTCTCAGAACTTCCGCCTGGTATGCCGGTGAATTAGACGGCATGGGGCTGGATTTTGTGGGTAGTTCGTGGTGGATTTTGATTAAGTTCTCTTGACTAACTAGAATATAGTAGTGTATTTCTCATAGAGATGTGGTGATGCGTGAATGGAGTTGAACCAAGCGCAGTTTGGGGCGAAAGAGTAGTCGTTCGAGCACACCAGCAGTTTGAAAAAAGATGACCCCTTCGCTATACAGAGCTTTGATGAAAGATCATGGGGGTAAACTCTTTTTGGCTTGGGGGCTTTTAGCGCTTGTTTTCTTTTTGGGGACGATGGGAGCTGAAGCTGGTTTCAAGACGGTGATCATAGATGCGGGGCACGGGGGGCATGATTTGGGGGCGAGTCGATCGTTGATTTATGAAAAGCATTTGAATTTGGACGTAGCTCGCCGTTTGGAGCGCACCTTGCGCGAGAGTGGTTTTCGAACGGTATTGACGCGCAGCACGGATACTTTCATCCCATTAAGTGCACGTTCGGCGAAGGCGAATAAATACCGCAATGCGATTTTTGTGAGCATTCATTTTAATTGGAGTTGGAAGAGTAAGGTCACAGGGATCGAAACTTTTTATCGAAGTTCTACATCGAGGAACTTGGCGTCTTACATTCAAAGGCAGTTGATCGGTAAGATTGGTTGCACCAATCGCGGGGTGAAATCGGCTAATTTTTCTGTATTAAGAAAAACTCGCCATCCGGCAGTTCTGGTGGAAGGGGGATTTGTCAGTAATAAGAGTGAGCGGGTTTCGATGCTCGACGCGCGCTATCGCCAAGTGGTGGCGGATAGCATTGCGCGAGGTATTTTAGAATATCGTAAAAAAGGGTGATTGCCTTTTGCCTCGTTTGTTAAGTTGGGAGATAATCAACTTGCAGAGTGTGGGGCTTCGGTTTTCCTTACGGTCGGCGAATGTCGTTGTGATGATGGTGACTTGTGAACAGATGAAGTTGGCGGAGGATCGTTTGTTCGCGACGGGTGTGGTGGCGGAGGATCTAATGGAGAAGGCGGGCAAGGCTTGTGCGCAAGCGATCAGGCAGTTTTTTCCTACAGCCGGCAGCGCTACGCTTTATGTGGGAAAGGGCAATAATGGTGGGGACGCTTTAGTCGTGGGGCGTGAATTGCTCAAGACGGGCTGGCGAGTGGATATGGTTCTGTCGGGGGAGAGTTCGCAGATGACGTCTTTGGCGGCCAAGAAGTTGGGGGAATTCGAGCAGCAAGTAGCGCGCGGTTTTTCTGCCGTGCAACCTAGTCAGGGCGGATGCGCCAGCATTGTGGTGGATGGTTTGTTGGGCATTGGTGCGCGTGGTCCCTTGCGTGGTATCATTGCTGAGCGGTCTGCGCAGTTGGCGCATCAGCGGACAGGCAGCTCTGCGGTTTGTTTTGCGATTGACATCCCCTCGGGGGTGGACGGGGATTTGGGCATACCTTACCCAGGGGCGGTGGTGGCGGATTTTACGCTTTCGATAGCGGCGATCAAAGGCGGCATTGTCAAAGATGCTGCGATTGATCATGTTGGGCGCATTGTTCAGATTGCTTTGCCAGAGATAGAGTTTGGAGAATTCGCTGGAGAGGCTCAGGTGTTGAATTCGAGCTTATTGGCTCCGTTGTTGCAGCGCAGAGATTTTGCTTTTCACAAAGGACGCGCTGGGCGGGTGAGTATCTTAGCTGGCTCGCGCGGATTAACGGGGGCGGCAGCTTTGGCGTCGATGGCGGCTTTACATGGAGGTGCGGGTTTGGTGACTTTGTATGTGGAACCGGCGATTTACGATATTGTAGCGATCACGGCAGCTGCTGAAGTGATGGTGAAGCCGCTGGCTTCAATAGCAGATATCGCGGGGGATGGTGCGGATGTTTTGGCGCTGGGTCCGGGTTTGGGTGATGCAACTTTTGTTCCAGATCTCTTGCCTTGGATTTTAAATGAGGCACGTCCGATGGTGGTCGATGCGGATGCGTTGAATTTATTGGCTCGCTCGGATGGTGCTCTGTCGCGTCTGGCTGAACACGGCAAAGCTCGGCTGTTGACGCCTCATCCTGGAGAGATGTTGCGACTGTTTTCAGGAGCTTCCACTTGTGTGGATCGCTTGGAGGTGGTGCAACAATTTATCGAGCAGTATGATTTTCAAGGGGTGCTGCTGTATAAAGGGGCGAGAACCTTAGTAGCTGCTACTGGGCAAAAGACGGCGATCAACTCGACGGGGCATCCGGGCATGGCTACAGGTGGGGTGGGCGATGTATTGACGGGTTTGTGCGCTGCCTTGATCGCTCAGGGGTATTCACTTTACGATGCGGCTTGTTTGGGATCTTGGTTGATCGGGCGCAGTGCGGAGAGGGCGGTGTATGATGGCGGCGAATCTGCGGAATCGTTGACCGCTGGAATGATAGCGAGCGGCCTGGGTGGGGCGTTTGAGGATTTGAGGCGACGGGTATTTTGAAATTTCAGTTCACCACTGCAATCGAGCACCTATACCAAGACTGGCGCGATTTTCTTGAACTCTACTAGAGATTTCTACGCCTAGAAGGTCGGTGAATTTGATCACGGTGCCGATTTCTACACCGAAAAGATTGCGCTCATCGATGCGGGTGTAGTCTGCTGAGAGGTAAACTTCCAAAAGCGGGATCACTGCCATGCGGATACCGGGTTCGAAATACAAACCTAGGTCGTCTATGCGGTCGAAAAAGAGCAGGGGGCCAGTTTCCATGTATCGCACTCCGCCTTGCACGTAGATGTCGATGATGCCTGCAAGCACGGCATTGAGCCCAAGTCCGAGGCGGAGGTCTTGGGTGCTTACCGAATCGTCATCGCTGATGGTATCAGATTTGGCATAGTGGTATTCACCGAGTAGAAAAAAATGTTCCGTTGGGGCGATGGAAAGTTCTGCGACCAAGCCGTTGGCGTCGTTCAAGCGCTCACCGAGATCGTTGACATAAAAAATGCGCTCATAGCCAAAATCAAAATAACTATGAGACAAAGTGACGCTGTCTTGCGCGCTCGCTGCTTGGACGCTCAGGAAGAGAAGAGCAAGGGTGATGGCAATGTTTTTCATAGCAGACATAATTTTAATAACTATCGAGGCGAGCTGTATTATGCTCGGATGGGAAAAATATGTCAAACCTTTCTTCAACACGAGAAGTGCCGCGACTTTTTTGTGGTAGCCGCGAGCTTGGGGCGCGAAGCTAGACTGCGAGTGTGACTCGATCTAAGCTCGTCGAACGTTGAAGTTCGTACGAAGCTACGATCTCCTTATCACGAAAGATCGGGGAAGGAGTGGGAGTGAACCAGAATAACTACGGGGCTGAGAGGTCTCAGCCGCCGATGGATTTGGTCATGAATTCAAGCGCTAAAACGGCGATTGAAAGAATGAGGATGATGATAGCTATGGGCATGGTAGCGAATGAGCTTGTGATTAAAAATAGGTGTTGGTTAGCTTTAAACTAGGGTGTCTGAGCTGATGCAAAAAACATCAGCTGAGATGGGTGATTGATAGATCAGCCATTGCCTACTTGGAAAGCCATGAATTCGATTAGGAGCACGGCAATGGATAAGATGACGACAATCACGGCAAAGGGCATCAAGCCTGCTTCTTCGTATTCGTCTTCCCATTCTTCTTCTGCTTCGTCGGCTGCAGTCGATTGAATGTCTGGTGTGGTGGAAACTCCTGCTGCGCCACCTTGAGTAAGGGTCTGCGTAGGTTGCAGCTTGACCGTTGCTTTGGGTAGCGGTTTGGCACTGCCCGGTTTCGCCAAGGGGGTGGTCTGTTTGCCAATCGCTGGTCCACCTGGGGTGGGAGCTTTTGCCAAAGGAATGGTTTTGGCGCCGACTGGCGTAGCTAGCGGCGTGGTTGGCGGTGAGGCTACTGGTGCTGGTGCTGGTGCGGCGGGCGCTGCTCCTCCTAGTGTAACGGTCTTAGCACCTTGTGGTGCTGGCGGCGCAGCGGGTGGCCCGCCTAATGTAACGGTGCCGGGGCTTTGTGCTGCTGAGGGTGGTATGGGTGCTCCTAAAGTAACGGTTTTGGCGCCGCCTCCTGCAGGTGGCCCTGCCACGGGTGCTGGTGGTGGTGCGATAGGTGCTTGTCCTGGGGCTGGTGCTGCTGGTGCTGGCGGCGGTGCCGGCGCAGCGATAGGAGCATTTGGCCGTGGGCCGACTGGTGCGATCGTCGGGGTAGGTGGAGCGGTGGGTGCGGTGGCAGTAACGGGAGCGCCAGGAACGGGCATGGTGCTACCAATAGGCGGAATGCTTCCTGATGAGCCGTCTTGTGCTGGCACTGGCATGGTGCTGCCGATGGGCGGCACGCTGCCGGTTGGGCTGTTCTGCGCTGGAACTGGCATGGTGCTACCAAGAGGCGGCACGCTACCGGTTGGGCTGTGCTGAGCTGGCACTGGCATGGTGCTGCCGATGGGCGGCACGCTGCCACTTGGATCGGTTGCTGCTGGAACTGGCATGGTGCTGCCGATGGGCGGCACAGCTCCCGAAACGGGAGGTGCTGCTACGGGTCTAATCGGCTGGGTCACTCCTTGTGGCACGACGGGACCGGTGTCCTCTGGGCGTGCTCGCAGGGTTATGCGAACCGTTTCTTTTTTCAACGGAACGGTTGACGTCTTTTTGGACGGTTTGCCTGGTGTAGATGCAGAATCACTCATTTTGAATAGTGCTAAAAAAACTTTGAACCTGTATTTAGGACTGAAAATGACCTAAATGTCAATAGCATTATAAAATAAATCGCTACTTTAACAATGAAAAAATCATTTTTGAGAGTCAAAAGTGCTTGAGCTGAGATGGGGGCAGAGGCTTTTTCTTTACAGCGAAGTGAATGGGGTGCAATCGTAGCTATGGATTTACCTCGGAATGTAGTCGAATTATTGCAGGCTTTGATCGCTATCCCTAGTGTGAATCCTGAGGGCGATGGCGAAACGGGCACTTCGCATTTGGGGGAAGCTGCTTGTGCGCAGTATGTGGCGGATTTTTTGCGAGTATGTGGAGCGCGGGTGGTGATGGAAGAGGTGGAGTTGGGGCGTCCGAATGTGATTGCTAGATTTGGTGGTGAAGGTGATGTGTCGGCGCAAAAAACGCGGCTGCTTTTTGCTCCGCACTTGGATACGGTGAGTGTGGCGGGGATGACGATCGATCCCTTTGCGGGGGAGTTGCGTGAGGAGAAAATATGGGGGCGTGGGGCGAGTGATACCAAGGGCACGATGGCGGCGATGCTGTGGGCTTTTTATGAGCTGAAAGAGCGGATGACTGAACTGGAGGTGGAGGTGGGATTTGTCGGGCTGATGGGGGAGGAAATTGCTCAACCGGGCTCGCGTCACTTTGCGCAGCATCATGGCGCTGAGTGGGACTTTGCGATTGTGGGGGAGCCGACGGAATTGAAAACGGTGTGTCGTCACAAGGGCTGCACTTGGGTGAAGCTGGTGACCAAGGGCAAGGCGGCGCATGGATCGACGCCTGAGCGGGGAGAGAATGCGATCATGCGGATGAATGAGGTTTTGCGGGATTTGGGTCGAGGGTTTATGCGAGAGTTGCAGCAGTTGGTTTTTAAGAATGAGTTTTTGGGGCATCCTACGCTCAATATCGGCACGATGCAGGGGGGATCTAAGACCAACATCGTGCCAGACCACTGTGAGGTGACTTTGGATTTCCGTGAAACGCCTGAGTTAGCGGCGGCAGGTGGGGTGGCAAAGTTATTGCCAGTCTATTTTGAAGAAAAGTTCGCTGCGGGGAGTTTTCCAAAAGTAGAGGTGGAGATGCTCTCGGAATGTCCCGCTCTGGATACGCCCGAGGATCACTTTTTTGTGAAACATTTGGCAGCGCTGGGAGCTGAGCCGGTGGGGGCGCCTTGGCTGTGTGATGCGACTTGGTTGGCGAAGGCGGGAATTGCGTCGGTTGCGCTGGGGCCAGGTTCGATCGCTCAGGCTCATACGGAGGATGAGTATTTGGAGGTCGAGGCTTTGCAAGAGGGGGTGGTTTTTTACCGTAAGATCATGGAGGAATTTCGCGCGGCGAAGGTGGATTGAGCGTTGCTCTCAACGGAGTGGCATTTTGTGTATTGGCGTTTTGGCAAAGTGGGGCTAGGATGGCGCGGTATTTATATTTAGATCATCATGGCAAAACAACAGCAAAACGCGATCAGTCCGGTGCGGGAGAAGAATTTTCCTGAGTGGTATCAGCAGGTAGTGAAGGCTTCTGATATGGCGGAGAATTCAGAGGTGCGGGGATGCATGGTGATCAAGCCTTGGGGCTACGGGCTGTGGGAACAGATGCAGGCTCAGCTCGATGTGATGTTTAAGGAGACGGGGCATAAAAATGCTTATTTCCCGCTGCTGATACCGGTTAGCTATTTGGAAAAAGAGGCGACGCATGTGGAGGGATTTGCGACGGAGTGCGCGGTGGTGACGCATCATCGACTTGAGTTGGTCGATGGCAAAATGGTGCCGGCGGGGAAACTCGCGGAGCCTTATGTGATCCGCCCGACTTCGGAGACGATCATTGGTGCAGCGTTTGCGCGCTGGGTGCAAAGTTACCGCGACTTGCCTTTGTTGATCAATCAATGGGCCAATGTGATGCGTTGGGAGATGCGTCCGCGTTTGTTTCTGCGCACGGCGGAGTTTCTCTGGCAGGAGGGGCACACCGCTCACGAGACGGCGGAGCAGGCGATGGAGGAGACGCGGAAGATGCACGATGTGTATGAGGTTTTTCTGCGCGAACATTTGGCGATCCCTGTCATTCCGGGTGAGAAGACGGAAGGTGAACGTTTCCCCGGAGCACTCAATACCTTTACGATTGAGGCGATGGTGCAGGATCGCAAAGCGATTCAGGCGGGCACATCTCACTTTCTTGGGCAGAATTTTTCTAAAGCGGCGGGTATCGACTTTGAAGGGCGCGAGGGTAAGCGAGAGCTTGCTTGGACTACCAGTTGGGGAGTTAGCACGCGTTTGATCGGAACTTTGATCATGGCACACGGCGATGATGACGGGGTGATCATCCCGCCTAGAGTGGCGCCTGAACAGGTGGTGATCTTGCCGATCATTCCAAAAGAAGAGCATCGTGAGGCGGTGTTAGGAGCATGTCGAGAGTTGGCTGGTAAGTTGCGTGCGCAGAGTGCGTGGGGGGCTCCGATTCGGGTCGAGGTGGATGAACGAGATTTGGGCGGCGGGGTGAAAAATTGGGAATGGATCAAAAAAGGGGTGCCAGTGCGAATCGAGATCGGTCCACGTGATTTAGAGAAGGGTTCGGTGGCGGTGACACGTCGCGATGGTGGGCATCGAGATAAGGCGTTCATCGCTGTGGATGAAGCGGTGGCGCAGTTGCCAGAGATCTTGCAATCGATACAGGATACGCTGTTGCAACGCGCGCTGGATTTCCGTGAACAGCATACGAAGGAGATTGCTTCGAAGGATGAGTTTGATGCTTTTTTCACTCCAAAAAATGTTAATCAACCAGAAATCCACGGGGGATTTGCTTTGGGGCATTGGGGAGGAAACGCAGAGGATGAAGACGCTTTGCAAAAAGAGAGCAAGGTGACGATTCGCTGTATTCCATCGGATCCTGAGTTGCGTGGAGAGAGCGGAGTGTGTGTGATCACGGGCAAACCTGCTGAGGGGCGGGTGATTTTTGCTAAGGCGTATTGAGAATTAAGAATTAAGAATTAGGAATCGTAACGAAGTGGAGATAGCTGGAGGTTATTACCCGAAAGCAATTAGAAAATGAAAGTATTTATCAAACCAGGGTGCCCTTGGTGTGTCGAAGCCACTCGTTGGCTGGAGAGCAAGGGTTATGAATTTGAACAAGTGAATGTGTCTGCGGATGCGGATGCTTTTGCAGATATGCAGAGTTTGTCGGGTCAGACTAAGGCTCCGACGATGGTCATGGAGGATGGTTTGATCTTAGCTGATTTTGGGGTGGATGAGTTGATTCCATTTTTGGAAGAAAACGACATTCAGCCTTAACCTGAAACTTTAGCGCGCAACGTTTTGATCACAGGATATTATCTGCATCACCTTGACCCGGTGCTGATCCAGTTCACCGAGAAGCTGGCGATTCGTTGGTATGGGCTAGCTTATGTGTTAAGCTTTGTGCTAGCCTTTTTGCTTTTGCGTCAGCTGGTGCGCAAGGGTTACTCTGAGTTGAAGGAGGATCAGGTGGCAGACTTCATCACCTTCAGTGCTTTGTTCGGGGTGATGCTAGGTGGCAGGCTGGGTTACATGTTGTTGTATGATTTTGATCGATTCATTCACGCACCGTGGATTTTCTTTTATTTCCTCAATGGAGGCATGGCGAGTCATGGGGGTATTTTGGGTTTGGTGATGTTCACTTGGTTCTACGCATGGCGGAACAAAATATCTTGGTTAGGGGTAGGGGATAACTTGGTGGTGGTGGCACCGATTGGTTTGTTTCTGGTGCGCATAGCGAACTTCATCAATGGCGAGTTGTATGGGCGCGTGACTTCGGTGGCGTGGGCGATGAAGTTTCCTGGAGAGATGTATGAGATGGCACCAGCTCGGCTGCAGCAGATTCTGGCAAAAACGGGTATGTCCCACCCCGAGATGGTGATCGTGGCGAATCGGGAAGGCAACGAACAGGTGCAGGCGGTATTGCAGGAGTTTTTGCAGCCACGCCATCCGTCGCAGTTTTACGAAGCAGGTTTGGAGGGCTTGCTGTTGTTTTCCATATTACTGATGGTGCGATTGCGCTGGAAAAACCTGTATCACGGCATTCTGACTGGCTTGTTTTTTATTCTCTACGCGGTTTTTCGGATTGGAGCAGAGAATTTCCGCGAACCCGATGCAGCTTTGATCTTGGGGCTGCCGAGGGGGCAGTTTTATTCATTGTTCATGGTATTGATCGGCTGTGCTTTTATGATAGCGGGCTTCAAAAATAAGCGCAGCAATCGGCCGGAGCCTGAGTCTAGCAAGAGGACTTCATAACCGAATAGCGGGGCAAGTATAAAAAAGGTGAGGCGGTAACCGTTTTTTGTTCGTCAGTGGCGGGGTCATGTCCCCGCCCGCACCAGTGGCGGGGTCAGTCCCTGATTCCTGAAAAACTTCCTTGAATCCGCCCTCCATTGATGCTTTCATTGTTACCCATGGCACGTAAGGCAAGAATCGAATATCCCGGTGCGGCATACCACATCATGAGTCGAGGGAACCGGGGAGCGGACATTTTCATCGACGACGATGATCGGCTGCTGTTTTTGAAAGCTCTCGGTGAAGCTGCCGAGCGGTGCGCATGGCAGATTCACGCCTACGTGTTGATGCGCAATCATTATCACCTTTTGCTAGTCACTCCGAACGGTAATCTGGTTGAGGGAATGAAATGGATGCAGGGAACATTTACTCAACGCATCAATTCACGCCATCGCTGGCGAGGACACCTTTTTCAAGGGCGCTACAAGGCGCAGAATATTGATTCAAACTCTTCTGAGGGATACTTTCTGACCGTGGCGAACTATATTCATCTCAATCCTGAACGAGCGAATATGATTGGCGAAGGTCGAAAATGGCAACAACTACGAGACTATCCGTGGAGTAGCCTGCCTCACTACCTCTCGTTCAAACGCCAGCGTCCCGAGTGGCTGCACGCTGCCGATGTCCTGGGCCGAATGCAGTGGAAGGACACCCCGAAAGGGCGTCGTGGCTACGCAGTGCAATTGGAGTCACGCGTAAGGGAAGAGGCTCAAGGGAACAACGGTATCAATAGCAATGACAAAGCCGATCAATCACACCCTACAAAAGACCAGTGGTGCCTCGGAGGCGATGAGTTCAGGGATGAGCTAATGGAACGAATTGAAGCTCTCCTGAAAGGTGTGGACAAAGGCAGTATTTCTGGTGCCGATGTTCGTGAAACAGGCGAGCGCCAAGCAGAAAAATTGATCATACGAGGGATGAGGTTACTGAAAATCAATAATGCTGACCTAGAACAAACGAAGAAGAACTGCCCGAAGAAGCGAACGCTGGCGTGGTTGGCTCGCTCGCGAACGACAGCATCGACGAGATGGATTGCGCGGCGTTTATTGATGGGCGATCCGTCCAATGTATCCCGCTCTGTGGGAGTGATTCAGAATACAAAAGATAAGGAGGTCAGGAGGTGGAAAAAACAACTGTTGCGATGAAGTTGGAAGGTGATTTATGCAGGAATCAGGGACTGACCCCGCTCATGGGAAGGGCTAATTGGTCTTCCACCACCACCCGATCCCCCCTTTGACATCGAGACACTTGAGCCGCTCAATATCCCTCCCCAAAACTCATGGGGATGGAGTGATGACCTTCATTCGCCCCC